>JAFRSI010000098.1 GCA_017427645.1 Oscillospiraceae bacterium | reverse complement strand
TTGAAATCGCGCGAATGATAGAGTATAATACTTTTAATTCTATTATAAGCTGGACACTTATGTGACAGTACCGCAACAGCGGATGAGGAGGACTCCCTCTATGGAGAAGATCAAAGTGACCTGCGATTCCACCTGCGATCTGACGCCGGAGCTGTATCAGAGCTATGGCGTGGACATATTGCCCCTGGGCATCACCCTGGGGGAGACGCTGTATTATGACGGGGTGAACGTGGCGGCAAAGGATCTGTTCGCCTACGCCGACCGGACCGGCACCCTGCCCAAGACGTCGGCGGTTTCCCCCAACACCTACATCGAGACGTTCCGCCCCTACGTGGAGGACGGATATTCGATCATTCACATCAATATCTCCTCCGAGTTCTCCACCTGCTATCAGAACGCCTGCCTGGCGGCGGCGGAGCTGGAGAACGTCTACCCCATCGACAGCCGTAACCTGTCCAGCGGCTCGGGCCACCTGGTCCTGCTGGCGGTGGAGCTGGCCCGCCAGGGCCTGAACGCCCGGGAGATCGTGGATATCCTCAACGAGCGCAAGGAGAAGCTGGACGTCAGCTTCGTGCTGCAGCACCTGGACTATCTGCGCATGGGCGGCCGCTGCTCCGGTGTGGCGGTGCTGGGGGCCAACCTGCTGAAGCTGCGCCCGGAGATCCGGGTGGTGGACGGCAAGATGACCGTGGGCACCAAGTACCGCGGCAGCATGGAGCGCTCCGTGCTGGACTACGTGCGGGGCCGTCTGGCAAACCGTGACGACGTGGAGCCGGGCCGGATCTTCGTGACCCACTCCGGCGTGCCCAAGGACCTGGAGGACAAGGTGGTGGCGCTGGTGAAGGAGCTGCACCCGTTCCGGGAGGTCCTGGTGACCCGGGCCGGCAGCACCATCTCCAGCCACTGCGGACCGGAGTGCCTGGGCGTGCTGTTTTTCAAAAAGTGACCGTGGAGAGGGGCCTGGGAGGCCCCTCTGCGTTTATCCCAGCGGCGTGATTGTGAAGGGGGACGGGATCATGGAGAAGGAGCGGCTGCGGATCCTGCAGGTCCAGCTGCGTGTGCCGGAGAAGAGCGCCGAGGCCCTGGACGTGGCGGAGGAGGCCTGCCGGGATGCGGCGGCGGAGGGCGTGGATCTGGTGGCCCTGCCGGAGATGTTCTGCTGCCGGTACGAGTCGGCCCGGTTCCCCGTGGAGGCCCAGGAGGAGGGCGGGCCGGTGTGGCAGCGCTGTGCCGCCATGGCCCGGCGATACGGTGTCTATCTCTCCGCCGGCTCCATGCCGGAGCGGGGCGCGGACGGGAGGACCTACAACACCGCCTACGTCTTTGACCGCCGGGGCAGGCAGATCGCCAAGCACCGCAAGGCCCACCTCTTTGACATCGACGTGAAGGGCGGCGCGTGTTTCCGCGAGTCGGACACGCTGGCCGCCGGTGACCGGGCCACCACCTTTGACACGGAGTTCGGCCGGATGGGCCTGTGCGTATGCTACGATTTCCGTTTCCCGGAGCTGGGGCGTCGCATGGCCCTGGACGGCGCCGGGGTGATTCTGGTGCCGGGGGCCTTCAACCTGACCACCGGGCCGCTCCACTGGGAGCTGACCTTCCGGGCCCAGGCCGTGTTCAACCAGTGCTATGCCGTGGGGACGGCGCCGGCCCGGGATATGGCGGCATCCTATCACTCCTGGGGCCACAGCCTGGCCGTGGATCCCTGGGGGCGGCTGATTGCCCAGCTGGACGAGAAGGAGGGCCGCCAGATCGTGGAGCTGGATCTCCGGGAGATCGCGGCAGTCCGGGAACAGATCCCCCTGCTGCGGCACCGCCGCCCGGAGCTGTACGGACTGTGACGGCAATATACACAATATAGAATATGGAGAAAGAAGAACAGGAAAACGATAGAAGCTATATTTCTCCGCCGCGGCTGCGGTAGTCCTCCAGGGCGGCCTGGATGGCCTCCTCCGCCAGCACGGAGCAGTGCAGCTTGTGGGCGGGCAGACCGTCCAGCGCCTCCGTCACCGCCTTGTTGGTCAGCTTCATGGCCTCGGAAACGGGCTTTCCCTTGATCAGCTCCGTGGCCATGGAGCTGGAGGCGATGGCGCTGCCGCAGCCAAAGGTCTCAAACTTCACGTCCTGAATGATCCCATCCTCGATCTTCAAATACATCTTCATGATGTCGCCGCATTTGGCGTTGCCCACCTGTCCCACCGCGTTGGCGTCCTCGATGACGCCCACGTTGCGGGGATTGCGGAAATGGTCCATCACTTTTTCGCTGTACAGTGCCATGGCAGTTGCCTCCTTACAGTAAGAACGGTGTTTTTCCGGCGGTCAGATCCCGCCAGACGGGGGAGAAGCTGCGCAGATACGCCACCACCTCCGCCACCGACCGGGCGATGTAGTCCGCCTCCTCCTCTGTCACGTCGGCGCCCAGGCTCAGCCGGAGAGAGCCGTGAGCCACGTCGTGGGGGCGGCCGATGGCCAGCAGCACGTGGCTGGGGTCCAGCGAGCCGGAGGTGCAGGCGCTGCCGGAGGAAGCGCTGATGCCCCGGTCGTCCAGCAGGAGCAGCAGGGACTCGCCCTCGATCCCCTCAAAGCAGAAGTTGACGTTGCCGGGCAGCCGGCGGGCTGCGTCTCCGTTCAGCGCGCTGTGGGGGATCTCCGCCAGGGCGGCGATCAGCCGGTCCCGGATCGCCGCCGTGTGTGCGGCGTCCCGCTCCCGGTTGGCCTCGGACTCCCGCAGGGCCGCCGCCATGGCCGCGATACCGGGGACGTTTTCCGTTCCGGCCCGCTTGCCCCTCTCCTGGGCGCCGCCCTCGATCACGTTGGTCAGCGCCACGCCGCGCCGGGCGTAGAGGAAGCCCACGCCCTTGGGCCCGTGGAACTTGTGGGCGGAGGCCGACAGCATGTCGATCTGCTCTGCGTTTACGTCGATGGGCAGGTGACCCATGGCCTGCACCGCGTCGGTGTGGAAGAGGACGCCGCGGGAGCGGCACAGGGCGCCGATCTCCCGGATAGGCTGGATGGTGCCGATCTCGTTGTTGGCGTACATGACGCTCACCAGGCAGGTGTCGGGGCGGATGGCCGCTGCCAGCTCGTCCACGTCCACGATGCCGTTTTCGTGTACGGGGAGCAGGGTGACCTCAAAGCCCTCCTGCTCCAGCTTTTTCAGCGTGTGCAGGACGGCGTGGTGCTCAAAGGCGGTGGAGATGATGTGGCGCTTCCCTCTGCGCTGTCCCAGCGCGGCGGCGGAGAGCAGGGCCTGGTTGTCGGCCTCGCTGCCGCCGGAGGTGAAGGTGATCTCCCGGGGCTGGGCGCCGATCACGGCGGCGATCTCCTCCCGGGCCCGCTCCAGCACCTCCTTGGCCTCCTGCCCGATGGCGTACAGGCTGGAGGGATTTCCGTAGAGCTTTTCCAGACAGGGGATCATGGCGTCCAGCGCGGCCCGGCTCATGGGGGTGGTGGCGGCGTTGTCAGCGTATATCTTCATGGCGTGACTCCTTTTCCGTTTCTGAGAGGATCATACACCTATTTACCCACTAAGTCAATAGGTAAAAACGCGCTTGCCAACATATTTACCCTGCGCTATAATAGGCAAAAAAAGAAGGGGAGGGATCCGGCATGATTTCCACGAGAGGACGCTATGCGCTGCGGGTGATGATCGACCTGGCGGAGCATACGGATGAGGGACCTATCCCGCTGAAGGAGATCGCGGAGCGCCAGGGCGTCTCCAAGAAATATCTGGAGATCATCGTGAAGGAGCTGGTGGGCGGCGGTCTGGTGGAGGGCGCCAGCGGTCGGGGCGGCGGCTACCGCCTGTGCCGCAGGCCGGAGGACTACTCCGTGGGCGAGATCCTGGAGCTGACGGAGGGCTCCATGGCGGCGGTGGCCTGCCTGGAGAAGGGGGCCGAGACCTGTCCCCGGGCCGGGGAGTGCCGGACGCTGCCCATGTGGGCGGAATACGACCGCCTGGTGCGGGACTTCTTCCGCAGCAAGACCCTGGCGGAGCTGATCCGGACGGAATAACAGGCCGACATATAGAGTTTTTTCGCATTTTCCTGTAACGAACGGTCGGCGGGACGCACCAATTGACAGAAAGCGCAGAGAGGAGGGGGACGCCATGGCGCTGTGGGGCGAAGGATTGTACGAGCAGCACGCCCAGGGCGTGTACCGTTTTCTCTTCTCTCTCTGCTCCGACGCCGACACGGCGGAGGAGCTGACCCAGGAGACCTTTTACCAGGCGCTCCGGTCCCAGGGCTCCTTCCGGGGGGACTGCTCCGTGCGCACGTGGCTGTGCGCCATCGCCAGGAATCTCTGGCTGCGGGAGCTGGACCGCCGCAGGCGGACCGTATCCGCCGAGGAGCTCCCCGCGGAGCTGCAGGCGCCGGACGATCCGGCGGGCGAAGTGGAGCGGCAGGACCGGCGGATCGCCCTGTACCGGGCCATGCAGAAGCTGGACCCGGACACCCGGGAGGTCATCCACCTGCGCCTGGCAGGCGAGTTCTCCTTCCGGGAGATCGGCGAGATCATGGGCCGGACCGAGGCCTGGGCCCGGGTGCGCTTCTACCGGGGAAAGACGGAGCTGGCAAAGCTGATGGGAGGTGCGGAACATGAGTGAGAAGAAGCTGGATTGCTGCGTGGTGCGGGATCTGCTGCCCTCGTATCTGGAGGATCTGACGGAGCCGGAGACGGCGGAGCAGGTCAAAGCCCACCTGGCGGGCTGCGAGGCGTGCAGCGCCCTGGCCGCCCAGATGGGGGCCCAGGTGCCGGTGGAAAAGGCGCCCAAGCGTGCGCTGCGCTTCCTCCGGCAGGTGAAGCGGACGCGGCTGCTGGCGGCGCTGATGGCGCTGCTGCTGGCCCTCCTCTGCATGTGGTGGCTGTACGACCGGGAATTTCACTATGCCAACACCGAGGCCGGCCGCCTGGCGGCGGTGGAGGACTACGTGCCCGACGACAAAGACGCCATGTATATCCACGTGGCCCCGGGGACGCCCCTGCGGGTGGTGGCCTATGCGGAGCAGGGGAGCAGCCTCTATATCGCCTACGCCGCCGAAGACGAAGATCACGTCCACGGCGTCATGACTCTCCGCCGCGGCATCAACGGCAAGTACCGCCCCATTCGTGCAAGTAAAGATCCCTTTCCCTACACGGCGGGCGTATTCTGGGATGAGGTTATGATCCGGAAAGGCGAGTGGCAGTACGTCATGGTAGGGGACGGCTGCCGTGAGATCTACGCCGTGCGCGTAGAGATGAGTTACGTCTCCCCCACGGGGAGCGGGCCGACGCCGCACTATGAGGCCACCATCGCCGTGCCGGAGCCGGACTTCATGCGATTCTATTCCGCTGCGGAACTGAACGAGATAGCGGAGGTCGGCGAGGAAGTCGGATACTTGAGGAGTATTTGGACGGAAGCGATTCTGGACAAGGACGGCAGCGACGTGACGGATCAGTACCGGGACGGGAACGTCCCCCAGAACTGGAGCGGCGGGAAGGGCACCGCCGAGCTGGGTGTGGTCTACGTCTACATGGCTATCGCGGCCCTGCTGGGCGTGGTGTTCATCCGCTACTTCCTGCGCCGGGACTGACGGCCTGACGGACAATAAAACACCGCATCGCTTCCAACAGCGATGCGGTGTTTTATTGTGGTATCAACGCGGCAGGCAGACGGCTCAGCTGGCGGCAGAGACCTTGGAGTCGACGTGCATGGCCATACCGGCGGTATGAGCGGAGACCTCGGAGGCCAGGTACAGGGCGGCGTTGGCGACCTCCTCGGGCTTGGCGTAGCGCTTGTCCATGGCGTAGGTGCCGGCCAGCATGGCCATGGCCTCCTCGTGGGTCATGGTGTCGCCGAAGAAGTCCTTCTCGATGCGCAGCATCATGGGGGTGTCCACGGGGCCGGGGCAGATATAGTTCACATGGATGCCCATGGGGCCCAGCTCCAGGGCGATGCACTTGGTCAGACCGGCCACGGCGTACTTGGAGGAAACGTAGGCGCTGTTGCCTGCGGTGGGCTCGTAAGCGGCGGCGGAGGCGATGACCACCACGGCGCCGGATTTCTTCTCGATCAGGGTGGGAGCGGCGTACTTCAGGGTCAGCATGACGGAGAACACGTTGAGCATATAGGTCTGCTCAAACAGCTCCAGGGTCATGTCCTGCACGGGGTGAGCCTTGCCCTCGTAGCCGGCGTTGGGGATGATGACGTCCAGGGTGCCGAAGTGGGCCTTGGCGTTCTCCACCAGGTTCTTGATGTCCTCTTCCTTGTTCAGGTCGGCGACGAAGCCGGCCACCTGGCCCTCGGCCGCGTTCAGCGTGGGGATCAGGTCGTCGATCTTCTTCTGGCTGGTGGAGGAAAACGCCACCTTGGCGCCCTCGCCCAGAAATGCCTTTACAATGGCGGTGCCGATGCCGCCGGTGCCTCCGGTAACCAGAACTACCTTGTCTTTCAGTTTCAGATCCATGGTTGCTTCCTTTCTTTGCGGTGCAGAATATTGCGGACAGGATTTGCTGCCTGCAGTATCGTAGCACAGGACGGAAAGATTGTCAAGAAATAAACAATCTTACATACAAACGCTGGAGGAAACTGATCTCATCCCCTGGAGGCGTCTTGCACGGCAGAGAGGCGAAAGGTAGTTAGTTAAATGCTAAACACTTGATTTTTCCAACAATTAGGCGTACAATAAATAACAACACAGTAGCAAGGTGCTGTGCGAAAAAAATAAAAGAGGTGCCGTACATGAAAAACTATTTTGACGTGAAGGGAAAGAATGCAATCGTAACCGGCGCGTCCTCGGGACTGGGCAAACAGTTCGCGCTGTGCCTGGCCGAGCAGGGTGCCAATGTAGCTATCGCCGCCCGACGCGTGGAGAGGCTGGAGGAGCTGAAGGGTGAGATCGAAGCAATGGGCGTCCGCTGCGTGGTACTGCCCTGCGATGTAACGGATACCGCCCAGATCCGCCGGGCGGCAGAAACAGCTGCAGCAGAGTTAGGGAGCATTGATATTCTCATTAATAACGCCGCTGCCGGCTTTGCCACACCTGCTGTGGACTGCGACGACGAGACCTGGGAAAAGACGATGCAGACCAATGTGAACGGCGTGTTCTTCTTCTGCCGTGAGGTAGGCCGCTTCATGCTGAAGCAGGGATACGGAAAGATCGTAAATATCGGTTCGTTCCATTGTCAGGTGACCATGAACGGTGTGCCGCGCTCCGGCTATTCCACCGCAAAGGGCGCTGTTTTGATGATGTCTAAGGCACTGGCTGCCGAGTGGGCAAAGAGCGGCATTACCGTCAATGTGCTGGGTCCCGGCTATTTTGCCAGCGAGATGTCGGCCAAGGTGGCCAACGAGGCCTATGAAGCCGGTATTCGCAATGGTGTGCCCATGGGCCGCCGCGGCCAGCCCGGCGAACTCAACGGTGCCATGCTGTTTCTCGCCTCTGACGCCTCCAGCTATGTGACAGGCCAACTGCTGCTGGTGGATGGCGGCTGGACCATCGTTTAAGTAACCGTTATGGTGAGCCCTGCCGTCCTGGGGCTTCTGATTCTGGGGCTATGCGTGGTCTTATTCCTCACGAATCTGCTGCCCCTGTGTGTGACCGGTTGCCTGGGGTGCATCCTGATGGTTCTGCTGGGAGTTGTTCCCTTCTCCACGGCGTTTTCCGGATTTGGAAACAGCATCGTGCTTCTGATGGCCAGCGCCATGATCGTGGGCATCGCCCTGTTTCGTACCGGCGTTGCACAGATGATCGGCCGCACGGCGATCAGGCTTGCTCACGGCAGTGAGCGGCGATTCCTGTTTTGCAGCTGTCTCATCTGTGCGGGGCTTTCCATGTTTTGCGCCAACACGGCCATTGTCGCCACCTTTATTCCCATCGTCAACAGCGTAGGGGAGTCAGGAGGCATGAAGCGGCGCAATCTGCTGCTTCCCATCACTTGTGCCACCATGATCGGCGGCATGAGCACCCTGGTGGGCTGTACGCCGCAGCTCACAGCCAATGCCATGCTGCTGGAGCTGGTAGGTCAGCAGATGGGTATGTGGACGCTGACAGCTCCGGCAATGGGAATCCTGGTGCTGTATATGACGTATCTGATGCTGTTTGGTTACCGTCAGGGCAACCGCATCTGGGGAGACCGGACGGAGAACAGCATGGAGAGCGAGGAGAGCCTGACGGAGGACAAGACTGCCGGAAAGGGAAAGAAGACGGTGATGTGCATCCTGCTGATCGGCATGATCATCCTGTATATCACAGAGATCATACCCGTTACGCAGACCGCCATCCTGACAGCCTTGCTGTGTTTGATTACCGGTTGCTGCTCGGTGGATGATGTGCGCCACAAACTCCACTGGGAAACGGTGGTGTTCCTGGCTGCCTGTCTGGGCCTGGCTCAGAGTGTAACGGACGGCGGCTCGGGTGAGCTGCTCAGCAAAGGGGTCCAGGCGGTCTTGGGCCATATCACCAGCCCCATGGCGATTTTTGCCATCATCGTGGCATTTACGCTGCTGCTGAGCCAGTTTATCACCAACTCCACTGCCATTGTCATCGCAATGCCCATTGGCTTGTCGCTGTGTACAGCATTTGGCCTGGCGTATATGCCTTTTTGTGTGGGGATTACCCTGGCCGCCAGTATTGCCTGCTGCACACCGCTGGCTGCCTCTCAGATCACCATGACGCAGGTGGCCGGCTATGAGTTTTCCGACTACGTAAAATACGGCGTATTGCCGACCTTGGTAATGTATACCGGTATTTTGCTGTTTGTACCCGTGTGTTATCCTTTGGTAGTTTCATAATATTAAATGAAGGAGAGTGTTGTTTGTGAAAAAGCTTTCACTGAAAGTGGATGGCAGATTCTATTACGGATGGGTCATGCTGCTGTGCGGCTTCATGTCCATGTTTATCTGCTATGTCATCAAGGTAAACTGCCAATCTCTGTTCTATAACCCTATCTGCGAGGAACTGGGTGTGACCAGAACGGCCTATATCCAGACCAACACGATCATGACCGTCACCATGCTGATCGGCTCCATGTTTATCGGCAAGCTCTATAAGAAGTTTCCCATCAAATTCGTGCTGACAGGCTGTGTGGTCCTGACCTCTATCTGCTACCTGCTGATGAGCCGCGCCACCGCCTTGTGGCAGCTCTATTTGCTGGCGGGCATTCAGGGCTTCGGCTGGTCCGGCGCCACCAACCTGCCTGCTACCATCATGGTGGGCAACTGGTTCGGCCCCAAGGTCAAGGGTACGGCTCTGTCCATTGCCATGCTGGGCTCCGGCGCCGGTGCGCTGGTGTGGGTCAAGCTGATCAACTCCGTCATCGTCAACAGCGGCTGGCGCAGCGCTTATCTGGCCATGGCCGGCGTCAACGCCATCATGATCCCCATTGCCCTGCTGCTGGTAGTGAGCATGCCCGCCGACAAGGGCTTTGAAACCCGTATCGGCGATCCCTCGCCCGAGGAGGTCGCTGCGGCAGGCGGCGTGTCCACTCAGAAGACCGGCATCACCGGCGCCCAGGCGCTGAAGACCGGCCGGTGGTGGCTGCAGTGGTTTGCCGGCATGATCACCATGATCGGCGCCGCTGCGTTCAGCGCCCAGTTTGTGGCCCACTTCACCGAGGTCACCGGCGACAGCAACCTGGCTGCCACGCTGTATGCCAGCGCCCTGGGCACCATGATTCTGGGCAAGTTCCTGGTGGGCGTGCTGTCCGATATTATCCATATCAAGCGGATGGCGGTGATTACCCCGCTGTTCTACGCAGGCGTTTTCCTGTGCATGGCCCTCTCCACCGGGAATATGGTCTTCTCCAAGATTCTGATTCCGCTGTATCTCATCGGCGGCGCCCTGCCCTCCACCATTCCGTTCCTGATCACCGCCCGCAACTTCGGCGATAAGGAATACGGCGTTCTCAGCGGATGGATGAATATGGCTGGCAACGTGGGCCAGATCATCGGCCCCACGGTGGCTGCCCTGATCTTCGACATCACAGGCGCCTACAAGGTGGCGTGGATCGTCTTCACCATTCTGATGGTGGTGGTGTCCGTACTGTACGGTTTGTCCTCCATGGTCAGCAAGAAGCAGATCGAGGCCATGGGCTATCACCCGTCCTGATTCGCCAAGCGTTCACTGGCGTCAGAGATTGTCAAAACAACAGAAGACAGGCACCGCTCAAACAGCGGTGCCTGTCTTTTCCTCTTCCGCGCAGAAACAGCATGGGAAGGCAGCCTCTTCATGAAGCGCTTTCGGACGAAGTCGCCGCGCGCATTTTCCCGTAAAGCTTCACGGCGATGACCGCGATCACGGCAGTCCATACGGCACCCCATACCTCGACTGCCCACAGGGGAAGGGCGCCTCTCTGGTACAGCGCGGGGAAGGTATCTGCCAGCATATGCAGTACGATCGCCATGGGCAGATAAGCTTTCCTTGCCCTGACGACGCCGTAATAAACGATGACCGTCAGCCCGATATGCAGGAGCATCGCCAGCAGACGCTCCATGACGTTCATGGCCATCATCCCGTAATCAAACGCAGCCGCCGCCTGAACGGTGGGAAGCGCGGCGGCCGCGGTCTCCTCCGTGATCTTCAGGGAGCTGAGCGCGCTTTCCGCGTCTCCCTGAGAGAACAGCACCGCGACGGCGAGACAGGTGATCATGCTGGGCAGAAGGACGGCAAGGATCTCGATCCCCCCGTGACCGATGCCGTACAGGACCGCGTTTTCACGGGTGCGGTTCTTTTTCATGATGTACTTCAGCACGATATGCCGTCCGCACTCCTCAAAAACGCCCGCCATGACGGTCCCGTAAAGCACATAGGCGGCCGTACTGCCGTTAATGAACCGGGAAACGGGATTATCCGCCATGATGCAGAAATAATGCACGCCCAGCTCCAGCATCCGGGCGGAAACAAGAAATCCGACGGCTCCCGCGATCAGATAACGGATATTTGTCTGCGCTCTGTGCTTCCTGCGCCAGCAGATGAAGAAGATGACGGGGATCGCGATCATCAAAAGGACCGTAATGACCAGGGACGGAACGGCGCTTGGGCCGATGACGATATTCTCAAACTCTTTCATTCCCCGTCACCTCCCCAGACCTCCACGCAGAAGCCCTTGTGACCGCACGCGGTGCAGGTCAGCTTGCGGGCTGCAGGGGTATGATTCGCCCAGAAGGCCTCCATCAGAGTGGGCTTGAATACCTCGTGGCATTCCGGGCAGATGTATTTTACGTGGCGGAAGTAGTAACGGCTGACCAGTATGCCCCAGGGAACGGCCACCAGCACCCAGACGAGGAACGGCCACCAGATGCCCTTGACGATCCAGAAAATGATGGAAAACCACTGCAGCGCCGTGACCGGGAGTCCGGTCAGGATCATCATCCAGCGCATTTTTTTCAGTTTCTTCTTGCCCTCCATAATGACGGCTATGTCACCGATGGTTTCGAGAGAGAAGCTGGTGCTGCTTTTCAGCCCGCTTTTCAGCTCCCGGAGCTTTTCCAGCTTTTCCCGCTTCTCGGAGATCTCCTCCGAAAGAGCGGCCTCCTGCTGCTCGACCAGCAGCGAGATCACCTTCTCGGGATGCTCTTCCTTCAGGATCTGGGAGATGGCGTCGATGGGAAGATCCAGCTCCCGCAGAAAACAGATGATCTTCATCCGCCTGACGTCTTCTTCGGAATAGAGCCGTCTGCCGCCCTCGGAGAGCTCCGACGGCACGAGGATGCCCCGGGTATCGTAGTACTGGACCGTGCGGACCGTGACGCCGCAGAGCTTGGCCAGCTCTCCCGTCGTATACTTTGACATAGCTTTTACCTCCTTTCGCCGTCAGTATACTTCATGACGCAGCGTCACGAGCAATACCTGACGCAGGGGGATTTTTCAAAAAGAGCGATCTTTTTTATGAGTTTACCCCGAAACGGCGAAAAAAACAAGCACCCACGTCCGTGGGTGCCTGTGGGGAAGCGCGTTTGCGGCAGAGAGGATGCCGTGTTCCGCGGATCAGACCGTGTCCGTCCGCTCCACGGAGCGGCACCGGTTGAAGCGGGCCAGGCGCCGGAAGGCGCCGTCCGTCTTGTCCGCCAGGAGCCTGGTCATGGGGACGCCCGGCTCCAGCCAGACGTTTTTGACCCGCAGCACCCCGTTGGACCTGTCCGCTGCGGCCTCCACCCGGCCGGCAAAGCCGTCGCCCCAGATCATGGGCAGGACGTAGTAGCCGTATTGCCGCTTGGCGGCGGGGGTGTAGATCTCCCACCGGTAGCGGAAGCCGAAGATAGCCTCCACCATGTTCCGGTCCCACAGCAGCGGGTCCAGCGGGGCGATGAACTCACAGCGCCTTTTCAGCGTCCGGGCGGAGAGGGCCGCGTCCAGCAGGGGGACGTCCGACGCCAGCATATAGAAGATTTCGCCTGTTTCCCGGGCCTCCAGCGGCAGGATGGTCTCCGCCTCCGCCAGCTCTGCAAAGGCTCTGCGGCGCTGCGGGGTGTCCATCCCCCATATGCCCAGCAGGGAGTCGGAGCGCCGGTCCCACAACACGCCCATGGCCCCGATCCGGCGGCAGATCCCCCATTTGATATGCTCCGCCGTCTCCCGGTTGGGGTCCGGCGCGCGCAGGATCTCCTGCGGGATATGGCGCTCCGCCAGGTCGTAGTACCGCCGGGTCCCGACCCGGTGGTGAATGATCAGCCGGCCCTCGGAGTAGAGCTGTTCCAGAACGGACCGGGCCGCCTTGGACTCGCCGTGCCAGTTGCCGCTCCAATGGATGGCGGAATTCCACCGGATGGCGCCCTGGATGGGCAGCTCGTCGG
This sequence comes from Oscillospiraceae bacterium, assembly GCA_017427645.1. Taxonomy (GTDB): domain Bacteria; phylum Bacillota; class Clostridia; order Oscillospirales; family Oscillospiraceae; genus Vescimonas. The sequence continues at coordinate 14,484 of JAFRSI010000098.1, read as the reverse complement.
CGCTGACGGCCCCGTGCTCGGCAATGTAGGCCAGCGCCTGATCGGTCAGCTCGGCGACGCCCGCAAAGCGTTGACCGCTGCGGCGGGCGGTTTCCCGCCACCGCTCCAGATACGGCCAGTCCTCCGCCGGGAGAATGGATTGCTCCTTGTCGGTATAGTCCACCAGAGCGTGGTCGCGGTACAGGAGATCGTAGAGATCCTCCTTTTTCACGCCCTTGACGCGCGAGTGCAGCGTCAGCTCCGCGTTGCGTCCGCAGATGTCGATGGGGTCGTACTGGATGCACCCGGCCTGCCGGATATAGGCCAGGGCGCCGTCCTTCCCCGCAAAGCGGTAGTCGCCCAGGAGCCCCTGCTTATAGAGAAGGAAGCGGCGCAGCTCCCGCAGTGTCAGCTCATACTTCATACAGCCCATCCAATTCTCCGCCCTCGTACAGGTAGCGGTACGGCTTTCCCCGGGCGAGGAAGGTGAAGCCGGCGGCTGTGACGCCGTCCTTGACGGCCCGGATGTCCGTGAGATCGGCCTCCGCCACCGAGAGACGCGCCGCGATCTCCTTCAAAATCGCCGAGCGGGTGTCGGTGACGTAGCTCTCGTCGAACTGCCGCAGCTCGTCCAGGGAGTCAAATTCATAGATCGCATCTGCGCCGTAGCGGCGGATCTTCATTTTCAGTTGATCCAGGTGGCGCATGTAGATGCCCTCCCAGAGGAGGTCCGCCGTCTCCGGAAGGTCGTAGATCCGGGTCAGGATCTCCAGAAATTTCCTGCTGAACTCCCGGGACCAGAAAGTGTGGCCCAGCATGTACCAGGCGTTGCTCCCTCCGATGGTCACGGAGTCGATATATCCGTCGGCGTCCTCGGTGAGACACCATTCCCCGGTGGGCCCGTCGGCGTAGACGGCGGCGTAATAGGAGCAATCCACCTCCCGCTCAAAGGGGTTCGCGGTAAAATAATTGTCGGCAGAGCAGACGTAGCTGTTTTTCAGATAGCCGCGGGCCGCCCAGATGCTGGAGTTGTTGTTCCGGGTGAGATATTCCGTATTCTCCACCAGCGTCACGCCGTATTTCTCCTTCAGATAGGCAAACTGCTCCTTCTTGTAGCCCAGCACCAGAATGATCTCCGGGACGCCCGCCTCCTGCAGCTGCCGGATCTGGCGCTCCAGAAGGACCTCACCCTTCAGGACCGTCAGCGCCTTGGGCTTTTCGTAGGAGAGGGGCGCAAAACGGCTGGAGGTGCCGGCGCACATAATGATCGCGTTGTCCACAGTGCAGCTCATATGGTTCCTCCTGGAATGATTCTCCGCCTGCGGCGGGCGTTACGGCTCCGGATACTCCTTGAGCACGGTTTCCTGGTCGATGAAGCGCCAGTTCTGGCGGGCGTTGATATCATCGCGGATGATGGCCCAGCCGGAGGGCGCGAAGACGGTGTCCCTGTCGTTTACGTGCCACTCCCGGGACGTCATGATGTACTGATCGTGGGCGGTCTTTTCCTCTGTGGTGATCCGCTTGCCGGTAAACGGATTCACGGGGTCTGCGATCACGCCCTCCACCGCCAGGGCGGGCACGTCCGCGTTGGTCATGAATTCATCCGAGGTTCGGAAGCCCCGGGCGTTGAAATCCTTCACCATCAGCAGCGGATAGTAGCTCTCCGTATCGATGACCTTGCCCCTGCGGGTAAACTCCCGGTCCGGATTCTGGCCCAGGTAGTAGCCGTGATCGGAGACGATGATGATCCGGGTGTTGTCGTAGACGCCGTTGTCGCGCAGATACTGGAGCCAGCTGCCGATCTGCAGCAGGGAGGCCATATTGGCCTGATAGTGGATCATCTGCGATCCGTTTTCCACGATCAGGGTCTTGCCGTTTGCCGTGAAGCGATGCCGGTGGGCCTCGTCGTACGTCGAGTTGTCCACCGTCAGCGCCGGCAGATAGTCCGGCTCCTGCAGCATCATGGGCTCGTGGGGGGCGTCGTTGTAGAAAAAGAGGTACTGACCCGTTCCGCCGTCCTCGATCTTTGTGATATGGGAGAGGTTCCTCAGGACGTTGAAGGGGTCCAGGAAGCCCTGATCCATGCCGTGGGACCTGGAAAGGCCGGTGCGGATCTGGGCGACGGATCCGTTCTGGCTGCCGGCGATCAGATAGCTTCCGCTGTCGTAGACCACGGGCTGGAGCTCCAGGGGCAGGGTCTTCATCCAGGAGAAGGCGAAGAAGTTCCGCAGGTTGTTGCGGATCGCGCTGTCCTTATCATCCTCGCTGCTGAAGGCGCCTTTGGTGATGAATTTGCGGATGGAGGGATATTCGTCGTAGATGGAGAGATCCGGGATCCACTTGTAATTGGCGTAGGGGGCGTCGCAGACCGTGACCCCGTAGCCGTTGTTCATAAAGAGCACGGGCAGCACCTTGAGGGCCTCGTTGTGCTTATCCAGCAGCCGCTCCGTGTCCCGTTTGTTCAGCTCCACGGGAGTGTACTCATAACCGCCCATCAGCGCGGGGGCGCACATGTTGGTATGCCCGCCGAAGGAGATGGTGTTGGAATACCAGGTAAACCCGTCGAAGATCTCGGTCAGCTCCGGTTTTTCCTGCAGGAGATAGGGGACGTATTCCCCCATGGCCCGGTCCAGGAACAGCACCACCACGTTTTTCCCTTCGCGGCTGATGGTGAAATGCGCCTCCGGGACGGCCTCCCGGGGATCCAGGTCCTTCAAAGCGCGCCGCGTGGAAGCGGTATTGATGCCGGTCATGACCAGAAGCGCCGCCAGGCTGATGGTCAGTAGGTAGGGAAAGACCTTCTGCAGCTTCTTGGCCAGCAGCAGGACCAGCAGGATGGCGCCGACAAAGACGACACCGTTGAGGATCCGCTCCTTTGCCAGGAAGGAGACGCCGCCGGCGTAGCGGAGGGAGGCCGACAGGATGCCCAGATTGGTGCCGAAGAACATATAGTTGACGGCGCCCAGGATGGCGCAGATGACCAGGATCCGCTCAAAGATCACCTTGCCCCTGGGGCTTGCCAGCCAGTAAAACACGCCGAACCACAGCAGGAAGAAACCGGCGGCCAGCAGCAGAGCGCTGACGTTGTACCACAGAGGGCTGAAATAGTGGGTCAGATCCACGTATTCCTGGGGCGACGCCGAGATGAAGACGGAGGGGATGAAGGCGCCCACCAGGACCGTCAGAAAGGCGGCTGCCAGGAAGAACAGCTTTCCGTCCGGCTGCGGGAGGGGGCGCGTTTTCTGCCTGCCGGCCTTCTTTTCAGCCGGCTTCCCGGACTTTGCCCGTTCTGCCCTGATCCGCGGCAGAACGTAATACGTCACAATGTTTTTCAGAAGGGAAAACACATTGTTCAGTGTCCAGTAGAAGACGAGACCCGCCGGCGAGTTGTAGAGCAGGACCAGAAAGGCCACCGCGATGGCGTAGGTGCGGATCTTCGTCTTCAGCGGAAAGCCCTTCAGATAGATGGCCGCCGAGGCAAAGTTGATCAGCGTCATCAGGATCGGCAGGACGTTGACCGGGAGGGAGCCCAGGGAGAGCAGGCGGTCCGGCGCGCCGAGATCCCGGATCATCCAGAAGGCTGTCCCGTTCAGCAGCGGCAGGTTGGACAGGAACTGATACGCCGCCATGAAGAAGGGGATCTCCAGCAGCAGGGACACCGAGCCGCTGAACGCATTCAGCGGCAAGTAGCGGTTCTGCCGGTAATAGGTCTGGAGCATCATCATCCGCTCGTTGCCAGAGAACGTCTTTTTGATGTGGGCCACGCCCGGCGCCAGCGCCGCCTCCCGGTCCCGGGCCTGTTCCTGCACGGCGTCGGCCCGGCGATACAGGGGGAGCACCAGGAAGTTCATGGCCAGGCTCAGGGCAATGATGCACAGGCCCGGATCCTGTACCCATTCGTAGACGAGCTGGAATATGATTTCAAAGACGAATTTCAGCGGCCCGATGAGGAAGGTGCCCAGCATGGATCCGAACGTCATTTCTCCTCACCCTCCTTCCGGACGAGGGCGTCGTATTTTTCCACCAGATAATCCGCCGCGCGCCGGGCGCCCTCCCCCGGATACAGCCAGGTTTCGGCCTTGACCTCCTCACGGCCCCGGGCAAAGCGGGGATCCGTCAGGCACTGGTCGATCAGCTCCTTCAGCCGCGGCATATTCTCCTCCGTCAGGCGCTGGCCCAGCCGCGGCAGGGCCGAGGCGGTCCAGAGGGGCTTGTTCAGCCACCAGGCGTCGTAGGGGGAGAGGTCAAAATCGGGATCCGTATAGATCACCGGCTTGTTGTAGATCAAGGCAAACTCAAAGATGACGCCGGAGAAGTCCGACACCATGATGTCGGCGCGTTTCAGGACGGCGGAGTTGTCCAGGTCCCGGTTCCACTCCAGCCGGTCGGAGTTGGGATATTTCCGCATCAGCTCGTCCAGCAGCGCCTTCTCCGCCGTGAAGGACTGGGGATGGGGCCGTACGATCACGTGATAGCCCGTCTGCAGCAGCACGTCGATGATCTTCTCTCCGTACACGGCCAGAATGGCGCTGCTGCCCCAGGAGGGAGCCAGGAGGACCGTCCGCTCCGAGGGAGCGGCTGTGTCGCTTTCGGCGGAGAGCTTCTGCGCCTTCTTCGCCATCTCGTCCATGTAGGGGATGCCCACCATCCGGATCTCCTTGGCGGGGAGGTCCCGCAGGGCCTCCAGCGCCCGGACGTCCTCCGCCTGGTACTGGCCGGACAGCAGGATCGCGTCGTAGTAGTCGATGCCGAACATCCGGTACAGGCTGATCTCGCTGGCGGCGTGGGGGAGGTGGACGTACCAGTTGACCTTGGGCGAGCGCTTCCACTGGTAGACCTCCAGACCGGGGGTAGTGGACAGGACGACGGCGGCGTTCAGATTGTTCAGCCGCCCGAACATCTTGTTCCCCTCGCCGGTGAATTCCGCCGTCAGCCCCTCGATGCCGCAGGAGAATGCGGGGTCGTCCCGGGAGGCCGTCAGATACAGCACCGTTTTCCCGCGGGCGGACAGCTCCCGGACCACCGGGGCAAAAACGCTCCAATACCGCTTGTTGTCCGAAAAGATCACGAAAGGCGCCTTGTTGGGATCCGCCTTGCCCGCGCCTATCATCTTCAGGCGCAGCTTCATGGCGGCCGCCCGGATGCCGTAAACCGATGCGCCGATCAGGCCCAGGAGCAGGGTGAACAGCATGCTGCCCGTACCCGGGTCGATATACAGCAGGAAGGCCCCGGAGGCAAACTCACCGCCTGCCGCGTCGATCAGATAGTGGCAGATCAGCCCCGGGATCACGCTTCCGGTTTTCAGGGCCATGACCGCGAAGGCGGCGCCGAAAACGAAGGCCGCACCCGTCTGCACGCAGACAAAGCCCGCCTCATAGCCGGCGGAGAGGTTGAAAAGGTGCAGCAAAGCAAAGGCCCCCGCCGACGCAAGGACCCTTGCCGTGCGGGACCGGCCGCTCAGTGCTTTCAGCAGGGCCCCGCGGAATATCAGCTCCTCGGACGCCGTCTGGAGCAGCAGCACGACGGCTGCCGGAACGGCTGCGATCCAGCCGGACAGCCCGTGCGCCGCCGCCTGCAGCAGCGTCCCGAGTATCAGTTCATTCATTTACGTTCCTCTGTCAACACAGGGCGTCGAGCGGACGCCCTCAAAGCTTCTCAAACACGGCAAGGTTTCCCAGCATCCGCTGGTACCGCTCGTTTGCCCAATCCTCCATGGGCTGGCCGTCGAAGGGCACGCGGGTCTTGGCCCAGAGGGTCCACAGGTAGTCCACGTAGATCTTGTTGGCGAAGAAATGCCGGTTTTCCGCCGCCGTGGGCTCGTGTCCCAGGTAAGCCGTCAGCAGCAGGCGATCCCAGTGCTGGTCGAAGCCGGCCTCGATGGAGATGTCGGAGAGGTCCCACATCCCGTCGTTCATGCCGGCGTACTCCCAGTCGATGAGATACAGCCGCCCGTCGCCCAGTACCCAGTTCTCGCAGAGGGGGTCGTTGTGGCAGGGCACCTTTGCCGGGCGGATCTCCCGGTCCACCTGCGCCTTGATGGCCATGATCTTTGCCTTCTGCTCCTCGTAATCCCCCGGCATGGACACGTTCAGGTCCCGGATGATCTTCTCGTAGCTGGCCGCCATGTCAAAGACCTCGAAGGGCACGCCGGTATCCTCGCCGCAGCTGTGGATCCGGCGGTAGATCTCCGCCGCCTGCGCCACCCGCGCTTCGTCGTGGAAGGCCGCTGCCGACATGGTCACCGCGTGGGGGATGTACTCCGTCACCTTGGAGCCGTCGTCGCCGAAGTACAGCATCTGCGCGTCGATGCCCAGCCTGCAGGCCAGCGCGGTGCTGACCTTTTCATCGCCTCGGTTGATCATCTCCTCGGTGCCGTCGCCGGGGATGCGGACCACGTACTCCCGGCCGTCCTCCAGCACCGTGTGATACGTGTGGTTGGTCAGTCCGCCCATGCGCGCGATGGACCGGCAGGCGCTGCTGCCCACGGTATTCTTCAGCAGCTCCAGAATTCTCGGGATATCTGATTCTATGATTCTTCCCATGATGGATCTCCATTTTCTTATATGTCTCCGGGCGACCGCAGCCCTTTTCGGCTGTACGGCCGCCGGTGATCGATATTAAAGTCGTAAGGGGAATTATATCACTGAAAATCGCATTTTTCAAGGCGTGCCGCCCATTTCCGACGCAATAATCCGCAGAGGGCCCTTGACACGCCGGGAAGCCGCGCGGAGAAAGCGCCCGCCGCAAAAAAAAGCACCCGCCGAAGCGGGTGCTGCAAGTCGTCTACAGCTCCGTCACCGAGGCGCGGAGCGCATGGGCGTGAGCCAGATCGTGGGTGGCCATGACCAGGATTTTCCCCCGGGCGGCCTCGTCGATCTGTGCAAGACAATTCTTCACGGCGGCCTCGTCCAGACCCGTCAGGGCCTCGTCCAGCACCAGCACGTCGAAGGGATGGGCCAGCGCGCGGCCCAGAGCGGCCCGCCGCCGCTGTCCGCCGGAGAGCTCGCCGGGCAGGCTGTCCAGCACGTCGCCCAGGCCCAGCCGCTCCAGCGTCTCCCGGGCGGCAGATTCCGGGGCGAAAAGGGCCGCGTTTTCCAACACGGTCCGGCTGTCGATCAGTCGGTCGTCCTGAAAAACAGCGGAGAAGCGCAGCCCCTCTGTGCCGGTGATCCGGCCCCGGCGGGGCTTTTCCAGTCCCATCAGCAGCCGCAGCACGGTGGTCTTGCCCCGGCCGGACGGGCCGAACAGGCACAGCCGCTCACCGGGGCGGAGCAGCAGATCAAAGTTTTCCAAAACGGGCCGCCTGCCCCGGTAGCCGAAGGTCACGTTCTCAAACCGGATCACGGCGGCCTCCTTTCAGCAGGGCGCGGGCGCCGTTTTCCAGCAGCACGCTCCACACCACGATCACCAGCGTCAGGGCAAACACTTCGTCGTATGCCACGGCGCTCTTTCCGCTCCACAGCATATTGCCCAGCGACAGATCGGTGCGGCAGATGATCTCCGCCGCCACGCCGGATTTCCAGGCAAAGCCCAGGCCCGTGGCAACGGCCGCGGTGAAGTAGGGCCGGATCTCCGGCAGTGTGATCCGGCGCAGGATCTCCAGGCGGCCCATGCCGAAGACGGCGGCCATCTCCACCAGATTTCGGTCGGCATGCCGGATCCCGCCGGCCACGTTGCTCCACACGATGGGGAACACCGTGAGGAAGGAGATAAAGCCGGGGATCCGCTCCCGGGGCAGCCACAGGAACACCAGGATGGTCACGGATGCCACCGGCATGGCGCGGACGAGGCGCAGCAGCGGATCCGACGCCGCACGGAACAGCCCCCAGCGCTCCGACGCTATGGCGCCCGCCGTGCCCAGGGCCACCGCCGCGGCGAATCCCAGACAGATCCGCAGGGCAGAGGCGCCCACCGCCTGCCAGAAGGCAGCTGTGCCGCCCAGCCGCCACAGAGCGCTCAGCGTAGCCGTCGGCGTGGGGACGGGGAGCAGCAGATGGCGGTTGACCAGCATGGCGCCCAACTGCCACACCGCGACCCAGAAGACCACGGCGGCGGCGGTATGCCACCGCTTAGGCGCCATAGTAGAAGTCGTCGGCGGGCAGCTTGCCGCCCACGCTCTTGGGATTGGCCTCAAACATGACAGTCAGATAGCCGCTCAGCTGCTTCTTCATCTCCGCGCCGGACACAAAGGTCAGGCCGCACTGGGGAATGGCCTTCATAGCAAGAGCCGCCTTGGGGATGATGCCGTACTGTTCGCACAGGGCGGCGGTGCCCTCCAGATCGGTCTGGGCGGCCTCGATGGAGGCGGCGTAATCGGTCAGGAAGCCGGCGACAGCCTCGGGATGCTCGTCCAGGAAGGCGGTGCGGACGATGACGCAGCCCATCATCAGGGTGCTGCTGCCGCCGGAGATGTTATCCCAGGCCTGGGTCATGTCAACGATCTTTTCGGCATACTCGTTCTGCATCAGCAGCGTGGTGGCCACGGGCTGCGGCGCCATAATGAACGCCTGCGGCTCGGTCTGCCACACGGTGAGCAGCTCGCTGCCCTCGCCCACAAACCGGATGGTCACATCCTTGTCGGGGTCAAGGCCGTTGCCCTCCAGCACGTAGCGCAGGATATACTCGGGATTGGCGCCCTGGCCGGGACTGTAGATGGTCTCTCCCCTCAGATCGGAGATGAAGCCCAGCGACTCCGTGCCGTTTGCCAGGATGGACAGTACGCCCAGGGTGTTCACCGCCAGCACCCGCACGCCGCCGTCCGTCTTGTTGTACAGCGTGGCGGCCAGATTGGTGGCCACGCAGGCGATATCCGCCTGGCCGTTGGAGATGGCGGCCACCACCTCGTCATTGGCGCCGGTCATGGTCACGTGGTAGCGGTTGGACAGTGCTTCCCCCGCCTCGGCCCTGGCCCGCAGATTCACCGCGCCGATGCCGGTGGGACCGGCCAGGACGTACAGATTGATGTCCGCGGGGTCAGCCGCGGGCGTGTCGGGTTTCTTTTCCCCGCCGCAGGCGGTCAGGGCAAGCGCCAGCGTCAGTGCCAGCAGCAGGCTTACGATCTTTTTCATCATTTCATTACCTCGGTTTCTCCGTCCTTCCGGACGATCAGTTTTTTCTTTGACAGACTCTCCATCGCGCGGTACAGGCTGGTGCGGCCCATGTTCAGGGTGGCGGCCAGGCGGGTCATGGTCATCCGGGCCGGCAGTCGTCCGTTCTCATCGCAGTTCTCCGTCAGGTAGCGGTATAATCGCCCCTCGGCGTCGTTCTGCTCCAGCACGGCGATCTTCCCGTTGAGAAGCCGTACCCGTGACGAGAGGAACGCGATGTAGTTCAATGCCGTGCGGGGGTGGCGCAGAAACATCTGCTCCAGCATCGCCTCCGGCAGGAAGCGAACGGTGCAGTCGGTCACCGCCCGGATCCTGCTCACGTAGGGCTGCTGCATACCGAACAGGGCCGCCGCGCCGAACACCGCGCCGGGGCCGAAGCTGGACAGCACAGCCGCCTCCCTCGCCGGAGACAGGGCCTCGGCATTGCCCCGCAGCAGCACGCCCAGCGCCCGGGGGCAGTCGGCGCCGTCGTAGATCAGATCGCCCTTGCGGTAGACGGCGGTCTCCGCCGCGCCCACGTCAGCCAGCGCCTCTGCCGTACCGTCAAACAGAAACAACTCTGCCAGTGCAAAGTCCTTCCCAGCCACGAATATCCCTCCGTTTTGTACCATATGGAACACTTCTGAGAGTATATCAGAGGATCCGCCCGGTGTCAAGCCGTGGGGAAAGCAAATTGCGCAGGCGCCGCTGCGCAGCACCGCAAAAGAAGGCGGCCCGGGAGTTTTCCCGGGCCGCCTCAGACGGTGTGCGGCAGGATTATTTCTCGTTCGGCATCTTCCAGGCGTTGTGGTCGGTGTGCAGCAGATGGTGGGACCGCTTGCCGAGGGGAGCCAGCAGGTATTCCTTGTACAGGGTGATGATCTCCGGATTCTCGTGGGAGAAGCGGAGCGTCTCCTTCTTATCCAGGGACCAGAGGACCTTGCCGCGCTTCTCAGCCAGCTCCTCGCCGTCGTGGATGGGCTGGCCGCCGCCGCCGGCGCAGCCGCCGGGACAGGCCATGACCTCCACGAAGTCGTAAGTCACGCGCCCCTCGTCCAGGGCGTTCATCAGCCGCCGGGTGTTGGCCAGGCCGCTGACCACCGCCACCCGCACGTCTCCGGCGCCGGGGATGCTGAAGGTGGCCTCCTTCCAGCCGTCCATACCCCGGACGTTCTTGAAAGCGTCGGGATCGGGATTGGAGCCGGTGACCAGGAAGTAGGCGCTGCGCAGGGCCGCGTCCATGACGCCGCCGGTGGAGCCGAAGATGACGGCGGCGCCGGTGCCGGTGCCCAGGGGACTGTCAAAGGGCGTCTCCTCCAGAATGGCGGGATTGATCTGCTCGCCGCGGAACATCCGGACGATCTCGCGGGTGGTCAGGACCACGTCCACGTCGGGATCGCCGCAGGCGTCCTTCATGGTGGGCAGCGCGCACTCTGCCTTCTTGGCGGTGCAGGGCATCAGCGAGACCACGAAGATCTTGTGGGGATCCACGCCCAGCTTCTCGGCAAAATAGCTCTTGGCCACGGCGCCGAACATCTGCTGAGGGGACTTGGCGGTGGACAGATTGTTGATGTAGAAGGGGAACTGCCCCTTCAGGAACCGCACCCAGCCGGGGCAGCAGCTGGTGAACATGGGCCAGGTGTAGCGGTTGCGGTGGGTAAAGCGGTCGATGAACTCGCTGCCCTCCTCCATGATGGTCAGGTCGGCGGAGAAGTTGGTGTCGAACACGTAGTCGAAGCCCAGCATTTTCAGCGCGGTCACCATCCGCTCGGCGGTGGCATATTTGGGAGAGAGATGGTAGTACTCAGCCCAGGCGGCGCGGACGGCGGGAGCCATCTGCACCACGGTGATCTTGTCGGGATCAGCCAGGGCGGAGAAGACCTTGCCGGTGTCGTCCCGCTCCTGCAGGCCGCCCACGGGGCAGTGGGTGATGCACTGGCCGCAGAAGGTGCAGTCGGACTGGGCCAGGGTGCGGGCCCCGGAGACGCCCACGGTGGTGCGGGAGCCGGTGCCCATAACGTCCCAGATGCCCATGCTCTGGACCTTGTCGCAGACCTGGATGCAGCGCATGCACTTGATGCAGCGGTTCTCCAGGCGGACCACCGGATTGCTCAGGTCGTCGGGGGTGTTGCTCAGGTTCTTGATGTAGTGCTCGCCCAGCAGGTTGTAGTCGTTGCACAGCTGCTGGAGCTTGCAGTTGCCGCTGCGGGTGCACTTGGTGCACTGGACGTCGTGCTGGCTCAGCAGCAGGTGCAGGTTCACCCGGCGGGCCTCACGGACGCGGGGCGAGTTGGTGTGGACCACCATGCCCTCCCGTACCACGTTGTCGCAGGAGGGGACCAGGCGCTCCTCGCCGTCCACCTCCACCATGCAGATGCGGCAGGCGCCGATCTCGTTGATGTTGTCCAGATAGCAGAGAGTGGGGATCTCGATCCTGTTGGAGCGGGCCGCCTCCAGAATGGTGGTGCCGTCGGGCACGGTGACGGTTTTGTTGTCGATGGTCAGCGTTACCATTTTGTGCTCCTCCCTCCCTTGAAGATGCCGTATCCGAAGTGGTCGCAGCGCAGGCAGCGGGACGCCTCGGTGCAGGCGCCCTCGCAGGTCAGGCCGATCTCGATGCCCTCGAAATCGTGCTTGCGCTCACCGGCCTCGCGCTCGGTGGTGTTGACACGGCCGTGAGGCGCCCGGTTGTTCAGCTTGGGCGCCGGGATATCGATATCCACGGTGATCTCGTGGTGGTAGCCCAGCTGCTCGTCGATGTTGGCGGCGGCCACCTTGCCCGCGGCAATGGCGCGGATGGCGGTGGCGGGACCGGTGACGCAGTCGCCGCCGGCGAACACGTTGTCCATGTTGCCCACCTGGCTGGAGCTGGCGGCCACGAAGGTGCCGCGCTTCACGGGAACGCCGGACTGCTCGAAGCCCTGGATCTCGATGCCCTGGCCGATGGCGGCCACGATGATGTCGGCGGGGATCCGGACCTCGTCCAGCGAGGCCTTGGTGGGACGGGGACGGCCGGAGGGATCCTCCTCGCCGATCAGCTGCGGCTGGACCCACAGGGCCGTGGCCACGCCGTTCTCATCGGACTCGATACGGACCGGGGCGGCCAGGGTCATCATCTCCACGCCCTCGGCCATGGCGCCGGCCACCTCGTCGGGCAGAGCGGTCATGTCATCCAGGCGGCGGCGGTAGACGCAGGTCACCTTCTCCGCACCCAGGCGGACGGAGCTGCGGGTCACGTCCATGGCCACGTTGCCGCCGCCGATGACGACCACCTTTTTGCCGGTGAAGTCGGGCAGATGGTCGTCGCCGATGGCGCGGAGCATCTCCACGGCGGAGATGACGTTCTTGCTGTCCTCGCCGGGGATGCCGGTCTTCTTGTCCTGGTGGGCGCCGATGGCGATGTACAGGCAGTCGTACTGGTGCTGCAGGTCCTCAAAGGTCACGTCCTTGCCCACGGTGATGCCGGTATGCACCTCAATGCCGGTGGAGAGGATGGAATTGATCTCCTTGTCCAGAAGCTCGCGGGGGAAGCGATAGCTGGGGATGCCGTAGCGAAGCATGCCGCCCAGTTGGGCCCTTTCCTCGTAGACGGTGACCTTGTGGCCCATCAGCGACAGGTAGTAGGCGCAGCTCAGGCCGCTGGGTCCGCCGCCGATGATGGCCACCCGTTTGCCGGTGGAGGGAGCGCAGGGGGGATTGGGTACGTCCCCGGCGTGATCCACGGCGTAGCGCTTCAGGCCGCGGATGTTGATGGCGTCGTCGATCATGCGGCGGCGGCACCGGGCCTCGCAGGGGTGCTCGCAGATGTAGGCGCAGGCGATGGGGAAGGGGTTGTCCTTGCGGATCAGCCGTACGGCCTCCTGGCAGCGGCCCTGGCCCACCAGGGCCATGTAGCCGGGCACGTCCACGCCGGCGGGGCACATGGTCACGCAGGGCACCGGCAGCTGCAGGCTGGACAGGCAGCGATGGTGCTTGATGTGCTCCTCGTAATCGTCGCGGAAGCCGTTGAGACCGTCAATCACCAGGCGGGCGGCGTCGCGTCCGATAGCGCAGTCGGCGGTGTTGTAGATGGAGTGGGCCGTCTTTTCAATGATGGACAGCGTCTCCATGGTAGCAGCGCCGTCCAGGACCTGTTCGATCAGCTTGGACAGCTGGCCCAGGCCGATGCGGCACGGCACGCACTTGCCGCAGGACTGGGCGTGGCACAGGCGCAGGAAGTTCAGCGCAATATCCACCGGACAAAGGCCCGGAGGGCTCGCGGAGATGCGCTGCTCCATATCGTGATAGAGGTTGTCCACCACGGTCTGTGCGCGGCTGGGGGTCTTGATGTCTAATCTGCTCAAGAGGCCAACAACTCCTTTCAACATTTAGGGTAGGATTCTATTGTTAACAGTTTAACATAGCAAGTAGATTATTTCACAGTTTTGCAGAAAAGTCAATCATCTTGAACACTGTGCAAGCAGTTTTTTCAAGAATACACAATAAAAAAGCACCCGCCGAAGCGGGTGCCTGGAAGGGAAAACCGATCAGCGCTTGCTGAACTGCGGCGCGCAGCGGGCGGCCTTGAGGCCGTACTCGCGCGACTTGTCGCCGGAAGCCAAGGTGTTTACCTGCTTTTTCGGTGTCTTCCCGATCAGTTCCCTCAGTAATTAACTACTGTCTGAAACCGGCTTTTACTCTTCATGCTTTTTTACCCGAACAGAATCGGCACAAGGAAAAATCCAATCATATTGTTGAGGAAATGCGGAATGAAGCTGATCAGGCAGTTGCCGGTCCTGCGATACAGGATCGCGAAAAGGATCGCGTCGATAAAGATTCCGCCCAGGTCCCACGCAACGATCCCCGCCGCGCCTGCGGCATAATGCGCTGCGGCAAAGAGCACAGCCCCGGCAACAGCTGCCGGCCAGAACGAAAAGCGCTTCATGCCCTTCCCCACAAAGAACGCGCGGAATTCGATCTCTTCTCCGAGAACAGAAACGATCTGATTGAACAGCAGCAGAGGAAGCTGATCAAGACCAGGCACATTTACCCGCCCCAGCACATGGTCTATGTAGGCGTTGCCAAACACTGCCTTGCTCAGAAGCATTTCGGCCGGGGACAAAACGAGCATAAAAAGGATAAGGAGAAGCACTCCCGGCTTTTTCAAATCCGGGAAGAAGCGTTTGAAGCTCAGCCCGGATTCGGAATCGGGCGTCTTTTCGATGCCCTCGATGAGGAAGAAGCACGCCAGGCCGACGATGTGGATCGCAGCGGCGGCAATCACAGAGGCCGTGGCCGCCTTGACCGCGACCGCGATGATCATGACGGCCATGCCGATGAGGGTAATTATCTTGACCTTGTCATTTTTCATGGAATCAAACATAGATCCGTCTCCTTATTCTTTCTTTGCCAGCCATCCGCGGAAGACGCCGCCCTGCAG
>JAFRSI010000097.1 GCA_017427645.1 Oscillospiraceae bacterium | reverse complement strand
TCTTTGCCGCCCTGGCGGCGCTGGCCCTGGCCTCGGCGGCGCTGATGTACGCCTCCTTCTACCAGGGCGGGCGCAGCATCTATCTGCTGCGCCGTCTGCCGGACCGCAGGCGCACCACGGCAAGGTATCTGTGGTCGGTCCCGCTGCAGCTGGTCCTGCTGGCAGTAACGTGGTGCCTGGTGCTGCTGGTGGTCTACTATCTGTTCTGGCGGTTCTGCACACCGGCACAGTGCCTGGTGCCGCCCTTTGACGGGCTGTTTCCCACGGTCGTGTATTGATTAAGGAGGAGAGAATATGCTGGAGTTATCCCATATCACGAAAAAATACGGCAGCAAGCCGGCGCTGGAGGACATGTCGCTGACGCTGCCCCGGGGCCAGATCGTGGGTCTGTTCGGGGAGAACGGCGCCGGCAAGACCACGCTGATGAAGTGCGCGCTGGACCTGCTGCGCCACGGCGGGACCGTGACCCTGGACGGGGCGCCCATCGACAGGAGCAGCATCGAGAAGCTGTCCTTCGCCACCAGCGAGCACTCCTTCTTCCCGGCGCTGACGGCCAACGCCCACCGGGAATTCTACGCCGCCCACTTTCCCAGGTTCAACGGCCGGCGCTTTGCGGCGCTGATGGACTTCTTCAGCCTGCCGGCGTCCAAGCCGCTGCGGAGCTTCTCCACCGGCATGAAAAATCAGTTCGAGGTGATCCTGGCCCTGTCCCAGGGGGCGGACTATATCCTCATGGACGAGCCCTTCGCCGGGAACGACGTGTTCAACCGGGAGGATTTCTACAAGGTGCTGCTGGGCATCCTGGGCGAAAACGAGACGGTGCTGCTGTCCACTCATCTGCTGGAGGAGGTCAAGGGCTTCGTGGGCCGGGCGGTGCTGCTGCACCGGGGCCGCATCGTGGGCGACTGCCTCATGGAGGATCTGGAGGACCGGGGCATGGACCTGATGGACTACGTGAAAAAGAGCTACGGCTACGAGGCGGACCGGGTCAGCCAGACCCTGCGGGAGCTGGCCGACGGACAGGAGGAGAGGAACGAGCCATGAAAAAGTGTTTGCCGGTGACGGCGCTGGTCCTGGCCCTGGCGGCAGGGGCGCTGATTCTCCTGAACGTGCGCCTGGACCGGACCAAGACGCCCATCAACCAGAGGGCCGAGCACGCCTGGGGCGACGCCGCCGCGGCGGACAGCCTGACGCTGCACACCGTCCTTACCTACGGCGACAAGCTGTTCTGGGACACGGATTACCGGGTGGCCGCGGGGGAGGAGAGCACCCGCTTCACCTTCCGCCCCCAGGGGCTGCGGGTCCAGGAGGGCGGAGTGACGTTGGCAGATGATACGTGGTACATCACCCAGCTCTGCCGGACGGAGCGGGGCAGCTTCGTCACGGAGGATCTGCTGAATGACGACACGGATCGGACGCGCAACGTCCACGTCAAGACGGCCTTCGCCTGCTACGCCCTCTATCTGACGCCCAGCGGCGGCGAGGAAACGACCGTGATATCCACGACGGACCGCACCCAATTCGTGGCCTTTGACAAGATCCGCATCCCCATCGGCGACGAGGATCGGCTGGAAGAACACGTCTTTCAGAGAGGCAAGGATGACTATGGCTTCCAGTACCATTTCCTCCGGCAGGAGACCCGGTCCAGAGCCTTCTCCCTGGGCGGCCAGGGCCACGTTCTGGTGACACTGGGCTTTGCCGCTGACGCGCCGGTACGGGCGGACTGGGCCCCCGAGGGCTTCGGCCTCTGGGACGTGCCGGTGAAGCGGAAGGGATCGGATTATACCGGCGGCTGGAGCAACGGCCGCCCGGACGTGTCTGGGACACGGCTGGCGTATCCGCTGGACATCGAGAAGCAGCGGGTGACGGCCCTGGAGCGGGCCGCCGATGGCAGCGTGCTGCTGGTGACGGCGGAGGACGATCAGTTCGTGCTGCGGGTGCTGGACGGAGAGACGTACGCCCTGCGGCAGGAGCTGGTCCTGGGCCGGGCGGAGAAAAACGCCTGGGTCACCCAGTACCAGGAAGTCACAGACTACGGGGAAGTGTGGATCCGGCAGGAGGAGGACTTCACCCTGGTGACGCTGAACGACCGGGAGCTGCTGGTGCTGCAGAAGGAGGCGGGGAACTGGCGGATCGTCCTGCGCAGCCCGCTCATGGAGCTGCGGTATCGGTATGACGAGCAGGACGGGATGCGGTGGGAGTGGAAGGAGGCCGGCGCGCCGGACGAAAGCGGCGGGGCCTACACCGGTTATGCGTGCTCCGTCAGGGAGTACGGCATCCTCGGCGGCCTGGCCGCCGTCTTCCGGGACGGCAAGCTGGCCCTGGCCTTCCGGACGCAGTACTCCGACGCCGTTTTGCTGGAGATCTACGAGGACGGCGGCATGCGCTACGGTGCCGAGATGGGGAACGATCTGAACGGCTCCTGGATCAGCGACCGCTATCAGATGTCCTACCCCTGGACGGGCAGCGCCATTCAGCTGACCTGGGGAGAATAGAAAACCGGAGAGGAGCCCTCCCGCTGGGAGGGCTCCTCCTTTTTGTGCAATTTTTCATGCAATTTTTGCAAGTTCAGGTGCGGGGGCCTTCAAAAAACCGCTGCGCAGGCCGCTGTTTTCCGGGGAAGAGAGCCCATTATGAAGGGGGGCGCAGTTCCTTTGCCATTTTGAACGAAAAACGAAAAAACATTCCGTCAAATGGGAGAAATTGCACGGGCACAGCGGTTTTTTCAGAAAAAGAACTGTTGATTTCACACCGCTTGTGATACAATTTTCTGTGTTGAATTGCCGCTCGCGCGGCCTGCGCGGGCAGCGGGAAACCATCTATCAAATTGAAGAGAAAACAGGAGGCTCGTTATGATTCAATTGATCGATCACGGCGTTTATCTGGTAAACGGTGTGCCGCAGGACAGCGCGCCGATCTCCCGGCAGGAGGCCAGAGAGCAGACCATGGCCTGGAAGATCCTGCAGGCCCACAACACTTCCGGTGATCCGGAGTCGCTGAAGGTGAAGTTTGACGCCATGGCGTCCCACGACATCACCTACGTGGGCATCATCCAGCAGGCCCGGGCCTCCGGCATGAAGGAATTCCCCATCCCCTATGCCCTGACCAACTGCCACAACAGCCTGTGCGCTGTGGGCGGCACCATCAACGAGGACGACCACATGTACGGCCTGTCCGCCGCCAAAAAGTACGGCGGCATCTACGTGCCCGCCAACCAGAGCGTCATCCACTCCTATGCCCGCGAGGAGCTGGCCCGCTGCGGCGCCATGATCCTGGGTTCCGACTCCCACACCCGCTACGGCGCCCTGGGCACCATGGCCGTGGGCGAGGGCGGCCCGGAGCTGGCCAAGCAGCTGCTGAACAACACCTGGGACGTGCCCATGCCCAAGGTGGTGCTGGTGTATCTCACCGGCAAGCCCCGCCGCGGCGTCGGTCCCCACGACGTGGCCATCGCCCTGGTGAAGGCCACCTTTGCCAGCAAGTTCGTCAACAACATGGTGCTGGAGTTCGTAGGCCCCGGCGTGGCCGAGCTGCCCATCGACTTCCGCAACGGCATCGACGTCATGACCACCGAGACCACCTGCCTGAGCTCCATCTGGAAGACCGACGAGGTGACCCGCGGCTTCTATGAGGCCCACAAGCGGCCCCAGGATTACGCCGAGCTGAATCCCGGCGCGTGCGCCTACTATGACAAGATGATCACCATCGAGCTGGATAAGGTGGAGCCCATGATCGCTCTGCCCTTCCACCCCTCCAACGCATGGACCATCCGGGAGTTCCTGGACAACGCCGAGGAGATCCTCAAGAAGGTGGAGGACGATGCCGCCCACCGCTATCCCAAGGCCCACGTCCAGCTGATGAACAAGATCCACGACGGCGGCGTCTGGGCTGACCAGGGCGTCATCGCCGGCTGCAGCGGCGGCCTGTTCGACAACATCACCGAGGCGGCCGACATCATCCGCGGCCACTACATCGGCCACGACGGCTTCAGCTTCAGCGTGTATCCCACCTCCGTGCCCGTGTCCATGGAGCTGACGAAGATCGGCTCCACCGCCGACCTGCTCCACGCCGGCGCGGTGATCAAGCCCAGCTTCTGCGGTCCCTGCTTCGGCGCCGGCGACGTGCCCGCCAACAACGGCCTGTCTCTGCGCCACGCCACCCGCAACTTCCCCAACCGCGAGGGCTCCAAGCCCGGCGAGGGTCAGTTTGCCGCCGTGTGCCTGATGGATTCCCGCTCCATCGCCGCCACCGCCCGCAACGGCGGCCGCATCACCCCGGCCACCGAGGTAGACTATGAGCCCATCCATCACGAGTACCACTTCGACAAGTCCATCTACGAGAACCGCATCTACTACGGCTTCGGCAAGGCCGATCCCAGTGTGGAGCTGATCATGGGTCCCAACATCACCGACTGGCCCAAGATGTACGAGCTGGGCGAGAATCTGCTGGTGGAGTTCGCCGCCGTCATCCACGATCCTGTCACCACCACCGACGAGCTGATCCCCTCCGGCGAGACCTCCTCCTACCGCAGCAATCCCCTGCGCATGGCCGAGTTCACCCTGTCCCGCCGCGTGCCGGACTACGTGCCCCGGGCCAAGGCGATCGCCAGGGACGAGCTGGCCCGCCGCGGCGGCGAGGCCCCTGCCCACGTCAAGGAGATCCTGAGCCATGTGGGCGACGCCGACGCGCTGATGGCCAACACCCAGTACGGCTCCGCCGTGTTTGCCAACCGGCCCGGCGACGGCTCTGCCCGCGAGCAGGCCGCCTCCTGCCAGAAGGTCCTGGGCGGCTTCGCCAACGTCTGCTATGAGTACGCCACCAAGCGCTATCGCAGCAACTGCATCAACTGGGGCATCCTGCCCTTCACCATCGACGAGGGCACGCCCTTCGCGTACGAGCCGGGCGACTGCCTGTTCGTGCCCCAGGTGCGCAAGGCCGTGGCCGAGGGCTGGGAGAACATCCCCGGCAAGATCATCCGCAGCAGCGGCGCCGTGGAGGACATCATGCTCCACATCAAGGGCCTGACCGAGGACGAGCGCGCCATCCTGCTGGACGGCTGCCTGATGAACTACTACGCCGCCCGCGTATAAATCAGAGGAGGAGAACGACTATGAACAAGATCCAAATGGTAACGCCGCTGGTGGAGATGGACGGCGACGAAATGACCCGCATCCTGTGGCAGATGATCAAGGATCAGCTGATCACCCCCTTCGTGGATCTGAAGACCGAGTACTACGATCTGGGCCTGCTGCACCGCAACGAGACCAAAGACCAGGTCACCGTGGACGCCGCCAACGCCACCAAGCGCCTGGGCGTGGCCGTCAAGTGCGCCACCATCACCCCCAATAAGCAGCGCATGGTGGAGTATCCCCAGCTGACCGAGATGTGGAAGAGCCCCAACGGCACCATCCGCTCTATTCTGGACGGCACCGTGTTCCGCGCCCCCATCCTGATCGACTGCATCCACCCCGTGGTGAAAAACTGGAAGCTGCCCATCACCATCGCCCGTCACGCCTACGGCGACGTGTATAAGAGCGTGGATATGTACACCACCGAGCCCGGCGAGTGCACCATGACCTTCAAGGGCGCCTCCGGCGAGGAGAAGACCCTTCTGGTCCAGAAGGTGGACGGTCCCGCCGTGTGGCAGGGCGCCCACAACAAGGAGAAGAGCATCCGCTCCTTCGCCCGCGCCTGCTTCCAGTATGCCATCGACACCAGGCAGGACCTGTGGTTCTCCACCAAGGACACCATCGCCAAGATCTACGACGGCGAGTTCAAGAAGGTGTTTGAGGAGGAGTTTGAGAACTACAAGGCCAAGTTCGAGGAGCTGGGCATCACCTATTTCTACACCCTGATCGACGACGCCGTGGCCCGCGTCATCCGCTCCAAGGGCGGCTTCATCTGGGCCTGCAAGAACTACGACGGCGACGTGATGAGCGACATGGTGTCCACCGCCTTCGGCTCCCTGGCCATGATGACCAGCGTGCTGGTGGCCCCCGATGGCACCACCGAGTATGAGGCCGCTCACGGCACCGTTACCAAGCACTACTACAAGCACCTGAAGGGCGAGGCGACCTCCACCAACCCCATGGCCACCATCTTTGCCTGGACCGGCGCCCTGCGCAAGCGCGGCCAGCTGGACGGCATCGACGAGCTGGTGACCTTCGCCGGTCAGCTGGAGGAGGCCTGCTTCGAGACCCTGTCCGCCGGCATCATGACCAAGGACCTGGTGGGTCTGGTGGACGAGGGCTTTGAAGCCACCGCCGTCACCAGCGCCGAGTTCATTGCCGCCATCCGCACCCGCCTGGAGGCCAAGCGGTAAGCAGAGAAGCATCAGGGGCGGGCGCGCAGGTGCCCGCCCCTGCCGACCATTGGACCTATATTTGTGAAGGAGGAAGGCATATGGAAATCCTGAAGCCGGCCGTGGCCGGTACGCTGGAATCCAGCGACGCGCAGATCACCGTAGAGCCCGGTGAGGGCGGCATCTCGCTGGAGCTGCACAGCAGCGTCATGAACCAGTACGGCCGCCAGATCAAGGCCACCGTGCTGGAGACCCTGGAGCGCCTGGGCGTGGAGAACGCCCGCGTCACCGTGGTGGACAAGGGCGCTCTGGACTGCACCCTGAAGGCCCGTGTGGAGTGCGCCGTGTTCCGCAGCTGCGACAAGTCCGCGGCCAATATTCCCTGGGGAGGTGTGATTCGATGATTCCTCGTCCCAAGCCTGAACGCTTCCGCCTGCGCCGCTCCATGATTTTCATGAGCGCGCAGAAGCCGGGACTCATCAAGGACGCCTATATCTACGGCGTCGACAGCATCATGCTGGACCTGGAGGACGCCGTGGCGGAGAACCAGAAGGACGCCGCCCGCTTCTCCCTGTACCATGCCCTGAAGACCATCGACTACGGCGATACCGAGGTCATTGTCCGCATCAACGGTCTGGATACCCCCCACTGGCAGGAGGATATCCGCGTCTGCGTGGCGGGCGGAGCCGACGGTATCCGCATCGCCAAGTGTGAGAGCGCCCAGGACGTCCATACCGTAGAGGCCGCCGTGGAGAAGGCGGAGGAGGAGTTCGGCGTGGAGAAGGGCCGTACCCTGCTGATGGCCGCTCTGGAGAGCCCCAAGGGCATCCTGAACGCCTATGAGATCTGCGCCGCCTCCGACAGGATGTTCGGCGTGGCCATCTCCGGCGGCGACTTCCGCAAGTGCATGCAGACCAAGCCCACCGCCGACGGCATCGACATGGTGGTGGCCCGCGGCCAGATGCTGATCGCGGCCCGCGCCGCCGGCGTCCAGTGCTTCGACACCGTGTTCACCAATCTGGACGATCAGGAGGGCTTCGAGGCCGAGGTCCGCCAGAACAAGGACATGGGCTTCGACGGCAAGAGCCTCATCAACCCCAAGCAGATCCGCTATGTGCACCAGGTCTTTGCACCCACGGAGAAGGAAGTCCTGCAGGCGGAGAAGATCGTCCGTGCTTACCGGGAGCAGTCCGCTGCCGGCGTAGGCGTGTTCACCGTGGACGGCAAAATGATCGATATCGCTTTTATCCCCGGCGCCGAGCGCACGCTCCGCCTGGCCCGGGCCTGCGGCATGTATGAGGGGGATTTGGTATGATCAACAAGGTTGGAAGAGATATTCCCGATTACCTGCTGGTGAACGGGAAGGAAGTTTATCAGGGCAAGAACTACATGGACGGCAAGTACATCCAGAAGGCCTCGCCCCGCACCCGCCG
Organism: Oscillospiraceae bacterium; assembly: GCA_017427645.1. Taxonomy (GTDB): domain Bacteria; phylum Bacillota; class Clostridia; order Oscillospirales; family Oscillospiraceae; genus Vescimonas. The sequence continues at coordinate 301 of JAFRSI010000097.1, read as the reverse complement.
CTATGAGAAGCCCCAGGAGAGCAAGATCGTGGAGACCATTGCCGACGCGCTGCGCCACTGCGGCGCCAAGAGCGGCATGACCTTCAGCTTCCACCACCACCTGCGCGACGGCGATTACGTGGTCAACATGGTCATGAAGGCCGCCATCGAGGAGCTGGGCCTGGAGGATCTGACCAGCGCCGCCACCCGCCTGGGCAACGCCCACGACCCCATTGCCGACTATATCGAGCAGGGCAAGGTCGTCGGCATCCAGACCAGCGGCATCCGCGGCCGCATGGGCGAGGTGGTCTCCGCCGGCAAG
>JAFRSI010000002.1 GCA_017427645.1 Oscillospiraceae bacterium | reverse complement strand
CTCGAAGAAGAAGTAGTCCGTGTCGGAGGAGGTCATCCGGCTGCCGTGGACCGGCACGTTGGTCTGGATCAGGTTGGCGGTGGGCTTGGTGTCGTTGCTCTCCTCCTCCCAGTCGTAGGCCGCGTGGAAGTCGGCGGTCAGATCGTAGACGTAGTCGCTGTAATAGCTGCTGCCGTTGGTGCTGTACCGCGTCACCGCCGCGTAGTATTTGCCCTGGGGCAGGCCCAGGCCGCCGGAGCGGTAGGCCGATCCGTTGCCGGCAAAGTTATAGTTGATGACGGACGTGCACTCGGCGTCGTAGAGGGTGAGCGTCCACTTGGTGTTGCTGTCGCCGGTGGAGGCGTGGGCGAAGCACAGCTCCACGTAGCCGGGCTGGGTGATATCAAAGGTATAGTAGTCCGCGTCGGTGCCCGTCATCAGATTGCCGTGGATGGTCTGGGACAGGGGCAGCGTATCGGCGGTGCCGAAGGTGTTGTTGTACTCGGTCTCCCACAGCCCCTCCGTGGAGAACTGTGCCTCCAGAGTGTAGAGCGCGTCGGACCAGGTATTGGCCGAGGTGACCGCCACGTAGTAGGTGCCCGCCGTCAGGCCGATGCTCTGAGTGGTCAGGCCGGAGGGGCTGTTGCCCTTGGGCGAGAGCGTGGTCATGGTCTGCTCGCTGTCGTCGTACAGGGTGAAGGTCCAGCAGGCGTTGCTGGTGTCCACGGTGTCGTGGCCCACGCACAGGGTCAGGAAGCCGTTCTCCTCCAGGTCCAGGCGATACCAGTCGCTGTCGCCGCTGGTCATCCGGTTGCCGGTGATGGTCCGGTTCACGGCCAGAGAGTTGGCGGTCTCCTTGTTGTCGTTGGACTCCTTCTCCCGGTAGGTCAGGATATCCACGTCAGCCTTCAGGGTATAGATGGCGGGGCTGTAATAGGTGCTGCTGCTGGTGCTGTAGCGCTCCACCTTTACGTACCAGGTGCCGGAGGCCAGGCCCGCGGTGGTCCAGGTAGCGCCGGTGCCCTTGCCCCAGTAGTTGGCGCTGTCCACCGTGGTCCCGCTGGCGTCCAGCAGGGACACCGTCCACAGGTTGTTGGTGGAATCCACGCCCAGATCCGGGTGGTGGAAGGTCAGCGTCACGCCGCTGCCCATCAGCAGGTTCAGCTTGTAGTAATCCACGTCGGAGCCGGTGGCCAGGGAGCCGTAGAGATCCGTGTCGTGGGGCAGCGTGTTGGCCTTTCCCATGGAGTTGTTGTTCTCCTGCTCCCACGCAGCGCTGCTGGCGTCCAGCTGCAGCTCGTAGGGCTTGGAGGTCCAGGTGCCGCCGTTGGAGACGGTCACATAGTACTCGCCCGCCGGCAGGCCGATGCCGTCATCCCGGATGAGGTCGGCCTCGTCCTTCTGGTTGAAGGTGCGGTTGAGGATCTCCGTGTGTTGATCGTCGTACAGCGTCAGCTTCCAGGAGGCGTTGGAGCTCTCCGCCTGCACATAGAACATCTGCAGGTAGAGGCCGCTGCTCTCGTCCAGGGTGAAGTGGAAGTAATCCACGTCGCCGGAGGTCATCAGGCTGCCGGGCATCAGGCTGCCCACCTGTATCTCCGTGGCAGTGTCGAAGCTGTTGTTCCACTCCTGCTCGAAGGGGATGCCGGTGACCCACTCCAGATCCAGGGTGTAGACGCCGTTGTCGTAATAGGTGTTGCTGCTGGTGCTGTAGCGCTCCACCTTGATATACCAGGTGCCCTTGGCCACGCCGATCTCATCCCAGAAGGTACCGCCGGTGCCCTTGCCCGTATAGCTCTTCGATTCCAGGGTGTTCCCGCTGCTGTCCAGCACGCTGACGGTCCACAGGCCGTTGGTGGCGTCCACGCCCCGGTCCGGATGGGTGAAGGCCAGGCGGAAGTAGCCGGGCTTGTCGGCCACCAGCTTGTAGTAGTCCACGTCGGACCCGGTGACCAGGGAGCCTATGATGCTCACGTCGCCCACACGGTCCGGCTCCAGCTCGTTGGCCCTTGCCATGGTGCTGTTGTTCTCCCGCTCCCACAGGGCTTCGCTGCGATCGAACTGCAGCTCGTAGGGCTTGGAGGTCCAGGTGCCGCTGGAGACCTTCACGAAGTACTCGCCCGCCGGCAGGCCGATGCCGTCGTCCCGGATGAAGTCGGCCTCGTCCTTCCGGTTGAAGGTGCGGCTGAGGATCTCCGTGTGCTGATCGTCGTACAGCGTCAGCTTCCAGGAGGCGTTGGAATCCGCCGCCTGCTCGTAGAACATCTGCAGGTAGAGGCCGCTGTCCTCGGAGAGGGTGAAGCGGAAGTAATCCACGTCGCCGGAGGTCATGAGGCTGCCGGGCATCAGGCTGCCCACCTGCATCTCCGTAGCGGTGTCGAAGCTGTTGTTCCACTCCTGCTCGAAGGGGATGCCGGTGACCCACTCCAGATCCAGGGTATAGGTGGCGGGGCTGTAATAGATGCTGCTGCTGGTGCTGTACCGCTCCACCTTGATGTACCAGGTGCCCTTGGCCACGCCGATCTCATCCCAGAAGGTACCGGCGGTGCCCTTGCCCCAGTAGGTATGGGAGACCAGGGTATCCCCGCTGCTGTCCAGCACGCTGACGGTCCACAGATTATTGGTGGCGTCCACACCCAGGTCCGGGTGCGAGAAGGCCAGGCGGAAGTAACCGGCCTTGTCGGCCACCAGCTTGTAGTAGTCCACGTCGGAGGATGTCATCAGGCTGCCCCGGAGGGTCACGTCGCCCACCCGGTCCGGCTCCAGCTCGTTGGCGGTGGCGCGGGTGTCGTTGTACTCCTCCTCCCACTTGGCGTCGTCCAGGTGGAGCGTCAGGGCATAGGGCAGCAGGGACTGGCTGGCATAGTCCGTGCCGGACACCACCAGGTAGTACGTCCCGGCGGGCAGGCCCACGCCCTCCTCGGTCTCATAGCTCTCCTCCCCGGCCGTGTAGGACCAGGAGCGCATCGTCGTATGGTCGCTGTTGCGCAGCTCCACGGTCCAGCTGGCGGTGGAGCCCTCCTTCACCTCGTGGCTGAAGTACGGGAAGATGCCCTTGCCCTCGTCCAGGGTGAAGACGTAGTAGTCGTAATCGCCGGAGAACATGAAGGCGCCGTGCACGGCGGTCTCCGCAGTCAGTTCCCGGGCGTTGTCGTAGCCGGCGTTGATCTCGTCCTCCCACTCGTCGCTGGCCTCCCAGTTGGCGGTGAGGGTGTAGGTCCCGCCGTCGTAGTAGGTGGTGCCGCTGCTGCTGGCGGTGGGGCACTCCACCTTCACCAGCCAGGTGCCCGCCTGCAGGCCGATGGGGCCCCAGGTGCTGCCGGTGCCAACGCCGGACCAGGCCCAGGCCTTCAGGGCGTTCGTGCCGCCATTATCGTACAGCGTCACGCGCCAGTAGGCGTAGGTGGCGTCCACGCCCAGGTCCGGGTGGGTGAAGTCCAGGCGCAGTACGCCGGACTCGTCCGTGTCGATATAGTACCAGTCCACGTCGGAGGCGGTGGACAGGCTGCCCTTGGTGGTGGTGTTCAGGGCCAGGGGCGAGGGCAGGTCCATGGTGTTGTTGAGCTCGTTTTCCCAGGGACAGGGATCCAGGTGGGCCTGGATGGTATATTTCAGCCCCGCCTGCACGGAGGCGTTGTCGCCGGTGACGATCAGGTAGTAGTCGCCGGCCGCCAGGCCCACGCCCTCCTGGGTGAGGAAGCTCTCCTCCCCGGCCACGTAGGTCCAGGTGCGCAGCAGGTCGTGGTTCTCGTTGCGCAGCTCCACGGTCCACTTGGCGGCGGAGCCCTCCTTTACATCATGGCTGAACCAGGGGAAAATGCCGCCGTCCAGGGGCATGAAGAAGTGGTAATAGTCCTTGTCTCCGGCGTGCATGTACGTGCCGTGGACATCGGTGTCCACATCCATTTCCCGGGCCGCGTCGTAGTCGCCGTTCTGCTCCGCCTCCCAGGTGTTGTCCGCGGTGAAGTGGGGCGTCAGGGTGAAATTGGAGCTGCTGAAATAGGTGGAGTTGTCGGTGGTGACCACGATGTAGTATCTGTGGCCGCCCCGGATGCCGATGGCGGGCCAGTCGCCGCCGGTGCCGCCACCCGTATAGGACACGGCCTTCAGCAGCGTATACTCCTCGTCGTACAGCGCCACCTTCCAATAATAATGGCTCGCCTCATCGGCCCCCAGATCCTCGTGGGTGAAGTTCAGCGTCAGCACGCCGTCAGCGTCGGGAGTGAAGGAGGAAGTGCTGTCGTCGCCGCTGGAGATCAGATGGCCGTGGACCGTCTCGTTCACCGGCAGATCCGGGCTGTTGATCAGCTCGATCAGGGAGTTGTCCAGATCCAACAGGCTCTGCCACAGGGAGTCGTCACGGATCACAGAGAGGTTGTAACTCTTCCCGGTGACGCCGGAGCCGGTCACACGGAGATAGTATTCGCCTTCGGGCAGGCCCAGGCCGCCGTACATGCCTCCGCCGCTCTCATTGATGGGGAACGTCTTGCTGATCGTCCCGTTGATGGTGCTGCCCCTCAGCTCCACCGTCCAGCTGCCGGTGCCCCCCTCAACAACCTCGTGGCCGAAGTCTATAATGATGCCGAACATATAGCCGGCGATGATCACTTGGGACCTGTTGGCCAGGTTGAAGCGATACCAGTCCTCGTCGCCGGCATAGTTGATCTGCCCGCCGCGTGAGTCGCCCATGGGGATCAGCGTTGAAGCGGAGGCGGAGTTGTTGCCCTCCTCTTCGCCGTTGCCGCCTACCACGTCAACAGACAGCTCATAATCCGTGGGGCCCTGGACGCAAAGATAGTGGTAGCCCTCCCGCAGGCCGATCACGGTACCGTCGTTTACGGGAATCTGTGTGCCCGTTGGATCGACCAGAAAGCCCTGTACGCCGTGGAAACGCAGTACTTGGGCCGTGGTTCCGATGCGGTACCAGTCCACGCTGCCGTCGTAAGTATTGCCCGGCACCACGGCGCCTATGGGCAGCTCGTTGGCACTGGAGAGGTCATCGTTGGGCTCCAGCTCATAGTTTCCCACGCTCACCAGGGTGATGTTGTACTCGTCGCCGCCCCGCACACGCAGGAACCAGTTGCCGCTGCCCAGGCCGTAGATCGTGCCGTCGCCGATCTGCACGCTGCTGCCGCCGCCGATCAGGATCGCCTCGGAAACGCCGGAGAGAAGGAAGCGCACGCCGTGGTCCGCGGCATCCAACGCGAAGTAGTCATAGGTGCCGTCGGTTCCGCTGCCGTAGACCGTCTCACCCAAACTGATGAGTGTGGCGCTACCCTGGTCGTTGTTGGGTTCGCTCTCCCAGCGTCCGGGCAGCACGTCCAGGATCAGCTGGTAGTCGCTGTTGGAGTATACGCTGCCTTTCTCCACAGTGACGTAGCACCCTCCGCCGGTGAAGCATAGGATACCGCCGTTTTCCGTGTCCTCTGTGTTGCCGTGGAAATAAAAGACCCGCGCGGCGCTGCCGTTGGTGGGCGACACAGTCACCTTCCATACGCTGTCGCTTGTGCCGGTGAACCCGTGCTTCATAGACAGGCGCACGGCCACCTCCGAATAGACCTCGAAATAATAGCAGTCTACGTCGGAGGTTGTCATCAAACTGCCCCGGACGGAGCTGTCGGCGGAGATCAGGTCCGCCGCGCTCTGGGTGTTGTTGAGCTCCGTCTCCCACTCGCCGGAAGCGGTGTAGTTGACACGGAAGGAGAAGGGCAACCCGTCGCTGCTGGACGTGCCCCGGAAGATCAGGTAGTACCTGCCCGACGGCAGGCCGATCTTGCCGGTGGTCAGCGCCGCGTCGCTGCCGGCGGCGCTGACGGTGTACACCGTGCTCAGCGCGCTGTTCCACAGCTCCATGGTCCAGCTTCCGCCGGATACGGTGGGGTGGTTGTAGTTGATGGAAATATAGCCGTTGGAGGACAGATCGAAGCGGTAGCCGTATTCGCTCTCCTCCATGCTGCCGCTCACGGTGGCGTTGACCGCAATGGCCGTCACCGTGTCCGGCAGGGTGTTGGCCGCCTCGGCGATCCCGGCGGGCAGCAGGCTCACCAGCATCACGACGGCCAGCAGAACGGACAGGATCTTTTTCTTCATGGGCGTCATCTCCTTGTCTGCAGGGTACAAGAACCCCATATTTTAACAAATATAGTATATACGCTCCTGCCGCCCCGTTGCAAGACTGTTTTTTGCTTTTTTCACCCCGCGTCCGCCCCCCTTGTCATTGCGAGGAGCCGGTGCGCACACCGGCGACGCGGCGATCCGTCTCTCCCCGCCATGGCACCCCCCAAAGCCTTCCCCTGGAGGGGAAGTTGGCACGGCGCAGCCGTGACGGATGAGGTGTCTCTCCCGCGCGTCCGCCCCCCTTGTCATT
>JAFRSI010000096.1 GCA_017427645.1 Oscillospiraceae bacterium | reverse complement strand
CCCCTATATCCTGATCACCGACAAGAAGATCTCCAACATTCAGGAGCTGCTGCCCCTGCTGCAGCAGGTGGCCCAGGCGGGCAAGCCCCTGCTGGTCATCGCCGAGGACGTGGAGGGCGAAGCCCTCGCCACCCTGATCCTCAACAAGCTGCGCGGCACCTTCACCTGCGTCTGCGTCAAGGCCCCCGGCTTCGGCGACCGGCGCAAGGAGATGCTCATCGATATCGCCACCATGACCGGCGCCCAGGTGGTCTCCTCCGATGTGGGCATCGAGCTGAAGGAAGTGGGCGTGGAGGTCCTGGGCTCCGCCCGCCAGGTGAAGGTCACCAAGGAGAACACCGTCATCGTGGACGGCGCCGGCAAGTCCGAGGACATCAAGGGCCGCATCAAGCAGATCTCCGCCCAGATCGAGGTCACCACCTCCGATTATGACCGGGAGAAGCTGCAGGAGCGCCTGGCCAAGATGAGCGGCGGCGTGGCCGTCATCAAGGTCGGCGCCGCCACCGAGGCCGAGATGAAGGAGAAGAAGCTCCGTGTCGAGGACGCCCTGAACGCCACCCGCGCCGCCGTGGAGGAAGGCATCGTGGCCGGCGGCGGCAGCATCTACGTGAACGCCGCCAAGGCCGTGGAGAAGACCCTGGATACCCTCGCCGGTGACGAGAAGACCGGCGCTGCCATCATCGCCAAGGCCCTCACCGCCCCCATCCGCCAGATCGCGGCCAACGCCGGCCTGGAGGGCAGCGTGATCCTGGAGAAGGTCCGGAACGAGGACAGCGTGAACTTCGGCTTCGACGCCGCCAACGAGGTCTACGGCGACATGCTGGCCGCGGGCATCGTGGACCCGGCCAAGGTCTGCCGCAGCGCCCTGGAGAACGCCGCCAGCGTTTCCGCCATGCTCCTCACCACCGAGGCTCTGGTGGCCGACAAGCCCGAGCCTCCCGCCCCCGCGGCTCCCGCCGCCGGCGGCGACATGGGCGGCATGTACTAAGCCGCAGGGCGTTCGTTCTGCCGGACAACGCGGCTTTTAAGAGAGTGAAAAGCCCCTTGCGCGGAAAGCGCCGCGCCCCGTAAACAGCAAGGAAAAGGCCTCTGAATCGTCTGACGGTTCAGAGGCCTTTTTGGCGCGGAAGAAAGAGAGCGTCTTTACAGGCGCTTCAGCATGCTGTCATAGTTGACGCAGGACAAGAGCGCGGTGTCCCGGGTGATCTTCCCCTCCCGGTACAGCTTCAAAAGGCTGCCGTCCATGGTGCACATGCCGTCGGCGGCCCCCGCCTGCATGACGGACTCCAGCTGATGGAGCTTGTCCTCGCGGATCATGTTCTGAATGGCGACCGTGCTCTTCATGATCTCGAATACCGCAAGCTGGCTGCCGTCCACGGAGGGTACAAGCTGCTGACAGACGACGCCCTTGAGGTTCCGGGCCAGCTGGATCTTGACCTGCTGCTGCTGGTTGGCCGGAAAGACGTCGAGGATGCGGTTGATGGTGTTGGCCGCGCTGCTGGTGTGCAGCGTGCTGAGCAGCAGAACGCCCGTTTCCGCCGCCGTGATGGCGGCGGAGACCGTGTCGTAATCCCGCATCTCGCCCAGAAGGACCACGTCGGGACTCTCCCGCAGCGCCGAGCGCAGGGAATCCAGATAGTCCGGGGTGTCGATGGAGATTTCCCGCTGTGTGACAATGGCCTTGTCGTGGCGGTGGATGTACTCGATGGGGTCCTCCATCATGATGATGTGGCAGTCGCGGCTCCGGTTGATCCGGTCGATCATGCAGGCCAGGGTGGTGGTTTTGCCGGCGCCGGCGGAGCCTGTGATCAGCACGAGGCCCTTTTTGTTGTCCGCGAGGGACAGAACGCTCTCCGGGATCCCGAGCTTGGCGGGGTCCGGCAGGCCGAAGCGGATCACACGGATCACCGCAGCCAGAGAGCCGCGCTGGCGGAATACGTTGACGCGAAAGCGGCCCAGATGAGAAACGGCAAAGGAAAAATCGTCGTCCACGCCGCTCTCCAGATTGCTCCGGCTGCGGCCGCTGAGGTCATATACGGCGTCGACGAGCAAGCGGATTCCGTCCGGCATCAGCACGCCGCCCTCCAGCCGCTGCTGGTGACCGTTGCACTTAAAGGTCACCGGAAGACCGGCGATCAGAAACACGTCGGACGCATTGGCGTCGACGGATCTATGCAGGATATCCAGAATCTCCATACTCTATCCTTCCTTTCCGAAGCTTCCGCTCCAAAGATTGCCGATGTCGTCGTTGGGCTCCCACTCTTTTTCCTGCCGCCAGGACACGACGGCGTAACCGCCGGCGCCGTCGGGCACAAGGCCGATGGACAGGCGGACGCCCTCCTGCTCCAGCTCCGTGCACAGCACGCCCGTTTCGTCCGCCTCCGGCGCCGCGACTTCTCCGGCGTTCAGGCGGGACAGATACGCCTGCCCCTGCCGTTCCAGCGCGTAGCGGGTCTGCACCGTCTCGGCGTATTTCTCTGCCAGGCGGAGATCCGCCCGGGCGGTGGTAAAGGTCAGAATGGCGAGGATCGTCAGGCAGATGCTGATGACCGTCATCAGCAGCGCCAGGGGTCCCAGCCGGATGGGGGCCTGCTTCATGCTGCCGCCTCCTTTACAAAGCGCGCCGTCTCCAGGGCGTACAGCTCCTGCCCTTCCGCGCCGAGGACGCGGATCCGGCTGCTCACCAGGGCGGCGTTCTCCGGGGCGGCCTCCCAGCGGATCTCCACCCGCAGGGCCCCTCCGTCGGAGCAGGGCCTGCCCTCCGCGTCGTAGGCGGCCTCACAGCGGCCCCCGGTCAGGGTGACGTTCCCGCCCTCGTCCAGCAGCGCCGCCGCCTGCTCCAGGCTGTCGGAGGCCGAAACGGCCTCCGCCGCATTGGCCGCCAGAGTGACCGCAGTGGTCAGGCGCCGTGCGGCTGCGCTCTGCGCCCGGGCCGCGCCGAACACCCCCGTCAGCACCAGGATCACGGCGACGAAGATCACGACCAGCAGCAGCGCCTCCAGAAAGAACGCCGTCAGATGCTGTTTTTTCACGGCTCGCCCCCCTCTCCAGTGCGCAGGTCCAGCAGCGTGCGCCCGGCGTCGGTGTCCACCATCAGCAGTCCCTCCGGCGACTGGGCGACCTCAAAGCGTTCCGTCGGCGCGATGATCTGCGCCTCCTCCGGCATGAGCGCCGCGTCCTCCCGGGCGAAATCCTCCACCAGCTGACCGTTCCAGCGATAGAAGCGGATGGCGTAGCCGGTCTCCGGGTCCGCAATGACCAGGACGGTCCCCACCTCCGCCTCCCGCACCGTCACCGCGCCGAAGCTGTCGTTGGCGCGGAGGCTGGCGGCGAGATAGGCCGTCAGCGCCCGGGTGTCCATATTGCGATACTGGCTGTCCACCACGTCGCGGTAGCTGGTGGCGCCGAAGGTGACCAGCAGCAGGAAGCCGATCAGAAGCAGCGCAGCCACACCGACGGACATCAGCAGCACCGGGTTTTTATTTCTTCGCTTCAAATCTGCCGCCTCCTTTACGTGCCCTTGCCGACCACGCGGATCGAAGGCGGAAGATTGGAGGCGAAGCAGTCATAGGCCACGTAATAATCCTCGGTGTTGATCTGCAGGCCGTAATTGTCCTTCAGATACTGCAGATCGGGGGGGTAGGCGCCCTCCACCACATAGCACTGCAATGCGCTTCGGCGCACGGCCTCGCGGATGGCGGCTGCCCCCTCCTCGCTGACGTCCCGGCCGGAGTGACCGAAGAGCAGCGCCAGCAGTGCCGCCGTCAGCGCCAGCGCCAGGATCAGCGTGAGCCAGCCGGTTTTCCGTTTTTTCCGGTCAGAGTACATGGCGCCCCCTTATCCGATGGCGTTCATCATGCCGATGAGCGGCAGCATCACGCTGATGAGCGTCAGGCCGATGGTGATGATCAGCACGCCCGAAAGCGTCGGGCCGACGATCTCGACCAGGCGGTCCGCCTGGGTTTCCGTGCTTTCCTCCAGAAGCCGCGTCAGCCGTTTGAGTACGTCCTCCAGACCGCCGCTGCGCTCGCCGGCCAGCAGCATGCGGCCGTACACCGGCTCGAACAGCTCCTCGTCACCGGCGGCCTGCGCCAGGCTGCGCCCCTCCTCCATCCGCGTGAGCAGTCTGTCAAGCTTTTCCTCCAGCCGCTTTGAATCGGCCATGGGGGCGGCGGTCCTGACCGCGTCGGTCTGCATCTCGCCGCTGGCCAGAAGCGTCTCGGTGGCGGAGGTAAAGCGAAACAGGGCGTTGGTGTCCAGGATCGCGCGGCAGCGGGGCAGCTTTTCCAGTACCGCCAGCACCGCGGAGCGCTTCCCGTTCCGCCAGAGCAGCAGCCCGACAAAGAGGCAGACGGCCAGCAGCGCCATCACCGCCAGCGCGACGGCGCAAAACACGCCGGCCAAATGGATATACGCATAGGATGAGTCTATAAGGCTGCCCGTGAGCCGGTCGTACACGGCGCGAAAGGCGGGCAGGACAATCGTCAGCATGATGGTGAGCACCGCGATGATCAGCAGCAGCATGGCCGCAGGATAGGCCACCGCGCCCCGCAGCTTTTCCGAGAGGGTCTTCTGATCGGCGTAGTACCGCGCCAGGTGGAACAGCACGTTTTCCAGCCGGCCGGAGCTTTCGCCCGCCTCGACCATGCGCAGGGCAAAGTCCGGAAACAGGTCCGCGCTCTGCATGGCCTCGGCGAGGGAGCGCCTCTGTTCCACCTGCGCCATCATCACGGTCAGGCCGTGGGCCAGAACGCCGTCGTCCCGGTGCTCGCTCTGGAGCAGCGCCAGCGCCTCGTCGGTTTGGATGCCGGCCTGCACCATCATGGCCATGCTCTCGCAGAAGGCGCTGATGCCAAGCTCATCCAGTCTTGTTTTCCTCATGTCGCTTTTCCTCCCGTCAGTAGGAATATACATCCGCGTAGTGGCTGCCGTTGCCCACGAACTCGTCCGGCGCGCCGCCGGCCGAGAAGGTCAGGTCCAGCCGCGTCCAGTCTTTCCCGCTCACTTCCAGGCTGACCGTCACCCAGCCGCTTTTTTCCGTATAAAACATGTTCCACGCGTGGTAGACATCGTCCGGCGCCACATAGCCCAGGATCAGCTTGGTGGGGATCCCCTGGCTGCGCAGCATCGAAGCGGCCAGGGCGGCATAGTCGAAGCAGATGCCCAGGCCGGTGGCCAGGGTCTCGTCCGGGTCCGGAAGATAGCCGGAGTGCACGGACTGCGCTTTTTCGAGGTCATACTGCACGCTGCCGCAGACGTAATCATATACCGCCCGGACCACATCCAGCTCGCTGGCACAGCCTGCCGCCAGCTCCGCCGCCTTCCGCACGCAGGCGGAGTCAGCGGTGTAGTTAGCGTAGTCGCTGGGCCGAAGGAAGGGCTGGAACTCGTCCAGCAGCGTCACGCTGTCCTCCTCCCGGCAGATTTCGACGTATTTGCTCTCCGAGATGTTCTCCATGACCCGGAAGGTGTAAAGCCCGTTCCCGCATTGGAGCGGGAACACCGAGGGCGTCCCGTCGGAGGCGAGATCGTAATTGTAGGTCCAATCGTCCTTGCGCACCTGGAATTTCAGCCGCTTTTCGGACACCGCCGAGACCGCTACATACCCTTCGCTGACGGCGGAGAGGTCGATCCGGGCTTCCTCGTTCCCCTGGGCAAGCTCCGGGTGATAAGAAGAGCCTGCGAAGGGAGGCGCTTTATACGGGATGAAATCCGCAGTCTGCGGTTCCGGGGTCGGCTGCCGCTGGGCGCTCTGCTGAGGCGCGGCCGTACCGCCGCAGCCGCTCAGCAGCAGGCACAGTGCCAGGCACAGCGCCGACAGCATCGCCGGGAACCGCGATGGATTTCTCAAGGGATCACCCCCCTGTTCGATGAGATATCAGACAAGCGAAACCGCTTTCCCCGCAAGCCGCCCCGAGCCGCCTGGGCCCGGGATCCGGCCGCGGGATATCCCCGCATTTTTCTCTGCCCGCCGGGATGAACCCGGATACCTTCCATGGCTTGGATTCTGCCAAAAAGGAGTATATCACTTTTGCGGAGCAGTTTCTATAGTTCCTGCCATTTTCCCCTCCGAAGCCGGATCCTTGTGGGGGAGGGTTGAGGGCCGGACCACGGAAGCCCCCGCCCGGAGGGGACGGAGGCTTGGGAAGAGGGGCTGGCCCCAAAAAGGGACCGGCCCGAATCGGGCCGGTCAGATCTTGTCTGCGAATACCGGAGACTTCGGCGCCGCAAGTCCGCGTCGGGTCCTTCGGCAGCCCGGCGCGCGCCGTTTCCCGGTCTGCGGTTCCTTGCCTACGCTTCCAGGTTCAGAGTGGCGGTGAGGGGGGCGCAGGTGGCGCTGTCCAGGGCAAAGATGCGCAGGAAGGTCCCGTCCTCGCAGGGGATGGCCATCCGGGTTTCCTCTCCCGGGGCCAGGGTGACCATGGTCAGGCCCAGGCACTGCCCCTCGGCGCTGTACCGGACGCCCAGGGCCGTGGCCGCCGTCTCGGGCTCGCAGTAAACGGTGACATCGAAGGTCGTCTGCCCGCCCTCGGTCCGGCTGCGGGAACCGACAATGTCCGCTTTGACTTCCCCGGCGGGGTTCTCGCCGTAGTGGATTTCCGCCGTGGTGAGGAAGCTGTTGTAGCTGCCGATGGCCATGGCGGCCCAGTTCTCCGGGCTGCCGGAGTAATAGACGTCGTCGAGCTTTTCACAGTCGTTGAAGGCCTTTTCCACTATGGTCCTCACGCTGCGGGGGAGCCAGACCTTCCGCAGATTCGTGCAGCCGGAGAAGGCAAAGGAACCGATGGAGGTGACGCCGTTGGAGAAGCGGACCTCCCGGAGGGCGGTGCAGTTTTGGAACAAGCCGTCCACGATCCCCGCATAGCCGGGGAGCGTGACGCTCTCCAGGGCGCTGCAGCCGGAGAACACGCCGCTGCCGAGGCGGGTGAGACCGGAGGGCAGGATGATCTGGCGCAGGCTGCTGCAGACGGAGAAGGCGAAACTGCCGATGCTGCGCAGCCCGGCGGGGAAGACGACGCTGGTGAGGCTGCCGCAGCCCGCGAAGGCGCCTTCGCCGATAGAGGTGACGCTGTCGGGGATGGTGACGGTGGTAAGGCCGCTGCAGTCCTGGAACGCGTAGCTGCCGATGGAGGTGACGCTGTCGGGGATGGTGACGGTGGTAAGGCCGCTGCAGCCGAAGAAGGCACCTTCGCCGATGGAGGCGACGCCCTCCGGGATGGTGATGGAAGTGAGGCCGCTGCAGTAGGCAAAGGCAGAGTCGCCGATGGAGGCGACGCCCTCCGGGATGGTGATCGCTGTAAGACCGCTGCAGCCGTAGAAGGCCCGGTCGCCGATGGAGGTGACGCCGGTATCCAGGGTCAAGGTCTTGATCTCTCGTCCCCAGGGGGCTGTGTTATCTCCGGACCTGGAATAATCCCACATCGCCCCGGCGCCGCGGATGCTCAGGTTCCCTTCGTCGTCCAGTTCCCAGCGGAGATCATCCCCGCAGGCGCCGGAAAGGGGTTCGCCGGAATCGTCCTCGCCGAAAAAGAGGATGTCGGCGGGGATGTCGGTTTTTCCGCCCCCCTCGATCCGCTCCCAGTCCTCGGCAGTACCGGCATAGCGGACTTGGGTGAGGCTGTCGCAGCCGTAGAAGGCCCCGTCGCCGATGGAGGTGACGCTCTCCGGGATGGCGACCTCTGTGAGGCCACTGCAACCAAAGAAGGCAGCGTTGTTGATGGAGGTCACACCCTCCGGGATGGTGATCGCTGTAAGACCGCTGCAGTAGGCGAAGGCAAAGTTGCCGATGGAGGTGACGCCCTCCGGGATGGTGATCTCAGTGAGGCCGCTGCAGTCGGCGAAGGCAGAGTCGCCGATGGAGGTGACGCCCTCCGGGAGGGTGACCTCAGTGAGGCCGCTGCAGCCCTCGAAGGCACCGCTGCCGACGGAGCTGACGCCCTCCGGGATCACATAATCCGGATCCTGCTTTCCGGCGGGATACACAAGCAGCACGGTCAGATCCTTGGAGAATAACACGCCGTCAAGGCTGCGGTAACTCGGATTATTCTCTTCCACAATGATCCCGGTGAGGCCGCCGCAGCCGGAGAAGGCAAAGTCGCCGATGGAGGTGACGCCCTCCGGGATGGTGATCGAAGTGAGGCTGCTGCAGCCGTTGAAAGCCCCGTATCCGATGGAGGTGACGCCCTCCGGGATCCCATATTCCAGATCCTGCCTTCCTGCGGGATACCGGAGGAGCGCAGTCATATCCCTGGAGAAGAGTACACCGTCCAGGCTGCGGTAATTCGGGTTGTTCTCTGCAACATGGATCGAAGTAAGGCCGCCGCAGCCGGAGAAGGCAAAGTTGCCGATGGAGGTGACGCCCT
>JAFRSI010000013.1 GCA_017427645.1 Oscillospiraceae bacterium | reverse complement strand
GTCCTGAGCCAGGATCAAACTCTCAATAAAATCGTATCAACTCAGCGTTTCCGCTGCGCTAATCTCGTTTCATCGAGCTATTTCCATAGCTTCTAAAACTCTTTTGCCCTTGCCCCGGGTAATTGACTAAACCCCGGCGCTCAGGCGTCCTTCGCACTTTCGTGCTTCTGGTGCTTTCTTTGTCCATTGTTTAATTTACAAGGTACACTCCCGTCCGCTTCTCAGCGGCGGAACATTGCTATTATACCGTCCGGATCCTGCTTTGTCAAGAACTATTTTTCTCTTTTTTGAGATTTTTTCTCCTGCATGCCGGTTTCCGGCGGACAGCTTTGTTAGAATACCAGAGCCTCCGCAAAATGTCAACACTTTTTCCCGGAAACAGAAAACTTTTTTTCTCGCCCGCGGAGAGATGACTTTTCCGTCTCAGCGTGGTATAATGCGATATCATATATATTATGATTGGTATATGTCCCGGAGGTCCTTTTTATGCAAATCCGATATCTGAACGCCACGTTCGGCCGGCTGGAGCAGGCGGAGCTGCGCCTGCAGCCGGGTCTGAACGTGATCTACGCGCCCAACGAGGCCGGGAAGTCCACGTGGAGCCGATTCATTCGCAGTATGCTCTACGGCGTCAGCACCCGGGACCGGAGCCCGTTGGCCGATAAAAACCGCTACGCTCCCTGGAGCGGCGCCGTCATGCGGGGCCGCATGGACGTGGATGTGGGCGATGACAGCTACACCCTGCTGCGGGAGACGCGCCGCGCCGCCGCGCCCATGGGGGAGTTCACCTGTACCTATGCCGGTACCGCCACGGCGGTGCCGGGCATCACGGGGCAGAACGCCGGCGAGCAGCTGCTGGGCATCGGTCCGGAGGTCTTTGAGCGCAGCGCCTTTATCAGCCAGGCCGGCCTGTCCGTGGATCAGGACGCCGAGCTGGAACGCCGCATCGCCGCCCTCATCACCACGGGAGAGGAGGAGACCTCCTTCTCCGAGACCCAGGAGCGCCTGAAAAAGCAGTTGAATCGCCGCCGCCACAACAAAACCGGTCAGATCCCCGCCCTGGAGCGGGAGATCGCCCAGCTGGACCAGTCTCTGGACAACCTTCACGCCCTGCAGGAGCAGCACCGGCAGACCGCCCGCCAGCTGGAACGCTGCCGGGCCCAGCAGAAGGAGCTGCTGGCCCAGCAGGAACAGTGGCGGCAGCTGGAACAGCGGCAGCAGTGGGAACAGTACCGGGAAGCGGAGGCGCAGGAGGCCAGGGCCCAGGCACACCTGGACGCGCTGACGGAGCTGGCCGGGCCGCTGCCGGATGAGGCGGCCCTGGCCCAGATGGAAAACCGCTGCGTCGGGCTGTCCAGCAGCATGCAGGACCTGCAGCGGGCCCGGCAGACTGCCGAGATCGCCGCCAGCTCCGCCCGCCTTGCCCAGGACACCTACAACAACCACCCCCTCTATCCCGCCGACGCAGAGGGTCTGCAGAGCCGCGTGGACCAGATCGCCCTGCCGGACGTTCCCGGTCTCTGGCCCTTCTGGCTGCAGCTGGCCTGCGCCGTCTGCGCCCTGGGCGTAACCATTTTCGCCGCTGTGCTGCACCGCCCGCCGGTGGAATGGATCATCCCCGCCGTGCTGTGCGCCGTCAGCGCCGCCGCAGCCGTTTTGTGGCACCGGAACCGCGGCAGGATCCTGGAGCAGCGGGCCCAGCGCGAGGCGGGCCGCTCGCTGCTGACGGAGCAGATCAAGGAATACATCCCCCTGCGGGAGAAGTATCAGGAGGCCGCCGGCCAGGCGGCCGAGGCCGAGCACTTCTATCAGGCGCTTCGCCGGCAGCAGGAGGAGGGAGAGTCCTCTCTCCTGGATTCACTGACGCCTTATCGCGCCGCCGCCGATCTGGACGAGGCCGTTGCCGTCATCGGCGAGCTGCGCCGCCAGTGCAGCGCCGTGGCAGCAGGACAGCAGACGCTGCGGGAGGCACAGCTGCGGTGCAGCTTGATGCGGGAGCGCCTGCCGGAGGGCACGCCCCCCGATCCAGACGTCCCCCTGCCCCGCCCCGCCATGGACCCGGCACAGCTGCGGGCCGCGCTTCCCCAGGCGGCCGCCAGCCTGCAGGCCCTGCAGTCCCGGCTGGACACGCTGACGGGCCAGATCCGCTCCATGGGGGACCCCGACGATCTGGTCGGCCGCCGACAGCAGCGGCAGGAGCAGGTCCGGCGGCTCCAGGCGGAATATGACGCCATCGCCCTGGCCCTGTCCGCCCTGGAGAACGCCAACCTGACGCTGCAGAACCGCTTTTCCCCCGCCCTGGGCGCCCGGGCTGCGGAGATCTTCTCCGGCATCACCGGGGGCAAGTACCGGCAGGTGCTGTTGGGCCGGGATTTCTCCTTGGCCGCCGGCTCCGAAACGGACGGCGCACAGCGCAGCGTCCAGCTGCTGAGCCAGGGGACCACCGACCAGCTGTACCTCTCGGTCCGGCTGGCCATCTGCGACATGGTGCTGCCCCAGGACCGCCCGGTGCCCCTGATCATGGACGACGCCCTGCTCAGCTTTGACGATCAGCGCCTCCACGCCGCCCTGGACTACCTGCTGGAGGAGAGCCGCCAGCGGCAGATCCTCCTGTTCACCTGCCAGAAGCGGGAGCAGGCGTATCTGGCCGGAAAGGAAAATGTGACGGCCGTCAGCCTTTGACGCTGGACAAGCGGCCCGTTTCGTGTTATATCTAAGCATGTTGACAACACAAAGGAAAGAAGGACATCAAAATGAGCGATTGTAATCACGACTGCAGCAGCTGCGGCAAGGAGTGCGGCGAGCGCACCGGCGGCTCCCCCTTCCAGATCAAGCCCCTGCGCCCAGGATGCCGCGTAGGCAAGGTCTACGCCGTGGTATCCGGCAAGGGCGGCGTGGGCAAATCCATGGTGACCAGCCAGCTGGCCGTGGCCGTGCGCCGGGAGGGCTACCGCGTGGCCATTCTGGACGCCGATGTGACCGGCCCCTCCATCCCCAAGGCCTTCGGCGTGCATACCCAGGCCCTGTCCACCGAGGACGCCCTGCTGCCGGTTGAGAGCGCCACCGGCATCCAGCTGATGAGCGTGAACCTGCTGCTGCCCAACGAGACCGACCCCGTCATCTGGCGCGGCCCCGTCATCGGCGGCGTGGTGCAGCAGTTCTGGGGCGACGTGCTGTGGGAAGACGTGGACTATATGTTCGTGGATATGCCTCCCGGCACCGGAGACGTGGCGCTGAATGTGTTCCAGACCCTGCCGGTGGACGGCGTCATCATCGTGGCCAGCCCCCAGGAGCTGGTGGGCATGGTGGTGGAGAAAGCCGTGAAGATGGCTCAGATGATGCATATCCCCGTGGTGGGCCTGTTGGAGAACATGAGCTATCTCACCTGCCCCGACTGCGGCAGGAAGATCTATCTCTTCGGCGAGGGCAAGACCGAGGAGGCGGCCGCCCGGTACGGCCTGCCCCTGCTGGCCAAAATGCCCATCGATCCCCAGCTGGCCCGTCTGATGGACGAAGGCGCCATCGAGACCTTCCAGGGCGACTGGCTCAACGGGGCGGTGGAGGCCATTCTCCGGGGATAATCCCCATTTGAAAGGCGAGGAGTGAGAGACATGGCAAAAACCTTCCGGCGTGTGTGGCTGACGCTGACGGCGGCGGCCATGGCGCTGACGCTGGCCGGCTGCGGCGGCAGCTCCGCGTCTGACGCGGATATCGCCCTGCTGGTGCAGGGAAACCTGGACCAGCTCTACCGGGGCGAAGTCAGCGCGGATTACGAAGAGCTGACCGGCGTCACCTCCCGGCAGGCGGCGGAGATCTGCGAGGCCTCCATGGCGGCGGAGACGGCTTTTTTCTGCGACTATTTCCGGATCAACTCCCCTTCGCAGCAGACAACGGATCAGATCACGGCTCTTTTGAAGCAGATCTGCAGCGGGACCACCTACCAGATCGGCCCGGTTTCCCGGGAGGGCGAGGACTCCTGCGCCGTTCAGGTGGAGCTCCACCCCTCCGCCGTTTTGACGCGGGCCGTGGAGGCTCTGCCGGATCGACTGGCGGACTTTTACGCCAAGTATCCCCCCGACGCCGACGGCGACCAGGCCCACTATGAGGCCGACTGGGCGGAGGCGGTGATCGGCGCGGTCCGCTCCCAGCTGAGCGGCGCCCCCTCCGGAGAGCCGGTGACGGCGACCGTTCACGTGGACCGGAACGGCGACGGCGCGTGGGCCGTGCGCGGCGAGGATCTGCAGGCCGTGAACAGCGCCATGCTCCTCTACCCCTGATCCCCATGACAGCAGAAAAGAGTGCGGTGCGCACTGATGTGCGCGCCGCACTCTTTTTCGTTTTCCTACTCCTTGTCTGCAAAGACCTTTTGGAATTCCTCCGCCGTCATGGTCTCGTGCTGCAGCAGGTATTCGGCCACCTCCACCAGCTGGGGGCGGTACTGCTCCAGAATGGTCCGGCAGCGGTCGTAGGCCTCGTCGATGATCCGGCGGACCTCCTCGTCGATCTCCGCCGCCGTCTTCTCCGAATAGGGCCGGGTCTGGGCCATGGATTTGCCGATGAACACCTCGTCGTGTCCGGTGTCAAAGGCCACGGTGCCCAGCCGCTCCGACATGCCGTACGTCGCCACCATTTTCCGGGCCAGGGTGGTGGCCCGCTGGATGTCGTTGGCGGCGCCGGTGGAGATATCCCCCAGCACCAGCTGCTCGGCGGCCCGGCCGCCCAGCAGCGACACGATCTGCTGGAGCATGTACTCCCGGCTCAGATAGGAGCGGTCCTCGTCCGGCAGGGAGATGGTCATGCCGCCGGCCTGACCCCGGGGCACGATGGTGATCTGGTGCACGGGGTCGTGCTCCGGCAGGGCCTGCATCACCACGGCGTGGCCCGCCTCGTGATAGGCGGTCAGCCGCCGCTCCCGCTCCGGGATCACGCGGCTGCGCTTCTCCGGCCCGGCGATCACCTTGATGACCGACTCGTCCAGCAACTCGTTGGTAATGGCGGGCTGGCTCCGCCGTCCGGCCAGCAGCGCCGCCTCGTTGAGCAGGTTCTCCAGGTCGGCGCCGGTAAAGCCCGGCGTCCCCTTGGCCACGCGGCTCAGGTCCACGTCCTCGGCCAGGGGCTTTTTGCGGGCGTGGATCTTCAGGATCTCCTCCCGGCCCTTGATGTCCGGCAGCCCCACGTAGATCTGCCGGTCAAAGCGGCCCGGCCGTAGCAGGGCCGGATCCAGGATGTCCACCCGGTTGGTGGCGGCCAGCACCACCACGCCCTCGTTGTCGGCAAAGCCGTCCATCTCCACCAG
>JAFRSI010000095.1 GCA_017427645.1 Oscillospiraceae bacterium | reverse complement strand
GTGTCCGCGAAGCGGACAGATTTGAAATCCATCGCCGGAGGCGATACCACCATTATTCACCATTCACTTTTCGTTTTTCAATTTTGGCTCCCCTGACGGAGAGAGAAGAGTGAAGAGTGAAGAGTGAAGAGCTGTGGTGTCCCGCGAAGCGGGACGAGCAAAATCCGTCGGCGCAGCCGACACCTCAACTTTTCTCTTTTCACTTTTCGTTTTTCACTTTGAAAAGTGCTGGCACAGGTGCCGGACGCAGCAGGCCTCGCAGTTGGGCTTTCTCGCGTCGCAGACGGCGCGGCCGTGGAGCACGATGCAGTGGCAGAAGTCCGAGGAGCGCTCCGGCGGCAGGATCTTCCGCAGCGCCGCCTCGATCTTCGGGGGATCCTTCAGATCGTCCACCAGGCCCAGGCGGTTTGCGATGCGGATGCAGTGGGTGTCCACCACCACGGAGCCGGGCACCCGGTACACGTCCCCCAGGATCAGGTTCGCGGTCTTGCGGCCCACGCCCGGCAGGGCGGTCAGCTCCTCCATGGTCCGGGGCACGACGCCGCCGTGCTTGGAAATCAGCACCTGGGCGCAGGCGACGATGTCCCTGGCCTTGGCGCGGAAAAAGCCGCAGGAGTGGACATACTGCTCCACCTCCTGAACGTCCGCCTCGGCAAAGCTCTCCAGCGTGGGAAAGCGGGCGAAGAGGGCGGGGGTGATCTGGTTCACCCGCTCGTCGGTGCACTGGGCGGCCAGGCGCACGGAGAAGAGCAGCTCGTAGGCCTTGCCATAGTCCAGCGTGCAGCTGGCCTCCGGGTATTCCGCCAGCAGCAGCCGGACGATCTCGTTGACTTGTTCCTGGGTTCGCATGGCGGCCTCTCTTTCTCTCGTGTCATGTCAAAAAAATCTGCAAGCCCATTTTACGCTGGGCTTGCAGATTCGTCAATTGCAATTGAAGATTTCTTCCGCTTAAGCGCCCCTGCCAAGGGGAGCTGTCCGCCGTCAGCCGGACTGAGGGGTCTTTTCGGCCCTCCCGAGAGCTTAACGGCTCAGCGTGATGTTCTGGCCGCACTTGACGGAATCCAGCTTCACGCCGCTGTAGGTGCCGCCGTACTCCCATTCCACGGCCACCCAGAAGGTCTTGGAGGAACCCTGGGCCAGGTCGATGGTGAAGGTGTGGGAGCCGATCTCGGTCTCCTGCAGCTCGTAGGATTTGCTGTCGATCCGCTTGGCGTCCGCGGTGAAGTACTGCTCGTCCACCATGATGTTCAGCGGGTTGTAGTAACCGGTCTGCAGGGTCTGGTGCAGGCAGAGCACAGACACCGTGATCTCGACCTGGTTCTCGTTGATGGCGGTGGCGCTCCACACGGCGCGGATGTTCAGACCCGTGCCGGTGTCGGACTCAAAGCTGCCGGTCTGGAGGAGGGCGGGCGTAAAGGCTGTCCCGGGCGTGGCCGTGGGGGCAGGGGTCGGAACAGCGGTGGGCGCGGGGCCGGGCGTGGTGGCCGGGGCGGTGGTGGCCGCCGGGGCGG
>JAFRSI010000094.1 GCA_017427645.1 Oscillospiraceae bacterium | reverse complement strand
GTGCCGATGTACTTGCCCTTGCGCAGCACGGTGCAGCGGTCCGCCACGGCCATGATCTCCGCCAGCTTGTGGGAGATGAACAGGATGGACTTGCCCTCCTTGGCCAGGTTGCGCATGATCTCCATGAGCTCGTCGATCTCCTGGGGCGTCAGCACGGCGGTGGGCTCGTCGAAGATGAGGATCTCGTTGTCGCGGTAGAGCATCTTCAGGATCTCGGTGCGCTGCTGCATGCCCACGGTGATGTCCTCGATCAGGGCGTCGGGGTCCACGTGCAGGCCGTACCGCTCGGAGAGCTCCGTCACCTTTTTCCGGGCCACGTCCTTCTGCAGGAATCCGTGACTGGTGGGCTCCACGCCCATGATGATGTTATCCAGAACGGAGAAGCACTCCACCAGCTTGAAGTGCTGGTGCACCATGCCGATGCCCAGGTCGTTGGCGTCGTTGGGGTCCTTGATGGTGACGACCTTGCCGTCCTTTTTGATGACGCCCTCCTCTGGCTGATAGAGGCCGAAGAGTACGCTCATCAGGGTGGATTTGCCAGCGCCGTTCTCACCCAGCAGCGCGTGGATCTCACCCTTTTTCAGCTGCAGCGTGATATTGTCGTTGGCGATGATACCGGGAAACTTTTTGGTGATGTTCAGCATTTCGATTGCGTAAGGAGTTTCCAAGTTAACGCCCTCCCTCCCGGTTTCGCCGTCACCGCGCATCACTTCACGGCAGGGAAACCATAATATATGAGTATTATACTACTTCCTCTCCCGTAACGCAAAGGAAAAATGCAAGAAAGATGTCGATTTCCGCGCAAAAATATCCCCCGGCCAGGCCGGGGGATATTTCAGTGGTTATCTGGCTTCTCAGATGGGGATCAGCCCTTGATCTGACCCTGGTCGGTCACAGCGATCACAGTGGCGAAATCGGAAGCGCTCTTGGAGATGTCGTTGGACACCTTGATGGAGCCGTCGTACATGCCGGCCACCAGGGCCTTGTAGTCGTCCTGGGAGAAGCCGTCACCCCACTGGGTGGAGCCCATGGGGATCTGCACGTAGTTGGCCTCGGGATCGGAGCCGGACACCAGGCCCAGAGTGGCGATCTTGCCGGCGTAGTTGCTCCACTTGCCGTTGACGATGACGTCCTTCAGGGTGTCATAGGTGGTGGGATACAGGCCCTTCATGGCGGAGGTAACGGTCATGGAGGTGTCGGAGGCACCGGCATAAGCCTGGATCACGCCGGCCTGGTCCACGTCGACGCCGATGACCTTGCCGTTGACCTTCTTGGCGGCGTCGACAGCGGAGGTGTAGATGCCGCCGCCGCAGGCGAAGACGATCTCGGTGCCGTTGGAGTACCAGGTATCCATGGAAGCGGTGATGTCGGCGTCGCCGAAGAACTGGCCGCCGTAGACGTAGTTCATCTTGACGTCGTTCACGCCCTTGGCCTTGGCAGCGGCGTCAGCGCCCTGCACGAAGCCGTAGCCGTAGCGCTGGACAGCGGGAACGGCCATGCCGCCCAGGAAGCCCAGGTTCTTGTAGCCCAGGGCCACAGCGGCGTAGCCGGCCATGTAGCCGCACAGCTCTTCCTGATACACGGCGCAGTACACGTTGCTCATGTCAACGTAGTCCTCGAACTTCCAGTTGGCGGGGTTGTAGTCGTACTGCTCGCCCTTGGCGGCCACACCGGCCTCCAGCAGGTCGCCCTCGGCAACGTCCAGAGCGATGAACTTGACGTCCTTGAACTGGGGAGCGGCCTCGACGATGGCGCCGGCGAAAGCAAAGCCGGGCATCACGATGACGTTGTAGCCGTCGTCCACGGCCTTCTCGATCATGGCCACACGGTCGGCGGTGGTGTCACCGGCGGGCTTGTAGTAGGTGAAGTCCACCTTGTTGTCGTCGCAGAACTTCTTGCAGGCCTCGTAGGTGGTCTGGTTGAAGGACTGGTCGGTGATGTCGCCGTAGTCGGTGACCATGGCCACCTTGGCGTCGCTCGCGGGAGTGTTGTTGCTGTTGCCGCCGCCGCAGGCCACCAGGGCCAGAGCCATGACCAGGGCGAGGATCAGCGCAAGAAACTTTCTCATTTGCAATCTTCTGCCTTTCGTTAAAAATTATTTCCACGCCTTGCGGCGCAAAAATCCATGGAGGGCCTATGCACATACACTGGATATTATACCAGCACTTCCCTCTTCGCGCAAGATGTTTTCGCACTTTTTAAAAAAACGGGAGCGGCTGCCGCAGGCAGCACTCCCGTTTTTCTGATCGATAATTGATTTCAGCGGTTCGCCATCTTCACGGCGATCTCCAGGCCGATCTTCATCATATTGGTGAAGGTGTTCTGCCGGTCGTCGGCCGACAGCTCCCGGCCGGTGACCAGGTTGTCGGAAATGGAGCAGATGGCCAGGGCCCGCTTGCCGGTATAGGCGGCGGTGCAGTACAGGGCGGCGGCCTCCATCTCCACGGCCATGATGCCCATCTTCTGGAATTTGGCGTTGCGGCCGGCGGCGTCGTAGAAGGTGTCGCTGGAGTAGAGGTTGCCCACGGGCATCTTCACGCCCAGCTCCCTGGCGGACTCCACGGCGGCCATCAGCAGGTCGAAGTCACAGATGGGGGCGAAGGTGCCGCCCAGCTCGTACTGGTCGGCAAAGTTGGAGTTGGTGCAGGCGCCCATGCCGGCCATGACGCTGCCCAGCTCCATATCCGCCCGCATGCCGCCGGCGGAGCCCACGCGGATGATGTTCTCCACGTCGTACTGGGTGTAGAGCTCGTAGGAGTAGATGCCGATGGACGGCATGCCCATGCCGCTGGCCATGACGGAGACCGGTACGCCCTTGTAGGTGCCGGTATAGCCCTGGACGCCCCGGACGTCGTTCACCAGGACGGGATCATCCAGAAAATTCTCGGCGATGAACCGGGCCCTCTTGGGGTCGCCGGGCATCAGAACGGTTTTGGCAAAGGCGCCCTTGGGTGCGTTGTTGTGGGGAGTCATGTGCGTTCCTCCTTTATTCGTTCATGGCCTTGACCGCCTTGACGATCCGGCTGGTGCCCAGGCGCGAGGCACCCAGGGCGATGAAGTCCTCGGCGTCCTGCAGGTTGGCGATGCCGCCGGAGGCCTTGATCTTCAGATGGGGCGCCACGTGATCCCGCATCAGGGCCACGTCCTCCCGGGTGGCGCCGCCTCCGCCGAAGCCGGTGGAGGTCTTGATATACTCGGCGCCGGACTCGCTGACCACCCGGCACATCCGGATCTTCTCCTCGTCGGTGAGCAGGCAGGTCTCGATGATGACCTTCAGCAGACGGCCCTGGCAGTGGGCTTTCACCGCCTTGATCTCCTCCAGCACGTCGTCGTAGCGGCCGTCCTTGACCCAGCCGATATTGATGACCATATCCACCTCCGAGGCGCCGTTCTTCACGGCGTCAAAGGCCGCCAGGCACTTGACGGCGGTGGTGTCGTAACCGTTGGGGAAGCCGATGACGGTGCAGACGGGGATCTTTCCCGCCACGTATTCCGACGCCTGCTTTACGTAGGACGCGGGAATGCAGACGCTGGCGCAGCCGTAGCGGATACCGTCGTCGCAGATGGCACGGATCTCCTCCCAGGTAGCGCCCTGGGCCAGCAGGGTGTGGTCCACTTTTGACAGGATGTTCTGCAGCTCTGGATTCATGGGACATCTCTCCTTTCGCGGGAGGCCCGCGTGTAATTTTGTTGGTTTATTATACCATATCCCGGACCCGTTGTCCACTTGCAAACAGTGAAAAACAGGGGCCCCTTGCCGCGGGCAAAAAACAGAGGGGCGCGGCCGCGCCCCTCTGTCCGATGGATGGGAATCAGTCCTCCAGCTTGACGACTTCGGCGTCCGGCGCGTTGCGGCGGATGCTGTCGATGCCGTTGAGGCAGGAGGCCTTGGCCTTGTAGCCCTCGCCCACGGCGATGATCTCGCCGTTGCGGGCCTTCAGGCGGAAGCGGAACTCGCCGGCCTTGTCCGTATAGACCTCGAACTTGGGATTGGTGACCTTCTCGAATCCCTCGACGGTCTGGTCCTCCAGCTTGGCGGCCACGGAGTTCTTGCGGACGCTCTCGATGCCTTTCATGCAGGAAGCCTCGGTGTTATACACTTCGCTGACGGCGATGACTTCGCCGTTGCCGGCCTTCAGATTGAACACAAAGCCGGTCTTGGTGGTTTTCACAACAAACTTGCCCATGAGGTGCACCTCTTTCCTAAAATTCCCGCTGAAAACGGGTCTTGTTCTGTTCTTATTCTACACGAATCGACGGAACATGTAAAGGGGCTATTTTACTTTTTACCGAACAGGCCCCCCAGCTTGTCTCCCACCTTGTCCGCCAGATCGTCCAGGCCCACCTTGTCGGCCAGGTCGCCCAGCTTGTCGCCTACCTTGTCCGCCAGATCGCCCAGCTTCTCGCCCACGGTGTCCGGCTTGCCGTCGCCGTTCTTGTCGCTGTTGAAGTTCAGCTTCTCCTTGATGCCGTCGATCAGCGCCTTGACCTGCTCGTCAGGCAGGTTCACGCCCAGCAGATCCTCCAGGGTCTTGATGGGCTCCTTGGCAAACCGCTTGGCCAGGCCCTCGTCGCCCTTGAGCTTGCCGACGATCTCATCGATCTTCGCCTTGATATCCATGTGTATATCCTCCTTTTCAGTCGGTTTTGGGGGTTTCGCTTTGCGTTGTGCCCATTATAGCACACTGCCGCGGAAAAGTGCAAGTACCTGGGCCTCATGTGGAAAAAAAAGGAGGCAGGGCGCGCCCTGCCTCCTTCGGCGGTATTCTTACTTGAAGTAGCGCTCCAGCAGACCCTTGAAGGCCTTGCCGTGGCGGGCCTCGTCACGGGCCATCTCATGGATGGTGTCGTGCAGGGCGTCCAGGTTGTACTTCTTGCAGAGCTTGGCCAGGTCGGTCTTGCCCTGGGTGGCGCCGTTCTCGGCGTCCACGCGCATCTGCAGGTTCTTCTTGGTGGAGTCGGTGACGACCTCGCCCAGCAGCTCGGCGAACTTGGCGGCGTGCTCGGCCTCCTCCAGGCCGGCCTTCTCCCAGTACATGCCGATCTCGGGATAGCCCTCGCGGAAGGCCACGCGGGCCATGGCCAGATACATGCCCACCTCGGAGCACTCGCCCTCGAAGTTGGAGCGCAGGCCGGCAATGATCTCCTGCTTCACTTCCTCGGGCACGTCGGCGCCGAAGCTCTTGCCCACGCCCACCACGTGCTCGGAGGCCCAGCTCATCTCGCCGGACTGCAGCACGAACTTCTCAGCGGGGACCTTGCAGACGGGGCACTGTGCGGGGGGATTCTCGCCCTCGTACACGTAGCCGCATACGGAACAAACCCATTTCTTCATGATATTTTCCTCCCATTTCATTCGTTTTTGCGGGGCGTCGGACCCCGCTGGATTTCTCGCCATGATTATACCACAGAGGGCTCCCTTTTGAAAAGAGGGAAATGCGCCGTTTGTGTAAATTCCGCCCGCCGGCGGAAAAAAGATCGCTCTTTTTTGTCGCCGGGCCGCTCCCTCCCCTTGTCAACAGCCCGGCCTGCGTTTATAATAATAGCAACAAATTGAAAAGGAGGGCATTTCCATGTATCTGTTTGCCGCCGCCGCTCCCGAAGCGGAGGAAACCAAAAGCTTTTTCAGTTCCTTCAACCTGTCTACGCTGATTTACGCCCTGATCACTCTGGTGGTCTGCCTGATCGTCGTCAAGATCGTCATGACGATCCTGCGCAGGATCCTGAAGAGCAGCAAGCTGGACGCCCGGGTGGCCGGCTATATCGCCACCGCCGTGAAGATCCTCCTGCTGGTGGTCACGCTGCTGATCGTGGCTGACCGGCTGGGTATCCCCATCACCTCCCTGGTGGCGCTGCTGAGCGTCCTGTCCCTGGCGGTGACCCTGGCCGTTCAGACCGTGCTGTCCAACGTGGCCGGCGGCCTGGTGATCCTGGCCACCCATCCCTTCGCCCTGGGCGACTTCATCTCCGCCTGCGGCAGCGACGGCACCGTGCAGGAGATCCACCTGACCCACACCGCCCTGGACGGCCCCTCCGGCCAGCGGATCGTGCTGCCCAACGGCGCCCTGTCCGGTGAGAAGATCATCAACTACACCCGTCTGGGCCGCCGCCGTGTGGAGATCACCGTTTCCGCCTCCTACGACGCCGCCGTGGAGGACGTCCGCCGCGCCATGCTGGAGGCCGCCCGCCGCTGCGACAAGGTGCTGGACGATCCCGCGCCGGCCGTCATGGTGGCCAGCTACGGCGAGAGCAGCGTCCAGTATCTGATCCACGCCTGGTGCAAGGCCGAGGACTACTGGGGCGCCTACTTCCCCCTGACCGAGGAGATCCGCACCTGCTTCAACGAGGCCGGCGTGAAGATGACCTTCAACCACCTGAATGTCCATATCCTGGAGAAATAAGGAGGCCTGACCATGCTGATTTCCCTGCTGCTGGGCGCCCTGACCGGCTGGCTGGCCGGCAAGCTCATGGGCTCCAAGGGCGGTATCATCCGCAATATCATCCTGGGTCTGGCCGGCTCCGCCGTGGGCAACTACATCGCCAGCTCCCTGGGTGTGGGAGCCAGAAACTCCGTGGGCTCCATCCTCATCGGCGTGGGCGGCGCCTGCCTGCTGATCCTGGTGGGCCGCTGGCTGTTCAAGGACAAGAAGTGAGGAGAGACCATGCTGAAAAAACCTGTCGTCGACCCCTCCGCCTTTGTGGCCCCCAACGCCACCGTCATGGGCGACGTGACTCTGGCAGCCGGATCCAGCGTGTTCTTCGGCGCGGTGATCCGGGCTGAGAGCGCCCCCATCACCGTCGGTCCGGAGACCAATATCCAGGACAACTGCGTGCTCCACGTGGACGAGGGCTTTCCCATTTCCCTGGGCCGCGGCGTCACCGTGGGCCACGGCGCCATCCTCCACGGCTGCACCGTGGGCGACAACTCTCTGATCGGCATGGGCGCCATCGTCCTCAACGGGGCGGTGATCGGCCGTGACTGCATCGTGGGCGCCGGCGCCCTGGTGCCCCAGAACGCCGTGATCCCCGACGGCTCCCTGGTCCTGGGCTGCCCGGCCAAGGTGCGCCGGGAGACCACGCCGGACGATCTGGCCGACAACGCCCGGGCCGCCGCCACCTACGTGGCCGAGAGCCGGGAATACAAGGAGGCTCTGGGGCTGTAAGCACAGCGCATAATGGAAAAAGAGGAGCAGACGGATCCGTCTGCTCCTCTTTTCGTGTCTGATTGCTCTTCGCGGGCCGCTTACTTCTTCTCCCGGTCCGCCTGGATCAGCAGCTTCAGGGCCTCCACGCCGGTGGCGACGGCGGAGGCGGTGTTCTCGGTCATGCCCTGGTCCAGTCCGGCGGCCTCCCGCTCCTGGTTCCAGATCACGTGGAAGCAGGAGCCGGCGCGGCAGCCCAGGGCGCTGCACACCACGAACACGGCGGCGCTCTCCATCTCGCTGGCCTTGACGCCCAGGCGCTTCCACGCCTCCCACTTGTCCAGCAGCTCGCGGCTGACCGGCATGCGGTTGGGATTGTGCTGGCCGTAGAAGGAGTCCTTGCAGTGGACCACGCCCACCTTGTAGCGCATATTCAGATTCCTGGCCGCCTGGATCAGCGCAGCGGTCACCTCGAAGTCCGGCACCGCCGGATACTCGATGGGGGCGTACTCCCGGCTGGTGTGCTCGAAGCGGATGGCGCCGGTGGCGATGACGATGTCGCCGCTGTGGACATCCAGGTCGATGCCGCCGCAGGTGCCCACACGGATGAAGGTGTCGGCGCCGATGGCGTGAAGCTCCTCCACGGCGATGGCGGCGGAGGGGCCGCCGATCCCGGAGGAGCAGACGGAGACCTTCTCCCCCAGCAGCGTACCGGTATAAATGCAGAACTCCCGATTCTGACCCACGAAAACCGGATTGTCAAAATGGGCGGCGATGGCCTCGCAGCGCCCCGGATCACCCGGCAGGATGCAATACCGTCCCACGTCGCCCCGGACACAGTGGATGTGGAATTGTTTTTCCAGCTGTTGCATAACCGTTCCTCCTTGCTGCCGACACGGCAAAGCGCATCGTTTCGTATTTGACAGCGTTATTATACCGTCATTTGCAGGAAAATGCAACCAAAAGAACACTGGCGCGTTTTTCCCGCGCCGCCAGTTTTTGCAGCGGTTATTCCCGCCGAATCCGGCCATGCTAAAGACGGTGCGGCGTGGATCGCACCGTCTTTTTTCAAAAAAACACGGGAGGGAAACGCTATGTCCAAGAAGCTGACCGCAGCGGCCCTGGCCGCGCTGATGATGCTGGGCATGACCGGATGCTCCAGCGGCAACAACATGGCCAGGGATTCCAGCCGCTATTTCGGCACGGAGAACTAC
>JAFRSI010000093.1 GCA_017427645.1 Oscillospiraceae bacterium | reverse complement strand
TTTATCGTTATCCCGCGCTCGCGCTCAAGATCCATGTTGTCGAGGATCTGATCCTCCATGATGCGCTCCTCCACCGCGCCGCATTTTTCGATGAGGCGGTCGGAGAGCGTGGATTTGCCGTGGTCGATATGGGCGATGATGGAGAAATTGCGGATTTTGGATTGGTCAAACATAAGCGTACCTCAAATCAAATCAGTGTCAGGACAGATAATCCAGGTGCTTCCGGGAGCGCTCGTCGGTGTTGTGGAACACCTGGGCGGCGCTCTGGCCCAGGCCGGGGTAATCGGCGGTCAGCCGCTCGCCGGAGAGGGAGGGGAAATCCTCCGGGGCGCAGGCGTCCAGAGCGGTGAGATAGCGGACCTTGCTGGCGCTCATGTCGGCGTTGACGATGCCGGCGTCGAAGGAGGCGCGGTCCACGGAGAAGAAGTCCTCGTTGCCGCCGGAGCGGCGGTACAGGTGCCGCAGCAGCTGATACAGCGCGTCGCTGAGATAGTCGCCGGCGGAGGTGATGGCCTCCCGGCTGTTCAGCTTGCCCAGCAGGTCGAACAGAACGTTGGCGGTGTTCACCACCAGCTTTTTCTGCAGCGTGGCCAGGATGCTGCCCTTCAGGGTGCCCTTCTCCGCAGAGGAGTCGTACAGATCGTCGGCCCCGATGATGGCGCCGTCCCGGCTGAGGGTGCGGCCCAGCAGATAGTCGGCGGAGACGTGGTAGAAGTCGCACACCTTCACCACGAAGGCCAGACCGGGCTCCCGGATGCCGTTTTCATAGTGGCTCAGCAGCGCCTGGCTGATGCCCAGGGCTGCGGCCGCCTTGCGCTGGGACAGGCCCTTTTCCTGGCGCAGCAGGCTCAGGGTGCGCGAAAAGTCCGTTGACATAGGCGGAACCTTCTTTCTTTTCAAATACAGGCTGTAATTATACCGGATTTGGCCCCAAAAGTAAATAAAAAACGCGAGGAATTTGTAAAATTGCTTGACGGACACGAAAAAAACGGATATCATATCGGCTGTAACTATTCTGTAACTTTTTGCGGAGACGCCATGGACGGGAAGCGGAAACAGGCGCAGCGGCGCGCCGACGGCTGGCGCGGCTGGCCCGAAAAGTTCATACTGATCCTGGCGCTGCTGTGGAAATACGCCAGGCGCATCCCCGCGCAGCTGGGGCAGATGCTGCGCCGCACGGCGGATGCGGCGGCGGCCGTACCCTATCTGGCGGGGACGGCGGCCAGGACCCGGCGGAGCAGCCGATTCCCGGAATCCAAATACGGGATCATGCAGATGGCGCTGTTCCTGTGGAATCTGGGGCCCACCCTGGGCAGCCTGCTGGGCGAGCGGCTGCTGCGGCGGCGCAGGCGCTCGGCCCAGGGCAGCGGGCGCACCCGGGACCGGCTGGAGGCGATACAGCTGCATCCGGCCGTCTTCCTGGGCGGCGCCATGGCGGTGGCGGCGGTGGCCGTCATCATCTCCCTCTACACCGTGGGCACGGCGGTGTCCTACGGCGGGACGGAGCTGGGCGCGGTGGCGGACCGGCAGACGGCGGAGCGGGCGGCGGACGCCCTGGAAACCGTCACCCGCCGGGCCCTTGATAACCAGGGGTATACGCTGGACCGCAGCCTGCTGACCACCGGACGGAAGCTGGTGGCCCGCAAGGCGCTGGCATCGGAGGAGGAGCTGCGGCAGCGGCTCACGGACTGCGTGGGCCTGATCGACTACGGCTACGTCCTGTACGTGGGCGGCGAGCCGATCGGGGCCACGGCCTTCCCCGGGGCCCTGGAGGAGCTGCTGGAGCAGATAAAGCTGAGCTACGTCACCGAGAACACGGTGGAGTGCCGCTTCGAGGAGGATATCGAGGTGCGGCAGGAGTACGTGGACCGGCAGTTTATGATGAATCTGGGCCACATCGCCCAGAAGCTGACGGAGGACAAGATCCCGGAGGTCACCTATACGGTGGTGGACGGCGACACGTATTACGACATTGCCGGCGCCTA
Organism: Oscillospiraceae bacterium; assembly: GCA_017427645.1. GTDB lineage: Bacteria > Bacillota > Clostridia > Oscillospirales > Oscillospiraceae > Vescimonas. The sequence goes on along the minus strand of JAFRSI010000093.1, from coordinate 18,500 downwards.
CGACCTGACCGTCTCGCGTCTGCTGAGCATGAATCCGGGCTATCAGGTGGATATGCTCCACACCGGCGACGTGCTGACGGTGGCCCAGGCGGAGCCCTATCTGACGGTGGTGGACGTGGAGCGGCAGAGCTACGTCCAGGACGTGCCCTTCTCCACGGAGTATCAGGACACGGAGCGGCTGTATCAGGGCGACTACGAGGTGCTGACGGAGGGCGCCTACGGGAAAGAGGACGTGACGGCCAACGTCACCTACGTCAACGGCGAGGAGCGGGGCCGGCAGATCGTGGCCCGGGCCACGCTGGTGGAGCCTGTGACGGAGGTCCGGGCCCGGGGGATCACGGAGCGGCCCTTCTGGCTGGCCACGGGGGAATTCCGCTGGCCCTGCACCGGCGTGCTGTCGTCCCGTTACGGGTATCGGCCCATCCCCATTGCCGGCGCGTCCCCCTTCCACAAGGGCATCGACATCGCCAACAGCTATGGCACCCCCATCTATGCCTCGGACGGCGGAACGGTGGAGTACGCCGGCTGGCGGAGCGGCTACGGCTATCTGGTCATCATCGACCACGACAACGGCTTCAAGACGTACTACGGCCACAACCGGGCCCTGCTGGTGTCCACCGGCGAGCATGTGTATCCCGGACAGCAGATCGCCAGGATGGGCTCCACGGGCCTGTCCACCGGACCGCACTGCCATTTCGGCATCATGCTCAACGGGACCTTCGTCAACCCGCTGAACTATCTGAAAAGCTGAAAGAAGAGCCCCATTTTCTGCGGAAAACGGGGCTCTTCCTGATGGCAGGGACCGTATTCAGTCGAACAGACTGCTCTGCTCGGGCAGGTCGTACCGGCCGATCTGCCGGCGCTGTCGGGCGTTCTCCTCGGCCAGCACGTCGGAGATGGCGATCCGGCGGATGATGTTCTTCATGGTCACGTCCAGGGCCGTGCCCTCCCGGTAGTCGGCGGGGAAGATGTAGTCCACCCGCTGCCGGCTCAGCAGCTCCTCCACGCCGTGGCGGTTGCTGTCCTGATACACGGCGATGGCCTGGCCGCCGTAGGCCCGCATGGTCTTCATGCAGGGCACGTCGGAGAGGCCGTCCCCGATATACACCATGTTGGGGAAGGGGATGCGCTTGCTGTCGTCGGGCATGGAGCTGTTGAGCCCCTTGTCGTCGCTGACGTCCAGGACGCCCTTGTTGATGCGGTAGATGAACTGGGTCTTGTTGGTGAAGTTGACGTCCAGCTTGGGCCAGTAGGCCAGCCCGTCGGCGTCGTAGAGGAACTCGCAGGCGTAGACCTCCTTGAACTCGTGGCAGATGCCGCTGCCCTCGATGATCTCCTTCAGACCCGAGGAGAGCACGTAGTGCTCGACCTCTGCGCCCAGCTCCGCGCCGAAGGCGTTGATGCGGGAAAACCACTCCTTCACACCGGGGAACAGCTCGATGGCACGGCCGCAGCGGACCAGGAAATCCCGGTCCAGCCGGACGCCCCGCCGGCGGCACTCCCGGATCATGGTGTACATATAGGCCAGCAGCCCGTCCATGCTGTTTTCCCGGCCGAAGTCGTTGGCCAGGGTCCAGAAATCCTCGGGCGTCATGCCCAGGGCGGGGATGAAGGCGTAGTTCTGCATGTCGGTGGTGCAGAGGGTCTTGTCAAAATCGTACAGCAGGGCGATAATGGGCTTCATACGGCTCTCCTCGTTTGAAAGCAAAAGCGGCTCTTGCGAGCCGCTTTTTCCGTTGCTCAGTTCTGATCGTTGTTATAGTTGCGGCCAAATTTCAGCTGATCCAGGCTCAGCTTGAAGTCCTTGGGGAACACGGTGGTGTCGCCGGTCATGGGGTCCTCCTCGGCGGGGGCAGGCTCCTCGGCGGGAGCGGGCTCGGGGAGAGGCTCCTCGGCGGGGACGGGCTCCTCAGCCGGGGCGGGCTCCTGCACGGGAGCGGGCTCCGGGGCGATCTGGGCGGCGGGGGCGCTGTCCACGGGCATCTCCGGCAGGGCCTTCAGAAAATCGGCCTGCTGGACGCACAGCTCGCGGTAGCGGGCGATGAAATCGCTGAGATTGCGCTTGCCCAGAGCCAGGCGCTCCTCGGCCAGACGGGTCTCCTCCTCCAGCTCGGTGACGCGGGCGGCGGCGTCCGCCTCGGCGCGCTCCAGGATCTGCGCCTTCTCGGTCTCGGCCTCCTCCACCATCTTGGCCGCCATACGCTGGGCGGTCAGCAGAGTGGAGCGCATGGCGTCCTCGGTGGCACGGTACTCCTCGATCTTCTCCGCCAGCACCTTCAGCTTGCTCTTGAGGGTGGCGTTTTCTTTATACAGAGACGTATAATCCTCGGTCAGCGTGTCCAGAAAATCGTCCACGGAGGCCATCTGGTAACCGCTGCTGCCAAAAGAGGATTTGGGGAACGCCTTTCCGGAAACTTCCTGCGGTGTCAACATAGTATGATCCCTCCCAATTAGTCTGTTATTTTACAGATACAGCCCGTTGTTTTCCAGCTCGTCGATCAGATCGCCCATAATATCCACGGAGTAGGGGGTGATGATGTAGGTGTTGGCGGCGACCTTCTTGATCTTGCCCTCGCCGGCATAGGCCACGCCGGAGAGGAAGTCCACCAGGCGGCGGGCGATATCCTTGTTGGTGGATTCCAGGTTCAGCACGACGGTGCGCTTCTCCCGCAGGTGATCGGCGATCTCGGAGGCGTTCTCAAAGCGCTCGGGCTTCACCAGCACCACCTTCAGCTGGGCGGTGGCGTGGATGTTCACCACCTTGTTGCGGCGGTCCTCGGTCTTGCGCTCCTCCTTGCGATCCTCGAACAGCGCCTTGTCAGGCTTGGGCTGCTCAAAGGTATCGTCCTCGTAATCATCCTCGCCGTCGTAGGGGTGGATAATCTTTTTGAATTCGTCCAAAAAACTCATTGCAGAAGCCTCCTGAAATTTATTTTGTATAATCTCTCGCGCCGAAGATCGCGGTACCCAACCGGACCATGTTGCTGCCGGCCCGGATGGCATCAGCAAAATCGCCGCTCATGCCCATGGAGAGGTATTTCAATTTATTATCGTATATTTTTTCGCTTATGTCAACAAAAAGGGCGCGCACTTTCTCAAAATATGGGAGATTTTCTTGGGGAAAATACGCAACAGGTGGTATTGTCATCAATCCGAGGCACCGGATATGGGGTAATTGGGCCGCCAGCTCCGCCGCGGCGTACAGCTCCGCCGGGGAAAAGCCGCTCTTGGCCTCCTCGCCGCCGATGTTCACCTCCAGCAGGATATCCTGCACCAGCTCCCGTTGGCAGGCCGTCTTTTCGATCTCCCGCAGCAGCGGCTCGCTGCCGACGGACTGGATCAGATCCGCATGTCCCACCACCTGGCGGACCTTGTTGCGCTGGAGGTGGCCGATAAAGTGCAGCGGAGCGCCCAGGTAGGCGTTCTGTGAGAGCTTCTGCGTCATCTCCTGGACCCGGTTTTCCCCCAGGGCGTCGATGCCGGCGGCGATAGCCTCCTGACAGGCGGCTGCGTCGTTCATCTTGCTGGCGCCCACCAGGGTGATCTCTGCGCCGCTGCGGCCCGCCTGACGGGCGGCCTCGGCGATCCGGGCGCGGCAGAGGGCGATGTTTTCTGTGACAGACATGGAAAAGCCTCCTTCGGGGACGTCAGCGGACCACTACGCCGTTTTCCAGCTTGTTGGCGGTGATGATGATCTCGTCGCCGGGGCGGAGCACGGCGGAGCCGGTGGCCTCGGAAACGGGGCGGACCAGGGAAAAGCTCTCGCTGCGGTAGAGGAGATCCACCGGCTTGAACCGGGCGCTGACGCCCACCACGCAGTAGACGCCGGTCTGCCCGTCGGCGTCCAGCCGCAGGGAGGTGGTGGGCACCCGCAGGCCCTGATAGGAGCGCAGGATCAGCTCAGCGGCCTGGTGGCGCAGCAGGGTGGTCTGGGGCAGGTACTCCCGGCAGGAGAGGACGACGGTCACCTTGCCATCCTCCTCCCCGCTGACGGAGCGGACGGTGACGACGGCGTCCTGGGAAAGTCCCTTGGCCAGGCGGAGGATCAGGGTCTGTCCCACCGACAGGTTCTTGGTCAGCGCGGCGTCCACATTGGCCGCGTAGTACCAGGTCTCGCCGTAGATCAGCTTGCCCACGTTGCCGGTGTTTCTGCTCGGGGTCAGGCGATCCAGCGTGCCGGGGGTCAGCTCGCTCAGGGCGTCCGGGGTCAGCACGGACTCGTAGCCGTCGCAGACGGCGGAATAGATGCCGGACCGCTCTGCGGTGATGCGCTGCGCGCCGGACAGGCTGTTTTCCAACTGGAGGAGCCGGTCCTGGACGGCGGTGATGTCCGCCCGGATCTCCTCGGCGGAGGAGTAGGTGTGGGTGCTCTTGAGCACGGCGGCCTTCAGAGCGGAGATATTGTCGTCGGCGGCGGAGTAGTCGCCCTCCGTCAGCCCCTGGCGCAGGGCAAGGATCCCGTTGGTGATGGAGCTGTCCAGCTTCAGGGCGGCGTCGGCGTCCAGGTAGGTGACCAGGGCGTACTCCATCTGCTGGAGCTGGAGCTTCAGATTTTCGATCTCCGTCACCGTTTCCAGCGCCCGGGAGCTCTCGTAAGCCGTGGCGATGACTTGGCCGGCGCCCACCTTCTGCCCCTCGCCCAGGCTGTGGGTCAGGGTGGCGGCGTCGGAGTGGAAGGTCTCCTCGTCCCGGACGATCCAGCCGGTGACGGCGATGCTGTCGTCGGCGGTGGTCTCGTAGGTCAGGGTGGTGGTGAAGGGATTGGCCGCGTAGCGGTAGATCTGTACGCCGAAGTAGAACAGCACGGCTGCCAGCACGACGCCGGCCAGGATCTTGAATGCAGAGGAAGATTTCATAGGCAGTACCTCGTCAGTTCTCCGCTGCCTCCGTCAGGGAAACGGGGTGCAGGGGCGCTATGGTGGAGATCGCGTGCTTGTAGATGACCTGCTGGCGGCCCTCGGAGTCCAGGATCACCACGAAGCAGTCAAAGCCGCTGATGGTGCCCCGGAGCTGAAAGCCGTTGACCAGAAACACGGTAACGGGGGTCCCCTGCTTTCGGGCGCGGGTCAAGAAGATCTCCTGCAGGTTGTTTGTCTTTTGCATATCGTCTGCTCCTTTTATCTTTGTGCAGGCGATGCTTGTCCCTCGCCCGCCGAGGTTAGGATACCCCCTGGGCGGTGAGGATTTTTGTCGCTTCCTGTAGGGCGGCGGGGAAATCGGGCTCTTTTTCCCAATAGAGCCAGTGGATCTTGTCGTTGCGCCGCAGCCAGGTCAGCTGGCGCTTGGCGTACTGCCGGGAGCGGAGCTTGACCTCCTCCACGGCCTCCGCCTCGGTGAGCTCGCCCCGGTCCACGGCCAGAAACTGCTTGTAGCCGATGGCCTGCAGGGCGGTGGCGTCGGGCGGCAGCCCGGCGGAGAGCAGGGCGCGGACCTCGTCCAGCAGGCCCCGGGCCACCATGGCGTCCACCCGGGCGTCGATCCGGCGGCGCAGATCCTGCCGGTGGGCGAAATCCAGGCCGATATACACGGCGTCGTAGCGATTCGGTGCCTCCCGGGTGCGGCGGTCGTGGTCGGTGATGGTCTCTCCCGTCTCCTGCCACACCTCCAGGGCGCGGATGATGCGCTTCTCGTCCTTGAGGTGGAGCCGGGCGGCGGTCTCCGGGTCGATCTGCCGCAGCTCCTCCAGCAGCGCCGCGGCGCCCTCGGTCTCCATGCGCCGCTGCAGAGCCTGCCGGACCTCCGTGCCCTGGTGCCCCTGGGCAAAGTCGGTGCCCCGGATCAGGGCGTCCAGCCACAGGCCGGTGCCGCCCACCAGAACGGGCAGCTTTCCCCGGAGAAGGATGTCCTGCACGCACTTGTCCGCCTCGGTGACGTAGCGGGCCACGGACCAGCTCTCGGCCGGATCCGCCACGGCGATCATGTGGTGGGGGATGCCCGCCATCTCCTCCGCCGTAGGCGCCGCTGTGCCGATGGACATGCCCCGGTAGATCTGCATGGAGTCCACGGACACCACTTCGCCGTTGAAGCGCCGGGCCAGGGCCGCGCCCATTTTCGTTTTTCCGCTGGCCGTGGGGCCCACGACGCAGACCACTCTGGGCATAGGCCCTCCTTTACGCGCGCTTGAACATCTTTTCGATGTCGTATTCCGTCAGCCGGTACTTGACGGGCCGGCCGTGGGGACAGTATTGGATCTCGCCGGACTGCACCTTCTTCACCAGGGCGGCCATCTCCGCCGGGGAGGTGTCCATCCCGGCTTTGATGGCGCTCTTGCAGGCCACGGTGTGCAGCAGCTCGTCCCGGGCCCCGGCGGGATCGGCCCGGCCCAGAGCCAGCTTCCGGGCCAGCTCCTCCACGGTGGCCGCCGCGTCCTCCAGCCGGATGTCGGCGGGGATCTGGCGCACCAGCAGCGTGCCGCCGCCGAAATCCTCGCAGACGAAGCCGAACTGCTCCAGCACCGCCAGGTTTTCCAGGGCGGCGGCGCAGCTGTCCGCGTCCAGATCCACGGTCAGGGGCGTCAGCAGGAACTGGGACATCATGGGCTCCGTGTTGGCCTTCAGGGCGTCGAAGCGGATCCGCTCGTGGGCGGCGTGCTTGTCGATGAGCCAGACGGTGCGGTGGGCGTCCTCGCAGATGATATAGGTCTTCAGCACCTCGCCAACGATGCGCCAGGGGGCCTCCGCCGGCGGCTCCATGGTCTGCTGGACCGGCTCCGGCTCCGGCTTTTTCGCCGGGGCGGGCGGGGTGATGTGATAGGTGACCTCCCGGCCGCCGCTGACCACGGGGGCGGCAAAGGGGACGCCGGGAGCCGGGGCCACGTCCCGGACCTGGGTGGACTGGCCCCGGGGCACGATCGGCGCGGCGGGGCGGGACGTGTAAGAGCCCACGGGGGGCTTTTTTGCCGGAGGCGGCGCGGTCTGGTGAGCATGGGCGCGGAACTGTTCCGCCGTCATGCTCTGATAGAAGGCGCTCTCCCGCTTCTCCGGCGCGGCGGGCCGGTTCTGGGCGTTGAGGGCGTCCAGGACGGTATAGTACACGGCGTCGAACACCGGCTTGTCGGCGGCGAATTTCACCACCGTCTTGGCGGGATGGACGTTCACGTCCACCGCGCGGACGGGCACGCTGATGTGCAGCACGCAGCCGGGGAACTTGCCCTTCATGATCTGGTTGCGGTAGGCCTCCTCCAGGGCGGCGGAGAGCAATTGGGATTTGACGAAGCGCCCGTTGACGAAGAAGATCTGCCGGGCCCGGGTGCCGTGGCCGTGGAGGGGCTCGGTGACGAAGCCGTTCACCTGGACCTCGCCGCCGCTGCCGCGGATGGGCAGCAGATGCAGGGCGAAATCCCGGCCCAGGGCGGCGTACACGGCGCTCTGGAGCTGTCCGTCGCCGGGGGTGTGGAGCACCTCGGCCCCGTCCCGCAGCAGCTTGAAGGAGACCTCCGGATGGCTCAGAGCCAGATGGGTCACGATGCCGGTGACGGCGGTGCCCTCGGCGCTGTCCTTCTTCATGAACTTCATCCGGGCGGGGGTGTTGTAAAAGAGATCCCGCACCACGATGGTGGTGCCCTCCGGGCAGCCGGAGGGCCGGACCTCGCCGGCCGCGCCGCCCTCCAGGTGGAGCACGGCGCCCTCGTCGCTGCCGGTCTGGCGGGACAGGATATCCACGCGGCTCACGGCGCTGATGGCGGCCAGGGCCTCGCCCCGGAAGCCCAGGGTGCCGATGGCGGCCAGGTCCTCCGCCGTGCGCAGCTTGCTGGTGGCGTGGCGCAGGAAGGCGGTAGGCAGCTGGTCCGGCGCGATGCCGCAGCCGTTGTCGGTGACCCGCAGGTAGGTCAGTCCGCCCCGCTCGATCTCCGCCACGATGGCGGAGGTGCCGGCGTCCAGGGCGTTCTCCAGCAGCTCCTTGGCCACGCTGGCCGGACGCTCCACCACCTCGCCGGCGGCGATCAGGTCCGCCACGTGCTTGTCCAGTTGTCGGATCTCAGGCATGGGGATCCCTCCTTTGGGGGAAGTGAAATGTTACAGCTTTTGCTTCAGCTCGTACAGCAGATTCAGGGCCTCCAGGGGACTCAGGGTGTCCACCTGGCAGCGGCGGATGGCCTCCGCCACCTCGCCCTCCGCCATGGCGGTGAAGGAGACCTGGTCGTCGGTCTGCTGCTCCGGGGCGGCGGGACGGCCCGACTCCTCCTCCAGCGCCCGGAGGATCTTCCGGGCCCGGTTCACCACCTGGGCGGGCAGGCCGGCCAGCTGGGCCACCTCGATGCCGTAGCTGCGGTCGGCGCCGCCGGGGATGATCTTGCGCAGGAAGATGATCTCCTCGCCCCGGGCGCGGACGGCGATGTTGAAGTTTTTCACACCGGGCAGGGCGTTTTCCAGCTCGGTGAGCTCGTGATAGTGGGTGGCAAACAGGGTCTTGGCCCCCAGCTTCCGGGCGTCGGCGCAGTATTCCAGCACCGCCCGGGCGATGGACATGCCGTCGAAGGTGGAGGTGCCCCGGCCGATCTCGTCCAGGATCAGCAGACTGTCCGCCGTGGCGTGGCGGAGGATATCGCTGACCTCCGTCATCTCCACCATGAAGGTGGACTGACCGGCGCTCAGGTCGTCGCTGGCGCCGATGCGGGTGAAGATCCGGTCCACGATGCCCAGGTGCGCGGCCCGGGCCGGGACGAAGGATCCCACCTGGGCCATCAGCACGATCAGGGCCACCTGGCGCATGTAGGTGGATTTGCCCGCCATGTTGGGGCCGGTGATGATGGCCACCCGGTTTTCACTGCTGCCCATGTAGGTGTCGTTGGGCACGAACAGGGCGTCGGAGCGCATCTGCTCCACCACCGGGTGGCGGCCGTCGTGGATCTCGATGACGCCGGACTCGTCCACGGAGGGGCAGCAGTAGTTGTTTTTCACGGCCACGGCGGCGAAGGAGGCCAGGGTGTCCAGCTCCGCCACGGCGGCGGCGGTCTGCTGGATGCGGCTCACCTGGGCGGCCACGGCCAGGCGCAGCTTGGTGAACAGCTCGTATTCCAGGGCGGATACCCGGTCGGCGGCGGTGAGGATGTCGCTCTCCAGGTTTTTCAGCTCCTGGGTGATGTAGCGCTCGCCGTTCACCAGGGTCTGCTTGCGGATATAGGTCTCGGGCACCTGGTCCTTGAAGGAGTTGGATACCTCGATATAGTAGCCGAATACCTTGTTGTAGCCGATGCGCAGGGTGCGGATGCCGGTGCGCTCCTTCTCCTCGGCCTCCATGCGGGCGATGATATCCTTGCCGCCGTGGAGGATGGAGCGCAGCCGGTCCACCTCCGGGTGGAAGCCGTCCCGGATCATCTCGCCCTCCCGGACGGAGAAGGGGGGCTCGTCGGCGAGAGTCTCGGAGATGAGGGCGGCCAGGTCGTTCAGATCGTCCAGCTGCTCATCCAGCTCATGGAGCCGGCCCTTGGGGAAGGCGGAGAGCTGTGCCTTGACGGCGGGCAGCCGCTCCATGGCGCTGCGCAGGGCCACCAGGTCCCGGCCGCCGGCGCTGCCGTAGACGATGCGGCCGATGAGCCGCTCCATGTCGGCGATGCCGGTGAGGGCCAGGATCAGCTCCTGTCGGGCCATGGTGTGGTCCACCAGGGCGGATACCGCGTCCAGCCGCCGGTTCACGGCGGTGACGCTCAGCAGGGGCCGCTCCAGCCAGGAGCGGAGGCACCGGGCGCCCATGGCGGTCTTGGTCTTGTCCAGCACCCACAGCAGGCTCCCCTTCTTCTCCTTGGAGCGCAGGGTCTCCGTCAGCTCCAGGTTGCGCCGGGCGGTGAGGTCCAGCTCCATGAACTGGCCCTTTTCGTAGTAGTCCAGCTCGTCGATGTGGCCCAGATCGGTCTTCTGGGTCTCGTGGAGGTAGCCCAGCAGGACGCCCAGGGCCAGCACGGCGGCGCCGTTGTTCCGGGGCAGCCGCTGGAAAGCGGCGTCGCCGAACTGGGCGCGGACGGCCTTCTCCGCCTCCTCCATTTTGAAGCGCCCGGCGGGGAGCTTCTCCATGTGGCAGCGGAATTTGTTCTCCAGGGCGTCGTGGAGGGTCTCGTTGAAAAACGCGGCCTCGTTGAGCACCGCCTCGGCGGGGGAGAAGCGGCCCAGCTCGTTGAGCAGGTGATCCAGCCGCTCCGGTCCGGAGAAGGCGGTGGCGTGGGTCTGGCCGGTGGAGATATCGCAGGCGCACAGGGCGGCGTTGTCGTCGTCCAGATAGATGCCGGCGCAGAAGTTGGAGCGCCCCTCCTCCAGGCACGCGCTGTCTATGACGGTGCCGGGGGTCACCACCCGGATGATGTCCCGCTTCACCAGCCCCTTGGCCGCGGCGGGGTCCTCCGTCTGCTCGCAGATGGCCACCTTGTAGCCCTTGGCGATGAGCCGGGCGATATAGGCGTCGGCGGCGTGGTAGGGGATGCCGCACATGGGCACCTTGTCGTCGAAGGCCTTGGTCTTGTCCTTGTCCCGGGTGGTCAGGGTCAGGTCCAGCTCCCGGGAGGCGGTGCGGGCGTCGGCGCCGAACATCTCGTAGAAATCGCCCAGGCGGAAGAACAGGATGGAGTCCCGGTTCTGCTCCTTGATCTCCATATATTGCCGCATCATGGGCGTCAGTTCAGCCATAAGACGTCTCCTTTCAAAAGGCGTATTGCAAAGCGCGCGGATCTCGCGCGCGCACGGCAAGCCGGTTCTTCTGATACGCCGCGGGCGTATCACACGATCTCGCCGAACAGCGCCCAGGTGTTGCTGTCGGTGATCTTCACCGTCTGATAGGTGCCGAGGACAGCTTTGTCCCCGGCCAGATGCACCAGCCGTCCCCCGGCGGTGCGGCCCTGGAGGGGCCAGCGCAGGTCGCCGCTCTCCTCGTCCACCAGGACGCGGGCGGTCTGCCCCACGTACTGGGCGTGGATCTGGGCGGAGATGGCGTTCTGGGTGTCGCAGAGCTTGTCGAACCACTTCTGCTTCTCCGCCCGGGGCGTCGGATCGTCCATTTTCGCGGCGGGGGTGCCGGGCCGGGGGGAAAAGATGAAGGTGAACAGGGCGTCGAAGCGCACCTTTTCCACCAGGGCCACCGTCTCCATGGCCTCGGCCTCCGTCTCGCCGGGGAAGCCGATGATCACGTCGCTGGTCAGCACCAGATCGGGCATGACCTTCCGGGCGTAGGTGATGAGCTCCAGATATTTTTCCGCGGTGTAGGGCCGGTTCATGGCCCGCAGCACCCGGTCGGACCCGGACTGGACCGGCAGGTGGAGCTGGTGGGCCACGTGGCGGCTCCCGGCCATGACGTCGAACAGCTTGCAGCTGGCGTCCTTGGGCTGGGAGGACATGAAGCGGATCAGGTAGTCGCCGGGGATCTGATCGATGGCGGAGAGCAGATCGGCGAAGTCCCAGGGGGTGTCCAGATCCTTGCCGTAGGAGTTGACGTTCTGGCCCAGGAGGGTGATCTCCTTGTAGCCGGCCTCGGCCAGCTCCCGGACCTCCGCCAGGATGCGCGCGGGATCGCGGCTGCGCTCCCGGCCCCGGACGTAGGGCACGATGCAGTAGGAGCAGAAGTTGTTGCACCCGTACATGATGGAGACCCAGGCCCGGATACGGCCCTCGCGCACCACGGGGATACCCTCGGCGATCTGACCCGGCTCGTCGGCCACGCTGAAGACCCGGCGCCGCCGGGTGTAGACCTGGTGCAGCAGCTCCGGGAAGCGCCACAGGGCCTGGGGCCCGAACACCAGATCCACGTGGCGGTAGGATTTGCGGACCCGCTCGGCCACCTCCGGCCGCTGGGCCATGCACCCGCACAGGCAGATGATCTGCTCCGGATTGGCCTTTTTCGTGTGGGTCAGAGCGCCCAGGTTGCCGTAGACCCGCTGCTCGGCGTGGTCCCGGATGGCGCAGGTGTTCAGCACCACGATGTCGGCCTCCTCCGGCTGGTCGGTGAAATCGCAGCCCATGGCCTCCAGCATGCCCATGATGAGCTGGCTGTCCGCCACGTTCTGCTGGCAGCCGAAGGTGTCCACCATGGCCCGGATCTGACGGCCCCGGCTCTCGTGAATGGCGCGTATTTTATCGGTAAAATCCCGCTGACGGGAGAGCTGCTCCTCCGTCAGGATCACTTGCGTTCTGTCCAAATGGTACCTCCCGGCAGCGCCTGCTGACGAAAGGCGCTACTCCTCGACGATAATCAATTTATTATAGCACGAAATCCGCCGGGTGACAAGAAAAGACAGGGAATAAAGTTGCAAAAACGGTCCGGTTGCGGTATGATAACGAAAAACCCACTTCTGTAAGGAGAGCACCATGCTGTACGCATTGATCGTCGCCGCCCTGATCGCCGCCGACCAGGGCCTGAAATACTGGGTCGTGTCCCACCTGTCCGTGGGCCAATCCGCCCCCCTGCTGCCCGGCGTGATGCAGCTGACCCGGCTCCACAATACCGGCGCCGCCTGGTCCAGCTTCAGCGGCATGACCGCGGTGCTGGCCGTCGTCACGGTGGTGCTGATGGCGCTGGTGCTGTGGCTGCTGATCAAGAAAATCGTCCGTCACCCCCTGGGCGTGGCGGGCTGCCTGCTGATCCTGGGCGGCGGCATGGGCAACCTCATCGACCGGATCTTCCGGGGCTACGTGGTGGATATGTTCGATCTGCTGCTGTTCCAATACCCCATCTTCAACCTGGCCGACTGCTTTGTGGTGGTGGGGGCCGTCCTGGGCGCGATTTACTACCTGTTCCTCTACGAGAAGACAGACAGGAGGGAGAAGCCTCATGATCCGGACGCTGACGGCCACAAGTGAAGACGCCGGCGGGCGGCTGGACAGCTTTCTGGCCGCGGGGCTGGCTGTCTCCCGCAGCGCCGCCGCCCGCCTCATCGAGGAGGGCCGCGTAAGGCTGGCGGGCAGGGTCCTGCCCAAGAATTACCGTCTGGCCGGCGGCGAGGAGCTGACGGCGGACCTGCCGGAGGAGCCGGAGGAGACGGCGGTGGCGGCCCAGGATATCCCGCTGGACGTGGTGTACGAGGACGAGGACGTGATCGTGGTGAACAAGCCGGCGGGCATGGTGGTCCACCCCGCCCCCGGCCACGCCGACGGCACCCTGGTCAACGCCCTGCTCCACCACTGCGGGGACAGTCTCTCCGGCGTCGGCGGAGAAAAGCGGCCCGGTATCGTCCACCGCATCGACCGGGATACCAGCGGCCTCATCATCGCCGCCAAGAACGACGCCGCCCACCTGGGCCTCAGCGCCCAGTTGGCGGATCACACACTGGCCCGGACCTATGAGTGCCTGGTAGTCGGCAATCTCCGGGAGGACAGCGGCACGGTGGACGCGCCCATCGGCCGCCACCCCGCCGACCGCAAGAAAATGGCGGTGACTGCCAGGGGCCGCCGCGCCGTGACCCACTGGGAGGTGGTGGCCCGCTATCCCGGCGTCACCCACGTCCGCTGCCGGCTGGAGACGGGCCGCACCCACCAGATCCGGGTCCACATGGCCCACATGGGCCACCCCATCCTGGGCGACACGGTGTACGGCGCCAAGAAGCCGGTGCCCGGTCTGACGGGCCAGTGCCTCCACGCCGTGGGCCTGCGTTTCATCCACCCCCGCACCGGAGAGCCGGTGGAGCTGCACTGCGAACTGCCGGAGGAGTTCCGGGCATACCTGCGGAAACTGGAAAACCGGAGCTGACGGACAAATAATTTGCGGTTTTCAAAAGAAAAGTGTTGACAATCCCGGCGGTATAGGGTAGTATATTACCGCTGTCCGCGCGGTTAGCTCAGCTGGTAGAGCACATGCTTGACGTGCATGGGGTCACAGGTTCGAGTCCTGTACCGCGCACCAAAAAAACAAGGCACCCCACAGGGTGCCTTGTTTTTTTGGTGCGCGGCGCTTTGCGCCGCGAGATAATTGCAATATTCGGGAGGGGACTCCCATCCCCTCCCGGGCCCACCCCATGCGTCGACAATACGGCTCTCTTTGTGCGCCAGGCATCGCTTGACGGCATGGGGTCTGCCGCCGAAGCACCGCCGGCGGCGGATGAAGCGAGGCGGCTGGCACGACGCGGACACAGGTTCGAGTCTTGTACCGCACACCACCAAAGAAACCTCTTTTGTCTGCCAAGGCAAAAGAGGTTTTCTTTGTTTACTTCCCCGATGGGTTATGGTATAATGATCCTGTCACAGGAAAACAACAGGAGGGACATCTAATGATTCTATTGGTGATCGATATGCAGAAAGCCCTTGTGGATGAGGACTTGTATGCCTTTGACACCTTTGTGGACAGCACCGTTCGGCTCGTCGACGCTGCCAGAAAAAAAGGAGTTGAAGTCATCTTCATACAGCATGACGCCGGCCCCGGCAGCGGTCTGTCCGCAGGCGACGAAGGATTTGAGATCATTGATCTGCTGCAGCCCAAGCCGGGAGAAAAAGTCTTCGTCAAGAACATCAACAGCTGCTTTGGGAACAAAGAATTCAAAGCATACATGGAGCAGCAGGAGGATAAGCGCCTGATGATCATCGGCCTGCAGACGAACTACTGCATTGACGCAACCGTGAAATCCGCATTTGAAAGAGGCTTCGATGTGATCATTCCCGAGGGTACCAACTCCACTTTTGATAATGATTACATGACAGGTGAAACCACCGTCCGGTATTACAATGAAGACGTCTGGGAAGAACTTGTTGACGCCGTTCCCCTTGATGAAGCCTTAGAGATGATGGGGCAATGACGCGCCCCCGTCTGCAGCGCTGCACACCATGTACCTTTTAGGCGTTCTTTCTATGCGTTGGTGCACTTTCCCGCGTTCTTTCACATCAAAGAAACCTCTTTTGTCTACCGGGGCAAGAGAGGTTTTCTCGTTGTTTTATGAGGTTGACTATGGTATAATTTCCGCAACAAATCGGAAGTTTGTTAAGATTCAAAACACAAGGAGCGATGGCAATGCCACAAGAGCCTGTTTTTTATCATGGAAGTATCATTAGTGGATTAAATATCATTCTTGCAAATGCAATATCTCACGTTGATGGGAGCAAGGTTGCCTATTTTACGACGGATCGGGTCTACGCTCTGGTCTGTTGCAGAAGCAGGCGGGAGAATTTCGTTACCATGGGCCCTGATCGAAACGGAATTCAGCATTATTTTGAGCGATTCCCAGATCAACTAAAAACGATGTATGAGGGAAAAGAAGGATTCTTGTATCAGCCTGTGTCAACTGTTGTCTTAACAAATACCAAAGGCCACACTTGGGAAAGCTCTGTAAACGTGCCCGTTATACTGGCGGAGTATATCCCAAATGTCTATGCGGAAATTCTTCGAGAAGAGGTTGCCGGTAATGTGATCGTCCACCGCTACGCCGAGATCGACCCTGATGAGCAAAAAATGCACGCGAATTATGTCCGCGATCACCTGGACGATCCGTTATTCACAGAATACCGGGATTTCCTTCTTCAGCATTTTTCTTCGCTTTGGGATTAATCAACTTCCTGTTTTGTCGAGCTCCCCTGCTTGTACTTTTACGCGTTCTTTCTATGCTTTGGTATACTTTTGTGCGCTCTTACACATCAAAGAAACCTCTTTTGTCTACCAGGGCAAAAGAGGTTTTCTTGTTGTACGGAGGGAACTAATACTGTATAATCATCTCGTCAAATCGGGATTTTGAGGAGGATAAACAGAGTGAGAATCATAGATACCTCAACTGACTTTCTGTCTGTGTTTGACGACGGTCGATTCAATCTCGACAACTGGGAAATATATATTGATAAATGGATCCCAGGCGCGAAGGAACTATGCCTCAGCGATATGGAAGACTGCATCAATACGGGCTTTTCGTGGAACGAAGATTATTTGCCGGTCTTAAACGCAGTACTTACCGATAATGAAAAGCGCGGAGAGGCTGTTCGCGCGTTTTATGCGGTTTCGGAACATCTTGAAGAGAGAATTGTTGAGGTGTTCGGCAGATCCGTTGACGCCGATATTGTTTTATATATTGGTTTGTGCAACGGAGCCGGTTGGGTCACAAGGATCGAAGAAAAGATAACGGTTCTTCTCGGAATTGAGAAAATAATAGAGCTTGATTGGTGTAATAAGGACGATATGACAGGATTGATCGTTCATGAACTCGGCCACGTTTTTCAGGCTCAATACGGCTCTCTTTACCACAATAGTAATTCAATGACTGAGAAGTTCCTTTGGCAATTGTTTACGGAAGGCATAGCAATGGTTTTCGAGCAGGAAATTGTCGGGGACGCCGAGTATTTCCACCAAGATAGAAACGGGTGGAAGGAATGGTGCGACAAAAATATTGAATTGATTAAGAACTCTTTTTATCGTGATTTGGGTGAGATGACGCAGGAAAGCCAGCACTATTTCGGCGATTGGGTTCGGTTTGAAGGTCATCCGGACGTCGGCTATTACCTCGGAGCTCGTTTTGTCAGATATCTGCTCAAGAACGATTGCTTTGAAAGCGTTATCAACTACACTTTTCAAAGAGTAAAAACGGGATTTAATATGTTTATGCATTCCGACTGACAAAGCCCGGTTTGTCGGAAACCTCTTTTGTCTGCCAGGGCAAAAGAGGTTTTCTTGTTTTTACCGCCGAAGCATGATACATTGTTTTTGTAATCTCGCTGTTTGCGGAGGAGTGGCGATATGCTTGAAAAGATGGGAGAGTTTTTTGAAGCTCGACTGAACGGTTATGAGGAACACCAGTTGACGTGCATTGATTCCGCCCGGGAGTTCTACCCATTTACCGCAGGCTGTCTGCCGCAGACGGCTGATTCCCATATCCTGGATTTGGGATGCGGGACGGGCTTGGAGCTGGGGTACTATTTTGAAACGGTTCCCACGGCGAGGATCACCGGGATCGACCTCGCTCCGGGAATGCTGGAGGCGCTTCGCGGGAAGTATCCCGACAAGGCGCTGACTTTGATCGCGGGCTCCTATTTTGACGTGCCGTTTGACGAGTGTGCATTTGACGCGGCCGTGTCCGTCGAGTCGCTTCACCACTTCACAAGGGAAGAAAAGATCCCGTTGTATGAGAAGGTGCGGAAAGCACTAAAGCCGGGAGGCTTTTTCATCCTGACAGATTACTTTGCGGCGTCAGACGAAGAAGAGCGATTTCGCCGTGCAGAGCTTCTCCGGCTGAAAAAGGAACAGGGAATTCACGGCGACGAGTTTTATCACTATGACACCCCATTGACCGTAGGGCACGAAAAAGAAGCGCTGCTGTCCGCCGGCTTCTCTTCCGTCACGGTTTTGAAAAACTGGGGGCCGACTTATACGCTCAAGGCAAGCGAATAACCCCCGGCTAAACCGAAACGGGGGAATTGGTTTCACACATCATCCCGCGCCGTTTGAGAGCGAAATACACCCTTTGCATAAATCGCTGCATTTATGCAAAGGGTGTTCTCAAATCAACTATGCCTTTGTCTCAGGCGCTCCGGCCGCCTTGGAAAGATACCGCCGGATCGTCTCGATCATCTTTTCGTTTTGGAAGCCTGCCTCGATCTCGTCCATGTCTACGGTTCGGCCGGAAAGGATTCCCTGGATCAGCACTTCCGCATACATGACCTCCCGCGTCAGGGGATCTTTCAGATAGGTCAGCAGATCCATATTCATCGTTTCGTTGATCCCGTTGATCATCCCCGTGAAAAACGTGCAGTCTTCCCCGAAAAGCTTTCCGATGCTCTCCAGATAGTGAAAGCCCGTCTTAACGTCTTCCAGCCGCATCATTCTGCGCTCGGGCGCCGCGAGACGTCCTCCGTTGAGCAGCTTGTCTGCCGTTGTGTTCAGCATATCGCACAGATCAAGCAGAATGCCTGTGTCCGGAAGCGTATCGCCGTTTTCCCATTTTGAGACGGCCTGAAAAGAAACGTTCAGTTTCTCGGCGAGGTCCTTCTGCGTCATGCCTGCCGTTTTCCGCAAGTACTTGATATATTGTCCGATCAGTAAAGTATCCATCGTTTCCTCCTTGCTACTTGATTGATTCGCGTTTTGCAGCCTGCATCCGTATCATACCGCAGCAGAGGCAATTCGTAAATAACTTGAAAACTGAAAAAAATCAACTTCGAGTTGAATTTGCGGCCCGCAGTCCTGTCCGCCCCGGCTCTTGCCGTATGAGCGGCGCGGGCGTTATAGAAACGGGAAAGCATTTCACAAAGGTACTCGGCGGACAGATCGCGAAAAACCTTTGTTTGGGGCGGTTTCAGAGGGTTTCATGGAAGCCCTGCCGTCGCCGGCGGATGCCTGTGATTTCGGGGATTTCAAATTCCCGTTTATCGACTAGATTCTCTGAAAACCCTTGATTTTCCTGCATTTCCCTCAGGTCTGCTACCACAAAAAGCTCCGTTTTCCCTTGTTTTTGCCCTTGTGGGGCAAAACAAGGGAAACATTTTATCAGTCGCCGCCTACTGCCTTAATCCGGGCCTATTCCTAGTAATCAAGGTTATCACAACTCTTTGAATTGTCGGCTGAACAACAGAGATATGGCAGTGACCGTGAAGCCCAAGGAGCAGAAAGCCAGCAGG
>JAFRSI010000092.1 GCA_017427645.1 Oscillospiraceae bacterium | reverse complement strand
GTGCTGGTGAGCATGATCGGGTAGGGGAGAGCAGGAGATATTGAACAAATAAGATAACCCCGGAGCGGTCCCGCGGGACCGCTCCGGGGTTGTTGTCTTCAAAGGCTTCCCCCTGAGGGGAAGCTGTCGCAAAGCGACTGATGAGGGGGAACAGAATTCGAAGCAGCCCTGTCATTGCGAGGGCCGCAGGCCCGCGGCAATCCGTATTCCGAAAAGAAGGGCACGGATTCCCACGTCGCTTTGCTCCTCGGAATGACGGGCAGGGGAATAGATCCCCGTTACTTGAACTCGATCTCCGTCCGCTCACAGATCTCCCGGATCTTCCGCTGCAGCGCCTTCAGATCCTCGAAGGTCTCCGGCTTCTTCCGGGGATCCCGCAGCAGGGCCGCCGGGTGGTAGAGGGCCATCATCTGGATGCCGCCCCGCTCAAAGAACTGGCCGTGCTCCTGGGTGATCTTGAAGTCCTCCTTGATGATCTCCGCGGCGCTGATGCGGCCCAGGCAGACGATGATCTTGGGGCGCATCAGCTCCACCTGCCGCCGCAGGAAGCCGCGGCAGGCGTCCTTCTCCGTGTTCAGCGGGTCCCGGTTCTGGGGCGGGCGGCACTTGACGGAGTTGGTGATATAGATCTTCGACCGGTCCAGGCCGATCATGGCCAGCATATCGTCCAGCAGCTTGCCGGCCCGGCCCACGAAGGGCTCGCCCTGGGCGTCCTCGTTGGCGCCGGGGGCCTCGCCGATGAACAGCACCTCCGCCTCCGGATTGCCCACGCCGAAGACCACGTTGGTCCGTGTCTCCGCCAGGGCGCAGGCCCGGCAGCCCAGGCACTGCCGGTGCAGCTTTTCCCACTCGCTCATGATCTCTCTCCTGTCAGCAGTATTTCTTCAGCCAGCTCCAGATGTCGTTGTAGACGGTCTGCTGCTGGGCCTTTTCGTTGAGGATCTCGTGGCGCAGTCCGGCGTAGGACAGCAGGGTCACGTCCTTGACGCCGACGGCCAGGAAGGCGTCCCGGGATCGGACGACGCCCTTCATCATGCCGCCCACCGGGTCCTGCTCGCCGGAGATGAAGAGGATGGGCATGTCCTTGTCCATCTTGCGCAGGTTGTCGGGCCGCTGGTTGAAGCGGATGCCGGTGAGCATCTGGCGGAAGAGGCCCACGGTGGCGGGCAGGCCGCACAGGGGATCGGCGATATAGCGGTCCACATTGTCGGTGTCCACGCTGAGCCAGTCCACCGGGGTGCGGTTGGGGGCGAAGGCCTTGTTGTAGGAGCCGAAGGCCAGGTTGGTGACCACGTCGCTGGTGGCGCTCTCGCCGCTGCGCCTGGCGATGGTGCCCGCCATGGTGAGGCCGCCGGTGAGCATGATCTCCGGCTGCCAGCCGGTGCCCATGATGATGGCAGCCTGGACGGTGCCGGGGTAGCGGATCAGATAGGTGCGGGCCAGGAAGGAGCCCATGGAGTGGCCCATCAGGAACAGGGGGACGCCGGGAAACTTGTCCTTGATCCGCAGATGCAGGGTGTAGAGGTCGTCCACCACCGTGTCCCAGGTGTTGCCGTCGCCGAAGTAGATGGGGGTGGCGCCGGGGGCGATGGATTTGCCGTGGCCCAGGTGGTCGTTGCCCACCACGGCGACGCCCTGCTCGTTGAGGAAGCGGGCAAAATGGTCGTACCGGGCGATGTGCTCCGCCACGCCGTGGGCGATCTGCAGCACGCCGACGATATCCCGGCCCTCCGGCACCCACTCCATACCGTGCAGCGTGGTCTTTCCGTCCGTGGAGAGGAAGGTAAATTCTTGCAGATTAGTCATGGTAAATCCTCCTGTTCTGTGATATGATAGAGAAAACCCAATTACTTCACCATAATAGTATACCACAGAAAAACGCATTTGAAAAGAGGAGGACGACATGGGAAGCTATATCTTGGCGCTGGATCAGGGAACCACCAGCTCGCGGGCCATCGTTTTTGACAAACAGGGGCAGATCGCGGCCAAAGCCCAGCACCCCTTCCGCCAGATCTATCCCCGGGCGGGCTGGGTGGAGCACGACCCCATGAACATCTGGAACAGCGAGCGGCTGTCCGCCATGGAGGCCATCTCCGACTTCGCCCCCGGCGACATCGCCGGCATCGGCATCACCAACCAGCGGGAGACCACCATCCTCTGGGACAAAAATACCGGCGAGCCGGTGTATAACGCCATCGTGTGGCAGTGCCGCCGCACGGCGGAGCTGTGCGAGGACCTGAAGCGCCGGGGCCTGACCGAGCGGGTGGAGACCTCCACCGGTCTGCTGATCGACGCCTATTTCTCCGGCACCAAGATCCGCTGGATCCTGGACCACGTGCCCGGCGCCCGGGAGCGGGCGGAGCGGGGCGAGCTCCTGTTCGGCACGGTGGAGACCTGGCTCATCTGGCAGCTGACGGGCCGGCACGTCACCGACTACTCCAACGCCTGCCGCACCATGCTCTTCGATATCCACCGCCTGTGCTGGGACGAGGAGCTGTGTGAGCTTTTGAACGTGCCCGTGAGCGTCCTGCCCGAGCCGGTGGGCAACAGCCAGGTTTACGGCTGTGTGAAGTCGGGCATCCCGGGCCTGGAGAAGCTCGCGGGCGTGCCGGTGTGCGGCGCGGCGGGCGACCAGCAGGCGGCCCTGTTCGGCCAGGCCTGCTTTGCCCCCGGCGACGCCAAGAACACCTACGGCACCGGCTGCTTCACGCTGATGAACGTGGGCGATGCGCCGGTGCGCAGCCGGGCGGGGCTGGTCAGCTCCATCGGCTGGCAGGTGGACGGCAGGACCACCTACGTGCTGGAGGGCAGCGTGTTCAACGGCGGCAGCACCATCCAGTGGGTGCGGGACGAGCTGAAGCTCATCGACTCGGCCCCGGAGGTGGACGTGCTGGCCGCCTCGGTGCCAGACAGCGGCGGCGTGGTGCTGGTGCCCGCCTTCACGGGTTTGGGCGCCCCCTACTGGGACATGTACGCCCGGGGCGCCATCCTGGGCATCACCCGGGGCACCAACCGGGCCCATATCGCCCGGGCCGTGCTGGAGTGCATCGCCTACCAGGTCACCGACCTGATGATGGCCATGCGCCAGGACGCCGGACGGGACATCACCCGCCTGCGGGTGGACGGCGGCGCCAGCGTGTCCGATATCCTGCTGCAGATGCAGGCGGATCTGCTGCGCATCGAAGTGGACCGCCCCACCATGGTGGAGACCACCGCCTTCGGCGCGGCGGCGCTGGCCGGCCTGAGCTGCGGGCTCTGGGGCAGTCTGGAGGAGCTGTCCGCCCTGCGGAAGAGCCAGCGGATCTTCCGCCCGGAGCGGGTGCAGGCCGACTGCGACCGGGAGTACCGGCTGTGGAAGCGGGCTGTGCAGCGGGCCGCCGACTGGATCGAGCACTGAGAGGGCGGGAGATTTTAAGAGAGTGTAAATTCGTGTACGGCGCCCTTGCACCGGCGGATAAAGTGCAGTATAATCGGGCCAAACCGAACAACCGAGCGGGAAAGGAGAATTGTGATGGCATTTTTGGATGAACTGACCAAGAAGGCAAAGGACATTGCCGGCGCTGCTGCCGAGAAGGCGAAGGATCTGGCCGAGGTGGCTGCGGAAAAAGCCAAGGACGCCTCCGACAACGCCAAGCTGAAGGTGGCGATCCTGAGCGAGGAGCGGGAAATCGAGAAGAACTGCAAAGCCATCGGCGAGTGGTTCGTATCTGAATATGAGGGCGAGATCCCCGACGCCGTCAAGGACGTGGTGGACGCCATCAACGCCTCCAAGGCCAGGATCGCCGAGCTGAAGGCCAGCAAGGAGGCGCTGGAGGAGGCCGAGAAGGCGGCGGAGGACCCCGAGCTGAAGACCTGCCCCGTCTGCGGAGCGGTTTCCAACAGCAAGTTCTGCCCCGACTGCGGCGCTCCCATGGACGCCCAGGAGTAAGTCGACCGACAAAAAAAGCATCCCCCGGCTGCGGCCGGGGGATGCTTTTTTGCCGTGATTTCAGGCCAGGAAGCCCTTGAGGATGGTCTCCTCCGCCTCCTCCGGGGACAGGCCCAGGGTCTCCAGCTTCAACAGCTGGTCGCCGGCGATCTTGCCGATGGCGGCCTCGTGGACCAGCTGGGCGTCGGTGCAGTTGGCGGCGATGGCGGGGATGGACTTGACCTTGGCGCTGCCCATGATGATGGAGTCGCACTGGACGTGGCCGAAACACTGGGCGTTGCCCACCATGCGGGGGTAGAACACCTGCTCCGACTCATCCTGGGCCACGGAGCGGGAGATGACCCGGCCCTTGGCGTCGGCGCCGTTGAGCTCGATCTCCATCTCGCTCTCAGCGATCTGCCTGCCGTGGGTCAGCAGGCGCTCGGTGACCACCACCTCGCTGCCCGCCTCGCAGACGAACTTGGTGAAGCGCTTGGTGGAGTCGATGCCCCGGATCTGGACGGTCTCCATCTCCATGGTGGAGCCCTCGCCCAGATACACGATGGTCTGGGGGTTCATCACATTCCTGCCGGTCTGCTCCGGGGCGTTCTCGCCGTAGTGCTTCTCCGTGTAGCGGACCCGGCAGTTTTTGCCGATATAGAAGGTGTGGACGCCGTCGTGACGGCTCTCGTCGCAGCCGGAGTTGTGGATGCCGCAGCCGGCCACGATCTCCACGTCGCTGCCGTCGCCCACGTAGAAGTCGTTGTAGACCATCTCCGTCAGGCCGGTTTTGCTGATGATAACGGGGATATAGCACTTCTCGCCCCGGGTACCGGGCCTAATGCGGATGTCGATGCCCGGCTTGTCGGTCTTGCCGGCGATCTCGATGTGCTCGGTGGACTGGCGGGCCTCGCAGCCGCTGTCCTTGCGGATGTTGATGGCGCCGGCGGGCTTGCCGGTGAGGTCCGCGATCTTCTCCAGCAGCTTGGCGTCGATGTCGGTGATCATTGCGCGGCCTCCTTTCTTGTCATCACGGGGCAGGAGCCCAGGGTGTCGGCCAGGATCAGGGGGAAGATCTCCTCCGTGGTGCCCCGGTGGGCGATCTGGCCGCCGGCCACCACGATGATCTCGTCGGCCAGGCGGATGATCCGCTCCTGGTGGGAGATGATGACCATGGTGGCGCTGCGCCTGGCGTGGATCTGTTCAAAGGTCTCGGTGAGACGGGCGAAGGACCACAGATCGATGCCGGCCTCCGGCTCGTCAAAGATCATGAACCTGCCGTCCCGGGCCAGAATGGTGGCGATCTCGATGCGCTTGACCTCGCCGCCGGAGAGGGACACGTCCACCTCCCGGTCCAGATAGTCGTTGGCGCACAGCCCCACGCTGGTGAGATAGTGGCAGCAGCGGTCCTTGCTGAGCCGGTTCTCGCCGGCGGCCAGCTGCAGCAGATCCTGCACGGTGATGCCCTTGAAGCGGGGCGGCTGCTGGAAACCGTAGCTGATGCCCAGGCGGGCCCGCTGGGTGATGTCCAGGTCGGTGATGTCCTGCCCGTCGTAGACGATCTGCCCGGCGGTGGGACGGATCAGCCCCATGATGATCTTGGCCAGGGTGGTCTTGCCGCCGCCGTTGGGCCCGGTGAACACCACCAGCTTTTCGTCGGGGATGGTCAGGCTGACGTCTTTGAGGATGTCCAGCTCCCCCTCGGGGGCGGACACGCGATAGGAAATATGCTTCAACTCCAGCATGGGAGGCTCCTCCTTTGAGGTGATGGTCGCCGGCACTTCCAATACGAAGTGCCGTGTGCAATTCAAATATTTTAGCAGAAATGTACCGGAAAAGCAAGTATCGCCGCGGGAATTTCCTGATGGCGTCCGGCAGGGCAATTTTCTGTAAAAATTATGAGAAGGGTGCTTTATCTTGCCGGAAAAACATGATATACTGATTCCGTATCAGATCAATTTCCCCGGGGAGGAACGACGGAGCATGAGAGAGCGCGAAAACGGAAGACCTGTGCCGGAGGCAGAGGCGGACGGGATCATCGAAGGACGCAATGCGGTGATCGAGGCCCTGCGCACGGAGACGGCCATCGACAAGATCTACCTGGCCAAGGGGGAGACGGACAAGACGCTGGGCCACATCGCGTCCCGGGCCCGGGAGGCCGGGATCGGGGTGGTGGAGGCCGATCGGCGGAAGCTGGACGCCATGTCCCGGACCCACGCCCATCAGGGCGTCATCGCGCTGACTGCCGTGCGGGAATACGTCAGCGTGGAGTCGATCCTGGAGCGGGCCGCTGAGCGGGGAGAAAAGCCCCTGCTGGTGGTGTGCGACGAGATCTCCGATCCCCATAACCTGGGCGCCATCCTGCGGACGGCGGAGTGCGCCGGCGCACACGGGGTCATCATCCCCAAGCGCCGCAGCGCCGGACTGACGGCCATCGTGGCCAAGACCAGCGCCGGCGCCGTCAGCTACATGCCCGTGGCCCGGGTGGCCAACATCTCCGCCGCGCTGAAGGAGCTGAAGAAGCAGGGGATCTGGGTCTTCGGCACGGCGGCCGACGGCACCACGCCGCTGTATGAGGCGGATCTGAAGGGCCCGGCGGCCATCGTCATCGGCTCGGAGGGGGACGGCATGACCCGGCTGGTGGCGGAGAACTGCGATTTCCTGGTGAGTATCCCCCTGAAGGGACAGATATCCTCCCTGAACGCGTCGGCGGCAGCGGCGATCCTGCTGTACGAGGCCGTGCGGCAGAGACAGTGAGAGAGTAGGACGGATCAGACGATATATGAGCAGATATACAGATGACGAGCTGTATCAGATCCTGACGGAGACGGGCCGCCTCCTCAAGGGCGTCAAGCCCATGGAGGGGGAGGAGTACTCCCTGGACGCCATCCTGGCTGAATTCGGCCAGGATGCGGCGAAGCTTGCGGCAAAGAAGGAAGAAGCGCCCGCTGCGGCGCCGGAAAAGCCGGAGGAGCGCCCGGAGCGGCAGGAGGCAGTACAGGAGGAGAAGGCGGCGCCGGAACCGGCCCCGAAGAAACCGCCGGAGGACCCGTCCCTGCTGGATACCCAGCGGCTGCGCCGCACGGTGGCAGCCAACATGGAGAAGGTGATGGGGCCGGAGAAGATGCCGGATGGCAGGCCCATGCCGAAAAAGCGGCCGCAGCCGGCAAAGCCGGAGCCGCAGCCGGCGCCGGAGGAGAAGCCCCTCCTGCAGGTGATCGAGGGAGGACAGAAGGGGGAAGAGGAGAGCGCCGCCGCGGCGCCCCGGGAGTCCGTTTTCCCCGAGGAGCCGGAGGGGATGCACCAGGTCTCCCTGGGACAGGTCATGTCCCAGACGGTGGAGTCGGTCCTGGATGAGGACGACGCCATTCTGGATAACGGCCCCCCGCTGATGGAGCGGATCCGGGATGCGCTGGCCGAGGCGGGGGACCGCCTGGCGGCGGCCCTGGAGCGCTGGCAGGCCAGGCGGAAGGCGTCCGCCTGGGAGGAGCCGGAGCAGGAGGAGGCGGAAGAGGAGCCGGAGCCGGATATGAACACAGCGGCCCGGGAGGAGAAGTGGGCCTGCAAAAAGCTGCACCGCTCGCTGCTCCTCAGTGCCCTGCCGACCCTGCTGCTGATCGCATTGACCGCGGGTGACAGCTTCGGCCTGTGGAGCGCCCTGTGGGACGGCCGCCCCTGGCTGCGGCACACCGTATGCGGCGTGCTCCTGCTGGTCGGGATGCTGCTGGCCCTGCCCCTGTGGCAGGAGATGATCGGCAGTCTGAAGCGGGCGCGCCCGGGCTGTGAGCTGGCGGCCGCCCTGACGGGACTGGTTACTCTGGCCGATTGCCTGCGCGGGGCCATTGCCCGGGGCGCGGGCCCCGCGCCCTTTGCCGCGCCGGCGGCCGTGCTGATCTGGATCTGTGAGCTGGGTCTGCTGCTGCGTACCGATTCCCGGCGCGCGGCGTTCCACCTGGCAGATATCGGCGGAACGCCCCCCTACGGCGTGACCGTGACCTCTGCCGGCGCCTGCAAGCAGAGGGGAACGATCCGCGGCTTTTACCGCATCGCCCGGCAGGATGATCCGCCCCGAAAGTGGCAGGCGATCATGGTGCCGCTGTATCTGGCGGCTGCCACGGTGCTCTCCGGCGTGGTGATCCTCTCACGGAAGACGGGGGCGGAGTCCCTGTGGGTCTGGTCGGCCATCCTGTGCGCCGGGATCCCCCTGGGCCTGGCGCTGTCGGGGACGCTGCCGCTGAAATATCTGAACCAGCGCCTGGTCAAGAGCGGCAGCGCCGTGGCCGGGTACGACGGAGCCCGCTCGGTCAGCGGCTCTCGCCGGATGGTGGTAACGGACGACGATCTGTTCCCCCCCGGAACGGTGGGGCTCAACGGCCTGAAGGTATACGGCGAGGAGATCGGCAAGGTGGTGTCCTATGCCGCCAGCATGACCAAGGTGTGCAGCAGCCAGCTGTCCCCGCTCTTTGAGCAGCTTCTGGTGGCCGAGGGCGGCGTCCATCTGCCGGTGGAGGATCTGCACTACTATGAGGAGGGCGGCGTCGGCGGCACGATCCACGGCGAGAGCGTCACCATGGGCAGCGCCTATTTCATGCGCAAAATGCGGGTGACGCTGCCCCAGGAGCTGAAGCTGAAAACCGGCGTGTTCCTGGCGGTGGACGGCTCGCTGATCGCCATCTTCGCCATCAAGTATCAGCCCTCCCGCAACGTGGAGTGGGCCCTGCGGGCCTTGCGCCGCAACCGGATCGAGCCGGTGCTGGCGGTGCGCAGCTGCAACGTGACGCCAGGTCTGGTGCGGCGCAGGTTCGGTCTGGACGCCAAGCCGCTCTATCCCGACGTATCCACCCGCCTGGCCCTGTCCGATCTGACGCAGGAGGAGGCGGAGCGGTCCGGCGCCGTGATTTACCGCGAGGGACTGATGCCCCTTGCCGAGACGGCGGTGGGCAGCCGCCGGATGATCCGCGCCGTGCGCTGGGCGTCCATCCTGGCGTACCTGGGCGGGCTGTGCGGTCTGCTGCTGGCCTATTACTTCACCGGCGCGGGCGCCTTGTCGGCGCTGGATCCCCTGCGGATGCTGGTGTTCCAGGTGCTGTGGCTGATCCCCACCTGCCTGCTGAGCGGGCTGGTGAAGCACTACTGAGGCGTTTGATATGATGAAAAAAGGGCTGCGGAGAGATGCGCCGCAGCCTTTTTTCGCAATTTGCGCAAAAGAAGGACACAAATTTAACGCCCGGAAGGAAAAAAGCAGTTGTCAGCACTGAAAAAATAGTATATAATCCAAATGTTGAGCAATTTGCGCTTACCTGCGCTTACTGAAAACGAAGGGAGAAACTGATTATTATGACTGCCAACGATATCCGCAATATTGCGCTGCTGGGTCACGGCGGCTCCGGCAAGACCTCTCTGGCCGAGCAGATGCTCTTTATGACCAAGGGGACCGACCGTCTCGGCAAGACCGTGGACGGCAACACCACCTGCGACTACGACGCCGAAGAGATCAAGCGCCAGATTTCCATTTCTCTGGCCTTTGCCCCTGTGAACTACAAGGGCGTGAAGATCAACGTGATGGACGCCCCCGGCAACTTCGACTTCTCCGGCGAGGCCCTGTCCGCCATCCGCGCCGCCGAGTGCGCCGTGCTGGTGGGCGCCGCCAAGGACGGTCTGTCCGTGGGTATCGAGCGCAGCTGGAAGATGCTGGGCAATAAGCCCCGCATGATCTTCGTCAACCGCACCGAGGAGGCCAACTCCAACTACGCCGCCTGCCTGGATGCCATCAAGGCCAAGTTCGGTCAGGCCATCACCCCCATCGTGGCCCCGGTGATCGACGGCAACCACGCCGTTACCGCCATCGTGGACCTGCTGCACAACAAGGCCTATGAGGTCAAGGGCGGCAAGGCCGTGGAGTGCCCCATTCCCGCCGCCGTGGCCGACGAGGTGGAGGGCCTGCGCGCCGAGCTGATGGAGAACGCCGCCGGCGCCGACGAGGAGCTGATGGAGAAGTTCTTCGAGACCATGGAGCTGTCCGCCGAGGACATCGCCAAGGGCCTGAAGATCGGCGTGCGCGACGGCAGCATCTGCCCCGTGCTGTGCGGCTCCGCCGTCACCGGTCTGGGCGTGGAGATGCTGCTGCAGACCATTCTGGACCTGGTGCCCGTGGCCACCGACATGCCCGCCGAGGCCGCACAGGACGACGACGGCAACGCCGTGGAGGTCGCCCTGGATCCCAACGGTCCCACCGCCGCCATCGTGTTCAAGACCATCTCCGACCAGTACGGCAAGTACTCCATGATCAAGGTGGTCCGCGGCAAGGTCACCAGCGACATGGCCCTGTACAACACCACCACCGGCAACACCGAGAAGCTGGGCCGCCTGTACTTCATGAAGGGCAAGAAGGGCGAGGAGACCAAGGAGATCTGCTGCGGCGACATCGGCGCCATCGGCAAGATGGACCGTGTCCGCACCGGCGACACCCTGTGCGATCCCAAGAGCATCGTGAAGCTGGCCGGCATGGATTATCCCCAGCCCTGCTACGAGCGCGCCATCGCCCCCAAGACCAAGCAGGAGGTCGAGAAGGTGGGCACCGGTCTGAACAAGCTGAACGAGGAGGATCCCACCTTCCGCGTCACCAACAACGCCGAGACCCACCAGGTGGTCATCTCCGGCACCGGCGATATCCAGATCGACGTGCTGTGCGCCAAGCTGAAGTCCCGCTTCGGTGTGGATACCGAGCTGTCCACGCCCCGCGTTCCCTATCGTGAGAAGATCCGCAGCAAGGTGGAGAAGCACGCCCGCTTCAAGAAGCAGACCGGCGGCAGCGGCCAGTTCGGCGACGTGGTCATCGTCTTCGAGCCCAGATGGAGCAGGAGGACATGATCTTTGAGGAGGCCGTGTTCGGCGGCTCCGTGCCCAAGAACTACTTCCCCGCCGTGGAGAAGGGCCTGCGCGAGAGCTGCCTGAGCGGCGTTCTGGCCGGCTATCCCGTGGTGTTCCTGAAGGCCACCCTGATCGACGGCGCCTACCACCCGGTGGACTCCTCCGAAATCGCCTTCAAGGTGGCGGCCAACATGGCCTTCAAGGCCGCTCTGCCCGAGGCCAAGCCCGTGCTGATGGAGCCCATCGGCGAGCTGAAGGTCACCGTGCCCGACAACTACGTGGGCGACGTCATGGGCGACCTGAACAAGCGGCGCGGCCGCGTCATGGGCATGAACCCCACCGGCAGCGGCGAGACCGAGCTGGAGGCCGAGGTGCCCATGGCCGAGATGATGTCCTACGCCATCGATCTGCGCTCCATGACCCAGTCCCGCGGCGTGTTCACCTTCAACTTCGTCCGCTATGAGGATTGTCCCCTGGCGGCCCAGGAGAAGGCCATTGCCGAGGCCAAGGCGCTGGCCGAGGCCGAGTAAGCGAATACCGGTTGACCCGACGGGCCGCTGCGCTGTGCAGCGGCCCGTTTTATGCATGTGGCGGCCTCCGCCGAGGAAGGGTGGCGCGCCGCTGCCGCGGACAGGACGGCTCGTGCAAATTTTTGGCAGTGAAAATGAAAAAAACCGTTGTAAAGTGGTGAAGTCTCATGATATAATCTATTTGTTGCGATAATAATTTTTCCGGGAGGTATGAAACATGAGAAAATGGCTGTCCAAACTCTTTGCGGTCCTGCTGACGGCGGTCATGCTGCTGGGCATTGCGCCCACGATGGCCTTCGGCGCAGACGCCGGAACCACCGACAGGGACGGCGGTAAAACCGTCCACGTCTACACGGCGGAGGAGCACGCCCTGCTGGACGACGGCGTGTTCTCCGAGATCCAGACGATCAAGGATGCCGCCGCCGCGACCATGGGCGGCGCCGCGAAGATGACCGAGGCGGACTTTATCGCCCTCATTCCGCAGGTCATCGACACGATCGAGTGTTCCGATACCTACGTGCCGGGCACGCTCCAGCGCAACGGGAACTTCCTGGTGTGGGAGACCACCGTGGGCATCCCCTGCTGCTACGATCCCAGGATGGAGGCGAAGCTTGCGCAGAATGCGATCCCCGGCGCTGATCCCGAGGCTCTGGCCGATACGGTGGTCACCTCCTTCGCCAATCGCGGCGGCTGGCCCGGCAGCATGGACATCGCGGTGTTCCAGCCCTACTACGGCATCGACGGCAGCTTTACCACCCAGTATGCCGACGAGGGCGTGAGCCTTGCCCAGGCCACCGGCGGCGTCAACACCACCTATATCGCCGGCAGCGCCACCATCGACAATATTGCCAACTCCATCGAGTCCTGCGGCGTGGTGATCTTCGACTCCCACGGCACCACGGACTACAACGGCTACAACGATTATACCTCTCGGGCCAACAGCTCCTATCTGTGCCTGACCACCAGCGTCGGCATCACCAGCCAGGACACCGCCCCCCAGGCCGGCCCCTACGGCACCTACTACCACTGCATGAAGAGCGGCAGCTATGCCGATGTGGACGGCACCTGCATTTCCAACCATATGGATGCGGAGTCCCCCAACGGCCACGTTTGGATGGCCATCTGCCTGGGCATGGCCACCGACGGCCTGGAAGCGCCCCTGCGCAACAGAGGCGCGGAGGTGGTCTACGGCTATTCCCAGTCCGTCTCCTTCACCGGCGACTATCGGTATGAGGAGTATTTCTGGGACAAGATGAAGGCGGGCGAGGACGTCAAGACCGCCGCCGCCTACATGAAGCAGAAAGTGGGCAACAAGGACCCCTATACCAATCCCCCCGCCTATCCGATTTTCGTCTCCGATGAGGACGTCTATCCCGGCCACGGCAACGTGGACAGGGTCCAGACCGTGAAGTCGACCTGGACGCTGT
>JAFRSI010000091.1 GCA_017427645.1 Oscillospiraceae bacterium | reverse complement strand
GGCTCAACTGCTCCTGCGGCCCGGCCGCCTCCCTGCCCGTGCTGCGGGACTTTGCCCGCCATACGGATCTGCCCCTTATCTACAAGCCCAACGCCGGGGAGCATACCCCGGAGTCGTTTGCGGAGGCCGTGGGCCCCGCCCTGGAGCTGGCGCAGTACGCGGGCGGCTGCTGCGGCACCGTTCCGGCGGACATCGCGGCGCTGGGGCGGATGATTGTATAATTCAATAGTAACGGGGCACTGCGGATTGTTACCACAGAGCCCCGTTTTATTCTTTCTGTTCTTGCGCTCTCCTGCTCAGTTGTTCTGCGCGTTTTCTGCGTTTTTCTTTCTGTCTCTTTTCTTTTTTGTACACTTTTTTGCCTGTAAAAAATGCAACTACTTCCATCGGGATCATAATGATCGTTCCAAAAAACACACCAATGATTCTTTGTTCCCGAAACGCTCTGTTGGTGCTTTCAATCGTCAATATCTCTCCCGAAGGCCCTGTGATCGCCACGATACGCATCCCGCCAAACGCAGACCTCTGCAGCTCCGGGTCAAAACAGATCGTTATCTGACAATTCAATGCTTGATCCAATGCGGCTTGATCTGTCTCGCCTTGAAGTAACGGGTCAATGTAAAAACTCTTGTCATCTTCAAACGTCAGAAGTGAGTAGACTTTCGGGGAACCACGAAAGATATTTTCCACCCACTCAATTTGAACGTACTTCCCGGTGTACGTCTGTATGTGCCTTTCATCATAGCGGGGGAAAACCCAGTACTTGGAAATCACGAAAGCCGCACAAACCAAAACTCCACAGGCAGATATAATGATTGTTTTTTTCATTCCTCCACCGCCACGTCCAGGCCGAACTCACCGGGCAGGAAGCGGGGACAGACGTTCTCCCCGGTGCAGATGACGGAGGCGGCCAGGCGGGTGCCGATCTGGCAGGCCTCGAAGAGGGTCTTGCCGTAGGTCAGGCCGATGGTGACACCGGCGAAGAAGGCGTCCCCGGCGCCGGTGGTGTCCTTCACGTCCACCTTCTGGGGCGGGCAGACGCCCGCGGAGCCGTCGGCGTCCACGTACACGGCGCCGTCGCCGCCCATGGTGACCACCATGCGGGGGATCCCGGCGCTGGTGACCCGGTCGGGCAGGATGGCCAGCAGCTCCTCCGGTCCCATGTCCTCGTAGTCCTCCAGGAACAGGATACCCGCCTCCTGGCGGTTGCACACGAAGCAGGCGCACCGGCGCAGGAAGTCCCGCCGCTCCACGGCGATGCTCATATTGGACACCACGGCGTACACGTCCTTACCGTGCTTTTCGGCCAGGCGGAACACCTCCTTGACGATCTCCGGGTCCATGTCGATCTCGATGACCACGCTGTCGGCGGCGGAAAAGATCTGGTCGCCGTGCTTGTCCAGGGTCTGCAGCAGGGGCCGCAGGTCCGGCCGCTTGGAGATGGCGGCCACCACGTCGCCGCCGTTGTCGAAAATGGCCAGCCAGGTGCCCATGCCGTCCGGCTCGGCCCGGACGTAATCCACGTTGACCTTGTGGCGGCGCAGCTTTTCCAGCACGTCCAGCCCGGCGCCGGTGCGGTCCACCAGGCTGACGAAGGTGGGGCGCAGCTCCACGTTGGCGATATCCTCGGCGATGTTGCGGCTGACGCCTCCGTGGACGTGCTCCACCCGGCCGGCGTTGCGGCCCCCGGGGATATAGGTGTCCTGGGGATAGCCCTTGATGTCCACGAATACGGCGCCCAATACCACGATGCCCATACGATCTCCTCCGCTCCTGTGATTTCGACCTATTATAACACAGATCCCGCCGCTTGGAAAGACCGCGGCGGGTCGTTTTTTCGGCGGCGCGCACCCCGCTCCCGCCCCGGCGCATAGAATGGCCCCGGAGACTTTCTCCAATTTACACAAGGAGGTCATACGCGTATGATCATCGAACTCCGGGACGCAGCCATGACCTATCAGGCCGCCGACGGAGAAGTGGAGGCCCTGGCCGAGGTCTCCTTCGCCATGGAGGAGGGGGAGTTCTGCAGCATCGTGGGACCCTCCGGCTGCGGCAAGTCCACCCTGCTGGGGGCTGTCGCCGGGCTGGAAACGCTGGACAGGGGCAGCGTGCTGGTGGACGGCCAGGTCGTTACCGGTCCCACGTCCCGGATCGGACTGATGCCCCAGCGGGATCAGCTCTTCGAGTGGCGCAGCATCTGGGACAACGTGACCCTGGGCCTCACCGTGCAGGGGCAGAACACGCCGGAGCGGCAAAGGCGCGTGCGGGAGCTGCTGGAGCGGTACGGCCTGGCGGATTTCGCCCGGAAGCGGCCCGGCCAGCTCTCCGGCGGCATGCGCCAGCGCTGCGCTCTGATCCGCACCCTTGCCGCCGATCCCCGGATCCTGCTGCTGGATGAGCCCTTTTCCGCTCTGGATTACCAGACGCGGCTGAGCGTCTCCTCCGATATCTGGCGCATCATCCGGGAGCAGGGCAAGACCGCCCTGCTGGTGACCCACGACATCTCCGAGGCCATCAGCATGTCGGACCGGGTCTTTGTGCTCAGCCGCCGCCCGGCGGTGGTCAAGGCCGTGTTCGACATGGGCGAGCTGCGCGCCCTGCCGCCCCTGGAGCGGCGGGACTCTCCGGCCTTCTCCGGCTATTTCAATCTCATATGGAAGGAGCTGGATCTGCATGAGTGACTCTGCTCCGTCTCCCCGCCGCGCGGCCTATCTGCACGCCCAGGCGCGCCGCGCCCGGGTCATCCGGCTCTGGCAGGCCGGTCTGCTGCTGGCCCTGCTGGGGCTGTGGGAGCTCTCCACCCGCCTGGGCTGGAGCGACGGCTTCCTCATCAGCAGCCCCGGACGGGTGGCGGCCACCGTGGTCCGCCTTTGGCAGGAGGGCCAGCTCTGGCACCACGTGGGCGTCTCCGTGGCCGAGACGGTGATCGGCTTCACCGCCGGCACGGCCCTGGGCACCGCCGTGGCTGTGTGCATGTGGTGGTCCGAGGACCTGTCGCGGGTGCTGGACCCCTATCTGGTGGTGCTCAACGCCCTGCCCAAAACGGCCCTGGGCCCCATCTTCATCGTGTGGATGGGGGCGGGCACGGGGGCCATCGTCACCATGACCCTGGCCATCTCCCTGATCGTCACCATCCTCAACATGTACCAGGGCTTCCGGGCCACCGATCCGGAGAAGATCCGGCTCATGCGCTCTCTGGGCGCCCGGCGGGGACAGATCCTGAGGCTGCTGGTGTTCCCCGCCAACTACGCCACCCTGCTGGCCACGCTGAAGGTCAACGTGGGCCTCTCGTGGGTGGGCGTCATCATGGGTGAGTTTCTGGTCTCGCGGGCCGGTCTGGGCTACCTGATCGTCTACGGCTCCCAGGTGTTCAACATGGATCTGGTCATGGCCAGCGTGCTGATCCTGGCGGCGGCCGCGGTGGTCATGTACCGGCTGGTGCTGCGGGCGGAAAAATATCTGAATCGTCTTTTGGGGGTAATGCAATGAAACGAATCTGGCGCGCCGCCCTGCCGGCGGCGCTGGCTGCCGCGCTGATGCTCACCGGCTGCGGCGGCGGCACAAAGGCCGTCAAGGTGCGGCTCAACGAGGTGACACACTCCGTATTTTACGCGCCGCAGTACGCGGCGCTGGAGCTGGGCTACTTCGCCGACGAGGGGCTGGAGATCGAGCTGACCAACGGCGGCGGCGCCGACAAGGTGATGACCGCCGTGGTCTCCGGCCAGAGCGATATCGGTCTGGCCGGCGGCGAGAGCTGCATCTACGTCTACAACCAGGGCAAGGAGGATCATCCGCTGATCTTCGCCCAGCTGACCCGGCGGGACGGCTCCTTCCTGGTGGGCCGGACCGACGCCCCCTTCTCCTGGGAGGACCTGCGGGGCAAGACCGTCATCGGAGGCCGTCTGGGCGGCATGCCGGAGATGACCCTGGAGCACGTGCTGCGTCAGAACGGCCTGGAGCCGGGCGTGGACGTAACGGTAGACACCTCCATCCAGTTCAACATGATGGCCGGGGCCTTCACCGGCGGCAGCGGGGACTACGTGGCCCTCTTTGAGCCCAGCGCCACCCAGGTGGCCTCCGCCGGGCAGGGCTATATCCTCCGCTCCCTGGGCGAGGAGAGCGGCGACGTGCCCTACACCTGCTACTTCGCCTCCCAGAGCTATCTGAAGGACCGCGCGGACACGGTGCAGAAGTTCACCGACGCCGTGGCCCGGGGACAGAAATGGGTGGCAGAGCACACGGATGAGGAGGTAGCGGCGGTGATCGCGCCCCAGTTCCCCGACACGGACCCGGCCGCCGTGGCGGCGGTGGTGGGCCGGCTGCGGTCCATCGGCGCCTGGAACACGGACCCCGTCATGGAGTCGTCGGCATGGGAGCGTCTGGAGACGATCATGATCGGAGCCGGCCAGCTGGCCGAGGCCGACAAGGTGCCCTTTGAAACCCTGGTCACCAACGAGTTCGCCGAAAAGGCGAAATAAAACAGATATCCCGGAGAAGCCGCGCTTCTCCGGGATATCTGTTTTGTTTGGGTTTAGTCGAACGCGGGGACCAGATACCGGTATTTTTCCAGCGAGGAGGCCGCGTTCCAGGTCATGTAGCCGCCGGTGCAGCCGCCGTCCCGGAGAGCCTTGATCTCCGCGCCCACCTCGTCGGGGCCGTAGCGGGGATAGGGCTCCCGGATGGCGTTATAGGCCTGGATCCAGGTCCGCACCGCCGCCGGAGTGCCGGAGGTCTCTCCCTGGCGCTCCGTGGCGTCCCTGGCAAAGGCCAGCACCGTCTCATAGGGGTGCTCCCAGGGCAGGTAGTCCCCCTGGGCGGGATAGTGGTCGGGATAGGGCATGGCGGAGATGGCGTCGGCCACCATGCTCATGGCGGGCCAGTACTGGCCGTAGGAGGTGACGTAGCCGAAGGCGCACTCGCCGAACACGTCACAGGAGACGTAGGCTCCTGCCTGGCGCAGCCGCCGGGAGGCGTACATCAGGAAGCGCTGTACCGCCTGGGCCTTGCTCTCGCCGTAGGTGTTGTGGTAGTCGATGTTGCCGTCCCGCTCGTAGCGCCAGGCGCCGTCGGGGAAGCGGATGTAGTCGAACTGGATCTCGTGGAAGCCCATCAGCTCCACCGCCTCCACCGCCAGGTCCACCTTGTACTGCCAGACCTCCCGGTTGTAGACGCTGGGCCAGTACATGCCGCTGATCTTCAGCGGCGCGCCGCTCTTGTCCGCGATCACGATATCCGGGCGGTCCACCGCCAGGTTAGGGTCGTTAAAGGCGGTGATGCGGCCGATGACGTAGTAACCGGCCTCCTTCAGCCGGGCAATGCCTGCCTGGTACTTCTCCAGGCTGTTGTAGGCGCCCCGGTAGGCGCTGGGGGAAAAGGCCTCCATCACCGGGGAGGCGTAGCCGATGGCGCCGCCGTCCATGATGTCCACCACGAAGGCGTTGATGCCGCAGGTGTCCGCGATGGCGATGTAGTCCTCCGGATGAGAGATGGCCACGTTGTTCAGATACAGAGCCTTGACCTCCCCGGGCATCTCGTTGCCGGGGATGGCGGGCTTGTCCCAGGGCTCGAAGTCCAGCTCGCCGGCCTCGCCGCCGCCGTAGGGATCGCCCCGCCGGGCGTGGAACTCCTGCCTCTCCGGGTCGGAGATCGCCAGCGCCTCCTCCTGCGTGGGGGCGGTCAGATCGGCGGTGAGCCAGCCGCCCTCCACCTGCCAGCGGGCCACGGCGCCCTTCTCGTCCAGGCCCTCGCAGCCGATAACGGTCAGGGCCTGACCCTTCTCCACCAGCTCGCCGGGCGTCACGCCCGCCTGATCCAGCAGATTCACCGTGCGCCGGGCATACACCGCGGCGGTGGTAACGGCGTGTTCCCGATCCGCCGCCAGATGCTCCTCCGGCAGATAGGCAAAATGCTCCTGCGCCTCGTCCAGGGCGATGCGGGGCATGGCGCCCTCGGCCAGCTCCTCCACCACCCGGCGCACCGCCGTGCCGCGATTCAGCGTCAGGGGCTGGGGCTGCCCCTCCTCGTCGTACACGGTGGCTTCCGCCGTCTCCGTGTCAGAGGCCACGTACATGGTCTCCAGCACCAGCGGCTCCGGCTCCGGCGGCTCCGGCTCGTGGAGGAAGTGCACCGATATGGCCGCGCCCGCCAGGACGATCACCAATATCGCCAGCAGCGGCACCAGCCGGGACCTCTTTTGCCGGGTGCCCTGCTCCGTGCGCTCTTGCGTCATAGACATAATCAACGGTCTCCTTCTGTCGTTTTTCCCCATTATACGACATCGCGCCGCGGAATTCTACCCATATCTCCCGAAAGGAACAACAAAATATCCGTCTATTTTACCTGTTTCCCCATTTTTTGGGTGGACAAGCTGACAAGTCCATGCTATACTGATAATATCCATCGTTATGTAAATTGAGGTTTTCTGCCCATTGAAGAGAAATACAGAACAGGTGAACAGAATGAAATCTTCTCGGAAAATCATATCCGTGGTCTTGTGCGGCTGCCTGCTGCTGGCCCTTCTGCCATCCCTCTTGGCAACGGTGGCCGACGATCTGGAGGAAAGCATGCTGGGCGAGCTGAGCGCCATGTACGAGTCCTGCGGCGACCCCGGCGCCATTGCTACGGTGTCCGGCGACCCCGGCGGCAAGTCCTACGGTCTCTATATGTTTACCAGCAAATCCGGCACGCCCAAGGCCTTCTTCGAGTGGTGCCAGGCCTCTTCCAACGCCTACTATCGGGGCATCGGCAATACCCTCAGTTACTACTATTACTACGGGACCCCGGGCTACGGTCCCCTGTTCGATCAGGCCTGGAGAAATCTGGCTGCCGATAACCCCGTGGGCTTTGGCCGGGCCCAGCGGGACTTCGTCCGCAATACTTACTACGATCAGTACGTCAACCGGATCGCCCAGAAGGTGCCCGGCTTCGATATCTCCAACTACAGCATCGCCCTGCGCAACGTGCTGTGGTCCCGGACCATCCAGCACGGTGTGAGCGGCGCCACCAACGTGTTCACCCGGGCCATGGATACCCTGGGCGGCTTCACCAATCAGCCGGAGCGGGAGCTCATCGACGCCATCTACGCCGAGAGCGGCCGTCTGACCGCCGACGCCTATCCCAAGATGTACGGCGCCACCGCCCGGCGCCTGGGCGTGGAGGGCATGTCCATGTACTATTACACCGGCTGCTCCGGTGAGATCCAACTGGGCGTCTATATCCGGCTGCGGATCAACGAGCCGGCCAACGCCCAGGCCATGCTGGCCGAGTACGGCTACGGCGACGCCCCGGTGGGCGAGGGCAGCTATATCCTCTGCCCCTCCGGCAACGACAATCTGGCCATCGGCATCGGCCCCTCGGGACTGACGCTGAACAACCGCACCGACGATGACGATCAGCAGTTCCGCCTGGTCTACTACGCCAGCGGCTATTACACCGTCACCAACGCCTCCAACAGCCTGCGGCTGACCGCCTCCGACGGCGGCGTCTCCCTGGCCGCCCCCACGGCCAGCGATTCCCAGTTCTGGTCCCTGGTCCCCTTCAACAGCGGCTTCCTGCTGAAGAACCGCGCCACGGATAAATGCCTGTCCGCCTCCAGCTTCTCCGCCGGCGGTCAGATCACCACCTCCGGGGAAAACGCCCAGTGGCAGCTGGCTCCGGGCGACGCCAACTGGTCTCTGGACGGCGCCTCCTATCCCAGCTACGCCAGCGGCCTGCGGGTGGGCAACTCCACCTTCCCCTTCCGCGGCACCCTGCGCAGCACCTACAACATCACCTTCGTCCGCGCCGAGGTGCTCAACACCTCCGGCTCCGTCTGCTTCTACGCCGAGGACACCCCCAACGCCCCCTACTACGACCTGAGCAGGATGGACAATGATATGACCTTCGGCAGGCTGGACGCCGGGCTCTACACCATGCACATCACCGCCACCGACTCCTCCGACAGCCAGTTTGACCTGGCGGAGCCCTTCATCGTCTCCGACGGCGACTACATGGTCACCTTCGATCCCGCCGGCGGCACCTGCGACGTCAGCGCACGGACCTTCGAGGCCGGCCAGGTCCTGGGCGAGCTGCCCACGCCGGTGTGGCCGGGCCACGTCTTCCTGGGCTGGTATGACGAGAACGGCACCCTCTACACCGCCGCCAGCACCACCCCCGCCCACAACCTGCTGCTGATCGCCCGCTATGCGGACGCCTACACCTATACGTTCTACGATTATGACGGGACCACCGTGCTCTCCTCCGGCTCGCTGCTGGAGGGAGAGGTCATTCCCGCACCCGCCGACCCCATCCGCCCCAGCGACGATCTGAACTACTACGTGTTCAGCGGCTGGGAGGGCTACGAGCCCGGCATGACCATGGGCAAGGAGAACGTGTCCTTCACCGCCGTCTACGACGCCTTCCCCAGAAACGACATCACAGAGCTGGTCGTCACCGGACCCTACACGCTGGCAGACGGCTATCTGCGGGTCATCCCCGTCGGCACCACGGCGGAGGATATCCTCAACGCCCTGGAGCCCCACGAGTACATCGCCGTCCACCAGAACGGCAAGCCGGTCACCGGCGTGGTGGGCACCGGCATGACCGTGGACTTCACCGTGGACGGCAAGCTGATCCAGAGCGCCGTCATCGTGGTCACCGGCGACGTCAACGGCGACGGCG
>JAFRSI010000090.1 GCA_017427645.1 Oscillospiraceae bacterium | reverse complement strand
CCATTACAGCGCGGATGTGTGTCAACTGATAGCCAACTGTTTCAAACAAAACCAATACATGATGGCGAACAATCTCTGCATCACCTTCCAGGTCATGTAGCATGGTCTGAACCAGTTCCGCAAGCCGATTCTCGTCGGAGAAGGTATGAGGAATAAAACTGAGCTGCTGCTGGTCGGATAATAGTTCCTTGTTAAACTGCGTTGACAGCATATCAAGATAGTGCATATTCACTCTATTGCGTCGATTGGAACGGAGCTCAGAAAAACGCTTTTCACGCATGAATGTTAAAATACACTGCGTTGTCTTTTCAAAGATAATCAGCATTTCCCATGGCCCACGGCGGACTTTCGCAAGCGTGCAAACATTGGCATCCAGCGTCTTGATGATATTCGTATTCAGTAGATCCCAGATTCGGGATGGAACGCTGTTCCTCGTCTGGAGATCATGCTGACGGATATCAGCGCGGATATCATCTCCAACAGCGTCCTCAACGCAACGGACGATTTTAGAGATGATCTCTGTGGGAAAAGAAAATTCGTTGGTGTGCATTTGGCACCTCCTCAAGTGGCATGACATAATAATAGGCGTTTTACTAAAAAATGTCAAGCCCCAATTTGCTTTTTTCCCGATGCATAACAAAAGACGAATGCGTGAAAAGCCTGGAGGAATTCGCGCAACCGCAAGAATCCTCTGGGCTATGTATCATCAATCCTTGATATCTTCCATAAAAACAAGGAATCCGAACGCCGTTCCTATCGGAACGAAGTTCGGATTTCTCAATTTTGGTGGACCTGAAGGGACTCGAACCCTCGACCTCTCGGATGCGAACCGAACGCTCTCCCAGCTGAGCTACAAGCCCGGATATGAGCGGCCCTTTTCGGACCGCTCATCTATTATATCTGTTTTCGGAGAAAATGCAAGCCTTTTATTCGATCACGGGCA
The DNA here is from genome assembly GCA_017427645.1 of Oscillospiraceae bacterium. Classification (GTDB taxonomy): domain Bacteria; phylum Bacillota; class Clostridia; order Oscillospirales; family Oscillospiraceae; genus Vescimonas. The sequence continues at coordinate 2,461 of JAFRSI010000090.1, read as the reverse complement.
ATTTTGCCACCACGGCGGCGCAGCGGGGGCACAGGCCCGGATGATCGGCGTCGGCGCCCACCAGGGGATGGTGCTTCCAGCAGCGCTCGCACTTGGCGCCCCTGGCCTCGCTGACCAGGATCCGGACGTCGTCAATGGGCGTCTCGGCGGCCTGGGCGTACAGGGCGGGATCGTTGCTGACCTCCACGTCGGACACGATGAACAGATCGGCCCACTGGTCCTCGAACTGCTTGTGCAGCGCCAGCTCGTCGCCCAGGGCGATCACCGTCACGTGGGCCTCCAGAGATTTGCCGATGCGCTTGTCGGCGCGGGCCTGCTCCAGGGCGGCGTTGACGGCGTTGCGGAGCTGGATCAGCGCGCTCCAGCGGACCATGGCGGCCTCGTCCAGAGCGTAGTCGGCGTAGGGCTGCACCATCTGGTTGAGCAGCACGTTGCGGCCGTCGTCCCCGGTGCGGTGGGGCATGACCTGCCAGATCTCGTCGCAGGTGAAGGAGAGGATGGGGGCGAACAGGCGGGTCATGGCGTCCAGGATCAGGAAGATGGCGGTCTGGGCGCTGCGGCGGCTGAGACCGTCGGCCTCGTCGCAGTACAGCCGGTCCTTGATGATGTCGAAGTAAAAGGCGCTCAGATCCGTCACGCAGAAGTCGTTGACGGCGTGGGTGATGGTGTGGAACTCGTAGTCGTCGTAGGCGGCGAAGACCTTCTCAATGAGGCCGTTGAGCCGGGTGATGGCCCAGCGGTCCAGCTCCAGCATATCCGCCGGAGCCACCAGGTTGTCGGGATCAAAGCCCACCAGGTTGTCCAGGCAGAACTTGCTGGTGTTGCGGAACTTCAGATAGTTCTGGCTCAGCTGCTTGAAGATGTCGTCGCTGCAGCGCACGTCCACCCGGTAGTCGGCGCTGCCGGCCCACAGGCGCAGCAGGTCCGCGCCGTACTTCTTGATGACGTCGTTGGGGTCCACGCCGTTGCCCAGAGACTTGTGCATGGCGCGGCCCTCGCCGTCCACGGTCCAGCCGTGGGTCAGGCACTCCCGGAAGGGGGCGCCGCGGCCCAGGGCGCCTACGGCCACCAGCAGGGAGGACTGGAACCAGCCGCGGTACTGGTCGGCGCCCTCGATATACATGGTGGAGGGCCAGAAGCCCTGATCCCGCTCCATGGCGCAGTAGTGGGTGGAGCCGGAGTCGAACCAGCCGTCCAGGGTGTCGGTCTCCTTGTCGAAGCCCTCGTTCTTGCCGCAGTGGGGGCAGGTGAAGCCGGCGGGCAGGATCTCCTCCGCCTCCATGTCGAACCAGGCGTTGGAGCCCTTCTGCTCAAACAGAGCGGACACGGCCTCGATGGTCTCGTCGGTGCACACGGGCTTTCCGCAGCACTTGCAGTAGAACACGGGGATGGGCAGGCCCCAGCGGCGCTGGCGGCTGATGCACCAGTCGTTGCGCTCGCGGATCATGGCCTTGATGCGGTCCTCGCCCCAGGCGGGCAGCCAGCGCACGTTCTCGCAGGCGGCGGTGGCGTCGTCCTTGAAGGCCTCCACAGAGCAGAACCACTGCGGAGTGGCCCGGAAGATGATGGGGTGCTTGCAGCGCCAGCAGTGGGGATAGCTGTGGATGATGTCCTCGCTGGCGAACAGCACGCCGGCGGCCCGCATGTCCTCCAGGATCACGGGATTGGAGGCCTCTGTATCCAGACCGGCGTACTTGCCGGCGTAGTCGGTGTGGCGGCCCCGGTCGTCCACGGGTACCACCATCTCCATACCGTAGCGCATGCAGGTCTGATAGTCGTCGGCGCCGAAGCCGGGGGCGGTGTGGACGCAGCCGGTACCGGAATCCATGGTCACATAGTCGGCCAGCACCAGGCGGGAGGTCTTGGGCAGGAAGGGGTGATCTGCCAGCATGTCCTCGTAGAAGGCGCCGGGGTGGGTCTCCACGATCTCCCAGGTATCGAAGCCGCCGATGCCCATGACCTTCTCCGTCAGGGCCTCCGCCATGATATACAGCTCGTCGTTGGGGGCCTTCACCACGGCGTAGGACTCTACCGGGTTCAGGGCGATGGCCAGGTTGCCGGGCAGGGTCCAGATGGTGGTGGTCCAGATCACGAAGAAGAGCTTGCTGCGGTCCAGATGGCTCAGCTTGCCCTTGTCGTCGTGCATGGGGAATTTGACGTAGACGGTGGTACAGGGGTCGTCGTGGTACTCGATCTCCGCCTCGGCCAGGGCCGTCTCGTCCTTGGGGCACCAGTACACGGGCTTGAGGCCCTTGTAGATATAGCCCTTCTTGTACATCTGGCCGAAGACCTTGACCTCCCGGGCCTCAAAGCCCTTGTCCATGGTGCGGTAGGGGTGCTCCCAGTCCGCCACCACGCCCATGCGCTTGAAGCCGGCCATCTGCAGCTGGATGTACTTTTCGGCGTACTTCTCGCAGGCGCTGCGGAAGTCGGAGGTGGACATGGCCTTGTGGTTCAGCTT
>JAFRSI010000089.1 GCA_017427645.1 Oscillospiraceae bacterium | reverse complement strand
TCCGCGCCGCCGTCACCGGCCCCGTGCCGGAGGCCGCCCGCAGCCGAGCGCTGACGGCAGAGGAGCTGCAAGCCCGCCTTGGCAAGACCGGCGGCACCGTGTTTGCCCCCCGGCAGATCGACGTGGAGCTGGCCGACGGCCTGATGCTGTCCGCCGGCGCCGTCAACGCCATGCGCCGGCAGGCCCTGGACGAGCTGGCTGACCAGCTGGCCGCCCTGCCGCTCAACGGCCCCCGCATCCGCCGCACGGCAGCCGAGGAGCCCCTTCCCCCCTGCGGGGAGGAGGCCGGCGATCTTCGGCTCACCTGTTCCATCGCCCGGCCGGATCAACTGACGGCGGAGCTGGCGGAAGGCGCGGAGGCCGTGTATATTCCCCTGGAGCTTCTGGATACAATGGATCTGAGCCCTTACCGGGATCGGACCAAGCTGTTTGCCGTGCTGCCCCGGGTCTTCCGCACGGAGGACGAGGCCCGTTTCCGGGCCGCCCTGGAGCGCGCAGCGTATCTCACCGGCGCCGTGATCGGCAATCTGGGCCACTTCCCCATTGTGGAGGGGCTCCCTCTGGAGCTGCGGGGCGACCTGGGGCTGAACGTCTTCAACTCCCGGGCGCTGCTGCTTCTGCGGGATCTGGGTCTCCGGAGCGCCGCCGTCTCCTTTGAGCTGCGCCACCAGCAGATCCGGGATCTGAAAAAGTATCTGCCCTGCGAGGCCGTGATCTACGGCCGCCTGCCTCTGATGATCACGGAGAACTGCGTCACTGCCAACCGGGCGGGCTGCTCCCACGGAGCTGGCTCCACCCTGACGGACCGCACCGGGGCACAGTTCCCGGTGAGCTGCGTCTACGGCTGCCGCAACGAGATCCAGAACAGCCGGGTCCTCTTCCTGGCCGACAAGCCCGACTATCTCCGCTGCGGCCTCGCCTACGGCCGCCTGCGGTTCACCACCGAATCTCCGGAGGAGTGCCTGGCCGCGCTCCGGCGCTACCTGGGCCGCAGCGACTGGACCCCTGAGAACTATACCCGCGGCCTCTTTTACCGCGGCGTCGAGTGATTCTTTAATCCTATCTGTATTTTCTTCTGTTTATTATACGATTCGTTTTCATTCTGGGAGCTGTTTTCTATGGAACTGAAGATCAAAGCTCTGTCCCCGCGGATCGGAGCGGACATTTCTGCCCCCCGCTTCGCCACCGCCGGCGCCGCCGCCATGGACCTGTGCGCCTGCCTGGACGGACCCGTCACCCTGGCCGCCGGAGAGCGGGCCCTGATCCCCACCGGCCTGGCCATCTCCCTGCCGGACCCGGGCTACGTGGCCCTGGTCTTTGCCCGCAGCGGGCTGGGCATCAAAAAGGGGATCTCCCTGTCCAACGGCGTGGGCGTCATTGACAGCGACTACCGGGGCGAGATCGGCGTGGGCCTGGTGAATTTCTCCGGCGAGAGCTATACCGTCCAGCCCGGCGACCGCATCGCCCAGCTGATGGTGGTGCCGGTGGTGCAGCCCACCCTGACCTTTGTGGACACACTGGACGAGACGGCCCGGGGCAGCGGCGGCCTGGGCTCCACCGGGCGGTGAGCGCCGTGGCAAGGATCGTTCTGGCCTCCGGCTCCCCCCGCCGGCAGGAGCTGCTGCGCCGCATCGGCATCCGGGATTTCACCGTCCGCGTCCCCCAGGTGGAGGAGTCCTATCCCGCCCATCTCACGCCGCCGGAGATCGTGGCCTATATCTCCCGGGAGAAGTCCCTGGCCGTCCCCTCCGACCCGGATGAGATCGTCATCACCGCCGACACCATGGTGTTCCTGGACGACGAGCGCCTGGGCAAGCCCCGGGACGCCGCCCACGCACTGGCGATGCTGACCGATCTGCAGGGGCGGCGTCACACCGTCTGCACCGGCGTCACCGTGCGGCAGGGCCGGAAGGTCCTCACCCGCTCCCAGTCCACTCAGGTCTGGTTCCGCCCCGCCTCCCGGGAGGAGCTGCTGGCCTATATCGCCGGCGGCGAGCCCATGGATAAGGCCGGCGCCTACGGCGTCCAGGGCCAGGGCGCCCTGCTGGTGGACCGGATCGAGGGCGATTTTTTCAACGTCATGGGCCTGCCCGTGGCCCTGCTGGAGCAGATGCTGCACGCCTTCGGCGTCTATCTGCTGTCCCATCCCCCCGCTGAGGAGTAGATATGAAGCGCTTTTTCACCAAAAACGGAATCCTTCTTCTGACTGCCGTCACCATCGTGGCGGTGGTCTTGTGTGTTGTCTCCGCCCTCGGCAGCGGTTCCGGCTTCCTGTCCAACGCCGCCGGGGTCATCGCCTCCCCCTTCCGCAGCGCGGGAGCCGCCGTCTCCGGCTGGGTCCAGGGGATCGGCGACCACTTTCAGAGCATCGAGGATCTGCAGAAGGAGAACGAGGCGCTCCGCCGGGAGAACGCCCGGCTCCAGGAGTCCATCCGCCAGGCCGAGGCCGACAGCGAGGAGAACGCCCGGCTGCGCAACGTCCTGAATCTGCGCCGCCAGCGGCGGGATCTGACCCTGGAGAGCGCCCATATCACCGAGCAGAGCATCTCCAACTGGGCCTCCACCCTGACGCTGAGCAAGGGCACCTCCTCCGGCATTTCCATCGGCAACTGCGTGGTGGACGAATACGGCAGCGTGGTGGGCATCATCACCGACGCCGGGCTCAACTGGAGCACCGTCTCCACGCTGCTGGACGTGGAATCCCGGCTGGGCGCCACCGTCCTGCGCACCGACGAGACCGCCATCGCCTCCGGCGACCTGCGGCTCATGAGCAAGGGCCGCCTGCGGCTGAACTATATCCAGGGCGGCCTGCTCAACGGCGATCTGATCGTCACCTCCGGTCTGGGCGGCTATTACCCCTCCGGTCTGGTCATCGGCACCGTGGAGGAGGTCCTGACCGACGACAGCGGCATGGGGCAATACGCCATTCTGGCGCCCAATACCCGGATCGACGCCCTGGCCCAGGTCTTTGTCATCACCGGCTTCGACATCGTGGAGTGAGGGACGCGGCATGAATCAGAGAAACGCCTTCCCCCGCTGGCTGTTCTACGCCGGCGCCGCCATCCTGCTGCTCCTGCTGCAGTCCCTGGTCCTCAATCGTCTCCGGATCTGGGGCGTCCACCCCTTTCTGCCCCCCATGATGGTGGCCGTGGCCGCCTCCTGGGAGGACCGGCAGGAGAGTCTGTGGGCCGCCGCCGTCTTCGGCGTGATCTGCGACCTGACGCTGCATCCCCCCATCCCCTGCTTCTACACCGTTCTCTTTACGGCCGCCGCCTTCCTCTCCGGCCTGATCGCCGCCCACTGGATCGCCTCCGTCTTCTTCTGCGCGGCCGTCACCTCCCTGGTGGCCCTTCTGCTGGACGGGGCCTTCCACATCCTGATCCTGACCTATCGCGGCGTGTCCGACCTGGGCGCCGCCGCTCTCATCCTGGGGCGGGAGCTCCTGCTGACCCTGCCGCTCCTCCCCCTGGTCTATTTCCTCTTTCGGCCGATCCACCGCCGTTTTCCCGCGGACTGACAAAAGGAGTCCCCCATGAACGAGAATCCCCTCAAGCGAAAGCTGGCGGGCATCGCCGCCCTCTTCGGCGCGGTCCTGCTGCTGTTCCTCTTTACCTTATATAATACGCAGATCGTCCACGGCAGCGAGTACCGGGCCCGGTCCATCGTCAGCTATGCCACCACCCAGCAGGTCAAGGCCGCCCGGGGCGTCATCACGGACCGCAACGGCAAGCTGCTGGTGGGCAACCGCCTGACCTACACGCTGACCCTGTCGGACAGCGGTTTTTCCGACGACGCCGAGGAAAACGAGGCCATCGCCCGGCTGATCCGGCTCTGCCGGGACAACGACGTGACCTGGAACGACTCCTTCCCCGTGACGGCGGAGGCCCCCTTCCAGTATCTGTCCTCCTCCGGCAGCGAGACCTTTACCAACTTCCTCAAGGAACGGAAGCTGGGCTATTCCTCTGTGGCCACCCTGACCGCGCCGCAACTGATCGCAAAGCTCCGCAGCGCTTTCGGCATCCCCTCCTCTCTGTCGGATCGGGAGGCCCGCCTCATCATCGGCGTCCGCTACGAGCTGGCCGTCCACTCCCCCTACCTCTTTGCCGAGGACGTGTCCGTGGAGCTCATCAGCCAGATCGTGGACGGTCAGTTTGCCGGCGTCACCACCGGCACCTCCTCCGCCCGGGTCTATTACACCCCCTACGCCGCCCACGTGCTGGGCCGGATCTCCCCTATTTACGCCGAAAACTGGGACACCTACAAGGAAATGGGCTATTCCATGGACGCCCTGGTGGGCACCAGCGGCGTGGAAAAGGCCTTTGAGTCCTATCTCCACGGCGTGGACGGCACCCGCCTCATCACCACCGACGCCGACGGCCGCATCACCAGCGAGCTGTACACCGAGCCGCCCCAGCCCGGCAGCACGGTGGCCCTGACCCTGGATATCGACCTGCAGCAGGACGTGGAGGACACGCTGAAGCGCACCGTGGAGGCCATGATCGCCGAGGACGGCATCTCCCGCGGCGCCGGCGTGGCCGTGGTCAAGGTGGGCACCGGCGAGGTGCTGGCCCTGGCCTCCTATCCCACCTACGATCTGGCCAACTTCAACCGGGATTACAATCAACTGGTGGAGGATCCCCGGCTGCCCATGTTCAACCGCGCCACCGACGGCACCTACGCCCCCGGCTCCACCTTCAAGCCCTGTACGGCGGTGGCCGCCCTGGAGAGCGGGGTCATCACCCCCACCACCACCATCCGCACCAAGGGCATCTACACCTACTATGCTTTCCCCCAGCCCTCCTGCTGGATCTACGGCATGTACGGCGGCAATCACGGCAGCATCAACGTGATGCAGGCCATTACCGTGTCCTGCAATTATTTCTTCTTCGAGGTGGGCCGCCTCACCGGCATCGATACCCTGGCAGACTACGCCACCCAGTTCGGCCTGGGTCAGCATACGGGCATCGAGATCGGCGACAGCGCCGGCGCCCTGGCCTGTCCCCAGTACGCCGAGGAGCACGGCCTGGAGTGGACCGACGGCCAGACCATCACCGCCGCCATCGGCCAGAGCTACAACCTGTTCTCCCCCCTGCAGCTGGCCAACTACGTGGCCACTCTGGCCTCCGGCGGAGAGCACTACAGGGTCCATCTGCTCAAGGACGTGAAGAGCTACGACAGCTCCGAGCTGGAGTTCGTCTGCGACGAGCCCCCGCTGAACGTCGTCTCCATGAGCGAGAGCACCAAGAAGGCCGTGGCCACGGGCATGCGCAATCTGGTGCTGGAGGGCAACGTCTCCAGCCTGTTCCGCCGCTGCCAGGTCCCCGCCGCCGCCAAAACCGGCACCGCCCAGGTGGGCACCGCCATCAACAACGGCGTTTTCGTGGCCTACGCCCCCTACGACAACCCGGAAATCGCCATCGGCCTGGTCATCGAGAAGGGCGGCGGCGGCTATCATCTGGGCAACACCGTGGTGGATATCATCAACTCCTACTTCTCCCGGGACGACAGCACCGCCGACGTGATCGGAGAAAATACGCTTTTGAAGTGAGAATACCTCTATGTCTGACCGTTTTGTTTTCGATCCCCGCGATTCCCGCTACAAAACCCCCTTCGGCGCCGTGCCCTGCGGCACCTGCGTCCGCTTCACCCTGCGCCCTCTGGCGGGAGAGGGCTTCGTCGCCTGCACGCTGCTGGCCTGCTGCGAATTTGCCGACCAGGAGGTGACCTGTGAGCTGCCGGATGCGGGCAGCCGGGGCGATCTGTTTTCCGGGGAGTTCACCGCCCCGGCGCTGCCCGACCTGGTCTGGTACGCCTTCCGCTTCGTCCGCCGTGACGGCTCTGACGTGTATTTCGGCCGCAACGGCTACGGCTCCCGCCAGGAGCTGGACCGCTGGCAGCTCACCGTCTACGACGGCCAATCCCTTACGCCCCAATGGTTCGGCGAGGGCGTGACTTACCAAATTTTTCCAGATCGTTTTTGCCGTCTCTCCGTTCCCGATCCCAGCGGCATGATCGGAAACCGGCTGGTACACCGGGACTGGGACGAGCAGCCCGTCTATCAGCCGGAGGAAAACGGCGAGATCGCCAACCGGGATTTCTTCGGCGGCAGTCTGCAGGGCATCATCTCCAAGCTGGACGAGCTGGCCGCTCTGTCGGTGACCACCCTGTATCTGTGCCCCATTTTTGAGGCGGACTCCAACCACCGGTACAACACGGCGGACTATCTGGCCATCGACCCCATGCTGGGCACGGAGGCAGACTTCGCCGAGCTCTGCCGACAGGCCCATCGGCGGGGAATGCGGATCATGCTGGACGGTGTGTTCAACCACACCGGCTCCAACAGCCGCTATTTCAACGCCCTGGGCCACTATCCCCAGCCCGGCGCCGCCCAGAGCACCGACTCCCCCTACTACCCCTGGTACTCCTTCCACCCCTGGCCCGACAGCTACGACGCCTGGTGGGGGATTCGCACCCTGCCCGCCGTCAACGAGAGCGACCCGGATTACCGCCGCTTCATCATCTCCGGGGAGAACAGCGTGATCCGCCACTGGATGCGCCTGGGGGCCGACGCCTGGCGGCTGGACGTGGCGGACGAGCTGCCGGACGATTTCATCGCCGAGATCCGGCAGGTGATGACGGAGGAAAACCCCGACAGCTTCCTGCTGGGCGAGGTCTGGGAGGACGGCAGCAACAAGGTGGCCTACTCCCGCCGCCGCCGTTATCTTCTGGGCGGAGAGACCAACGGCCTGATGAATTATCCCTTCCGCGCCGCTGCGCTGAACTGGCTCACCGGCGGCGACGCCGCCGATTTCCGGGAGGCCATGGAGACCCTGCGGGAGAATTACCCGCCCGCCGCCTTTTACTCCGCCCTGAATATCCTGGGCACCCACGACACGCCCCGCACCCTGACCATGCTGGGTCTCTCCCCGGAGACGGCGCTGGAGACCAAGGAGCAGCGCGCCGCCTACCGGCTCACTCCGGCTGAGCGCATCCGGGGCACGGTGCGGCTGCGCCTGGCTGCGCTCCTGCTCTACACCTTCCCCGGCTCCCCCACCGTTTTTTACGGCGACGAGGCCGGCATGGAGGGCTTTGAGGATCCTCTGAACCGGGGGACCTACCCCTGGGGCGCCGAGGACGGCGCCCTGCTGCGGTATTTTCGCCGCCTGGGCGCCGTCCGCAAGGAGCGTCCCTCCCTGCGCCGCGGCGATATCTCCTATCTGTACGCCAGCGGCGGCGGGCTGGTCTACCGCCGCCAGGCAGAGGACGAGGTCACGCTGGCGGTGCTCAACGCCGGCGACGCCCCTCTGGAGCTGATGCTCCCCTGGCGCGGCACCATGGCCGCCGATATACTGACCGGCCAGCAGTTCTTTGTCCGGGATCAAATGCTCCACCTGTCTGTCCCGGCTGTCTCCGGCCTCCTGCTTGCATGAACCCACGCCCCGTGTTTCACGTGAAACACGGGGCGTTTCTTCTTTCTGCATTGTTTCACGTGAAACAACAGTTTTTTCAAATTCGTGCAAATTTTCTATTGAATGATCTCCGCTTTGTGATATACTGTATATGTTATTTTGACAGCGCATCACTGGGTGAAAGGGGGGCGGGCCGTGGCAAAAATCATCGCGATCGTCAATCAGAAGGGCGGCGTGGGCAAGACGACCACCTGCGTAAACCTGACGGCGGCCCTGAAACAGGCCGGCAAGCGGGTCCTGCTCTGCGATTTCGACCCCCAGGCCAACGCCACCTCCGGTATGGGCGTGGATAAATCCGTGTCCAACGGCATCTACGACGTGCTGATCAACGGCAAGGACGTCCGCTCCGCCGTCATCTCCACCCATTACGGCGACGTGCTGCCCTCCAGCAAGGCCCTGGCAGGCGCCGGTATCGAGATGATCGAGCTGGCGGACCGCCAATTCCTGCTGAAAAAGGCCCTGGAGCAGATCTCCGGGGAATACGATTTCATTTTTATCGACTGCCCTCCCTCCCTGGAGCTGCTGACCTTGAACGCCCTGTGCGCCGCGGATTCTCTGCTGGTGCCGGTTCAGGGGGAATACTACGCTCTGGAGGGCCTCAGCGACCTGATGAACACGGTCCGGGTGGTCCGGCGGGGCATGAACCCGGGGCTGACCCTGGAGGGTGTGCTGCTGACCATGTTCGACGGGCGCACCAATCTGGCCATCCAGGTGGCCCAGGAGGTCAAGCGATTCTTCCCCGGCAAGGTCTACAGCACGGTGGTGCCCCGGAACGTGCGCCTCAGCGAGGCGCCCAGCCACGGCAAGCCCATCACCGCCTATGACCGCACCTGCCGCGGTGCGGAGGCCTACACCGCGCTGGCCGCCGAATTCCTGAAAAAGAACACCTGAAAGGAGTGAATTCCTGTGACAAGTTCATCCAAAGGCCTGGGAAAGGGCCTGGGCGCCCTTCTGGGCGACAACTTCATGGACGCACAGGAGGAAAAGGAGCGTCAATATCTCCCCATCTCCCAGGTGGAGAGCTGTTCCTCCCAGCCCCGCAAGCAGTTTGACCCGGATTCTCTGGCCGATCTGGCCGATTCCATCCGCCAGCACGGTATCCTGCAGCCTCTGATGGTCCGCAAGCTCCAGTCCGGCTATTACCAGATCATCGCCGGCGAGCGGCGCTGGCGGGCCGCCCGGATGGCCGGACTCACCGAGGTTCCCGCCGTGGTGGTGGAGGCCGACGACCGGAAGGCCATGGAGCTGGCCATGATCGAGAACCTCCAGCGGGAGGATCTGAATCCCATGGAGGAGGCGGAGGGCTACCGGACCCTGGTGGAGCAGTACGGCCTCACTCAGGAACAGGCCGCCCGACAGGTGGGAAAATCCCGCAGCGCCGTGGCCAACGCCCTGCGCCTGCTGAATTTGACCCCCGCCGTCCGCACACTGGTGGAGGACGGCAAGCTCTCCGGCGGTCACGCCCGGGCGCTGCTGCCTCTGCCCGCCGCCGTGCAGGAGACCGCCGCCGCCACCGTGCTGAAAAATGATCTGTCCGTCCGCCAGACGGAGCTGCTGGTAAAAAAGCTGACGGCGGAGAAGCGCACCAGGCGCAGGCCCACCACCGGCATCACGGTGGATTACGCCGAGGAGGCCGCCCGGGAGCTCAGCAACCGGCTGGGGCGGGGCTGCCGCATCGTCGGCGGGCGGAAAAAGGGCCGGATCGAGCTGGAATACTACGATCTGAACGATCTGAACGCCCTGCTGGACGCCCTGTATACCATGAGAAAACACTGACGCGCCCCTTGTCGCGCCAGATTCACGAAGGAGAGAAGACCCTATGCTTGATATCCGCTTTCTGCGGGAAAATCCGGAGCTGGTCAAGGAGAACATCCGGAAAAAATTCCAGAACGCCAAGCTGCCCCTGGTGGACGAGGCCATCGCCCTGGACGCCGAGCGGCGCGCCGCCATGGCGGAGACCGAGACCCTGAAGGCCGAGCGCAACAAGCTCAGCAAGGCCAACGGCCCCCTGTACGGACAGCTGAAAAAGTGCACGGATGAGGCCAAAAAGGCCGAAATTCAGGCACAAATCGACGCAAATAATGCTGCTGTGAAGGCAAATGCCGACCGGATGGTCCTGCTGGATGCCCGCATCGACCAGGCCGCCCAGCAGCTGAACAAGATCATGATGGCCATTCCCCAGATGATCGATCCCAGCGTGCCCATCGGCCCCGACGACAGCTGCAACGTGGAGGTCCAGCGCTTCGGCGAGCCCCGCGTGCCCGACTTTGAGATCCCCTATCACACGGAGATCATGGAGCGCTTTGACGGCGTGGATATGGACGCCGCCGGCCGGGTCTCCGGCAACGGCTTCTACTATCTGCTGGGCGACATCGCCCGCCTCCACAGCGCCGTGACCGCCTACGCCCGGGATTTCATGATCGACAAGGGCTTTACCTACTGCATTCCCCCCTTCATGATCCGGGGCAACGTGGTCACCGGCGTCATGAGCTTTGCCGAGATGGACGCCATGATGTATAAGATCGAGGGCGAGGACCTCTATCTGATCGGCACCAGCGAGCACTCCATGATCGGCAAGTTCATCGACCAGATCCTGCCGGAGGACAAGCTGCCCCAGACGCTGACCTCCTACTCCCCCTGCTTCCGCAAGGAAAAGGGCGCCCACGGCATCGAGGAGCGGGGCGTCTACCGCATCCACCAGTTCGAAAAGCAGGAGATGGTGGTGGTGTGCCGGCCCGAGGACAGCATGGCCTGGTATGAGAAGATGTGGCGCTACAGCGTGGAGCTGTTCCGCTCCCTGGACATCCCCGTCCGGCAACTGGACTGCTGCTCCGGCGACCTGGCCGATCTGAAGGTCAAGTCCTGCGACATCGAGGCCTGGTCCCCCCGCCAGCAGAAGTACTTTGAGGTCTGCTCCTGCTCCAACCTGGGCGACGCCCAGGCCCGCCGCCTGAAGATCCGCGTCAAGGGCGCCGACGGCAAAATGTACCTGCCCCACACCCTGAATAACACCGTGGTGGCCCCGCCCCGCATGCTGATCGCCTTCCTGGAGAACAATCTCCAGGCCGACGGCTCCGTTCTGATCCCCCGGGCCCTGCAGCCCTACATGGGCGGAAAGGACCGCTTGATCCCCAAAAAGTAAAAACAATTTGTATTATCGCTATGATAATATACAAAATGTAATCAAAAAGGAGGCCCTATCATGAAAAAGATGGCAAAGGAATTCAAGGAATTTGTCATGCGCGGCAACGTGGTGGATATGGCCATCGGCGTTGTGATCGGCGCTGCCTTCGGCGCGATCACAACCGCTCTGGTGGGCAGCGTCATCACCCCGCTGCTGGCGTGGATCTTCGGCGCGCCCAACACCGACGCGCTGAACATCACCCTGCGCGCCGCCGACGAGGCCGCCGGCACCGAGGCGCTGGTCCTCGGCCTGGGCACCTTCGTGGGCGCCATCGTCAACTTCATCCTCATCGCGCTGGTGCTCTTCCTGGTGGTCAAGGGCATCAACAAGATGAAGAGACCTCCCGAGCCCGCTCCGGAGCCCGCCCCCGCCGGCCCCACCACCGAGGAGCTGCTGGGTGAGATCCGCGATCTGCTGAAGGAAGGCAAGTAATGACCGACATCCTGACCGAGGGGCTGGCGCAGCTGGGTCTTCCCGCTGACGCCGCCCCCCGGCTGGCGGAATTCGCCGGGGCTGTGCTGGAGAAGAACAAGGTCATGAACCTGACCGCCATCACCGACCCCGCGGATTTTGCCGCGCTGCATCTGCTGGACTCCGCCTGTCTGCTGACCATGGCGGATTTCCGGGGCCGCTCCGTGGTAGACGTGGGCACCGGTGCCGGCTTTCCCGGCGTGCCCCTGCGCCTGCTGGAGCCGGACTTCGACCTGACGCTGCTGGACAGCCTGGGCAAGCGGGTGACTTTCCTGCGCCAGACCTGCGCTCAAATGGGTCTGGAGCGGGTGGAGGCCGTCCACGCCCGGGCGGAGGAGTTCGCCGCGGACCGCCGGGAGAGCTTCGACCTGGCCGTATCCCGGGCGGTGGCCGCGCTGAACGTGCTGTCCGAGCTGACGCTGCCCCTGGTCCGGGTGGGCGGCAGCTTCCTGGCCATGAAAGCCGTGGACTCCGATGCGGAGATTGCCGCAGCCCGGGGCGCCATCGGCAAGCTGGGCGGCCGGATCCGGGAGATCCGGGATTACGCCGTCCCCACCACCGACGTGAAGCATCGGGTGGTGATCATCGACAAGGTCCGCCCCACGCCTTCCGCCTATCCCCGTCCCTTTGCAAAGATCAAAAAGAATCCGCTTGCGTGAATTGAGGTACACTATGGGTAAGATCATCGCAGTCGTCTCCGGCAAGGGAGGCACCGGCAAAACCTCCTTCACCGCCAACACCGGCCTGGCGTTGGCGGCGCTGGGCTATCGCGTTTTGTGCCTGGACTGCGACATCACCCTGCGCAATCTGGATCTGGCGCTGGGCCTCAGCGACAGCGCCCTGATGGACTTTTCCGACGTGATCGAGGGCCGCTGCACCCTGGCGGAGGCGGCGGTGAACCATCGGAAGTACCCCAAGCTGGCCCTTCTGACCGCTCCGGTCTCCGACGGCCGCCCCCCCTATACGCCCCGGCAGATGGGCGCCCTCTTCCGCCTGATCCGCTCCGAATACGACTACTGTCTGGTGGACGCCCCGGCCGGCCTGGGTCTGGGCTTCCACATGGCGGTGGACTACGCCGACAGCGCCGTGGTGGTCACCACCACGGACCAGAGCGCCCTGCGGGACGCCCAGCGCACAGTGATGGAGCTGCAGCGCTTCCCCGCCGGCAGCGTACATCTGGTGGTGGGCCGTGTGCAGCGCCGTATGCTGCGGGCCCTCCACACCACCATCGACGACGCCATCGATACCGCCGGACTCCCCCTGCTGGGGGTGATCCCGGAGGATCGGGACCTGTCCTACGCCCTGAACCGGGGCATTCCCCTGCGGGAGATCAACGACTACGCCGCCCGGGCCTATGATAACATCGCCAAACGCATCGCGGGACGCCGCGTCCCCCTGATGAGAATATAACCCCACAGAAGAAGGGAGACGATCATCTGTGAATATCGCCATCATCGCCCACGACAACAAGAAGGAGCTCATGGTCCAGTTCTGCACCGCCTACTGCGGCATCCTGGCCCATCACACCCTCTGCGCCACGGCCACCACCGGCCAGCAGATCTCCGAGGCCACCGGCCTGCCCATCCACCGCTTCCTGTCCTTCGCCCACGGCGGCGGACAGCAGATCGCCGCGCGCATTGCCTACAACGAGATCGACCTGGTGCTCTGCTTCAACGATCCCTCCGCCAAAACCATTCACGACGACATCCTCTATATCGCCCGGCTGTGCGACAAGAACAACATCCCCTTCGCCAGCAACGTGGCCACCGCCGAAATGCTGGTGCTGGGCCTGGCCCGGGGCGATCTGGACTGGCGCGACATCGTCAATCCCAAAACCAAGCCCTTTACCGCTTGACATTTTTCCCAAAACTGCATACAATAGGGTTTCAATAGCGCAGCCGTTCCCGGCTGTATCCGCTACGAGAGAACAGGAGTAGCTCCGCAACACCGGCCCAGAGAGGCGCGCCTTCGGCTGCAAGCGCGCTGCGGCGACGGGGGGAAGACGGTTCTTGAGCGGGAGTGGAAACACTCACGGCACGCTCCCCGTATCAACGGAGCGCAAAAGGGCCCGCATCGCGGACTGAATTTGGGTGGCACCACGAAGTGTTGACGCAACGCTCTCGTCCCAAAGGAGGGACGAGAGCGTTCTTTTCTTTTTCGACCCTACCATTTTTCGGCGGCCTTCGGGCCCAAGCAAGGAGAGATACGCATGGAGAAACTGAAGCCCCGGACCCTGTCCGGTTTTATGGAGCTGCTGCCCCGGCCGCAGCAGCAGATGGAGCGGATGATGGAGATCCTGCGCCGCACCTACTCCCTCTACGGCTTTACGCCCCTGGACACCCCCATCATCGAGTCCAGCGAGGTGCTGCTGGCCAAGGGCGGCGGCGACACGGAGAAGCAGATCTACCGCTTTACCAAGGGCGACAGCGATCTGAGCCTGCGCTTTGATCTGACGGTCCCCCTGGCCAAATACGTGGCCCTGCACTACAACGAGCTGTCCTTCCCCTTCCGCCGCTATCAGATCGGCAAGGTCTACCGGGGCGAGCGGGCCCAGCGGGGCCGCTTCCGGGAGTTCTACCAGGCCGATATCGACGTGATCGGCGACGGGAAGCTGGACATCATCAACGAGGCGGAGATCCCCGCCATCATCTACCAGACCTTCACCACTCTGGGCCTGCGCCGCTTCCAGATCCGGGTCAACAACCGGAAGATCCTCAACGGCTTCTACGCCATGATGGGATTGAGCGCACGCTGTGCGGATATCATGCGCACGGTGGACAAGCTGGACAAGATCGGCGTCGGGAAGGTGGGCCTCTGCCTGACGGAGGAGTGCGGCCTCACGCCCCAGCAGGCCGGCGAGATCCTCTCCTTCATCGCCATCTCCGGCGCCAACGCCGACGTGCTGGCCGCTCTGGAGACCTATGCCGGGCGCAACGAGCTCTTTGACGCCGGCCTCTCCGAGCTGAAGACGGTGGTGAAGTACCTGGCGGCCTTCGGCGTGCCGGAGGAGAACTTCGCCGTGGACCTGACCATCGCCCGGGGCCTGGACTACTACACCGGCACGGTCTACGAGACCACCCTGCTGGATCACCCGGAGATCGGCTCCGTCTGCTCCGGCGGCCGGTACGACAACCTGGCCGAGTACTACACCGACAAGCAGCTGCCCGGCGTGGGCATTTCCATCGGCCTGACCCGGCTGTTCTACGTGCTGGGCGAGCAGGGCATGCTCAACGACGATCTGCCCACCGCCCCCGCCGACGTGCTGGTGCTGCCCATGACGGAGGATCTGGCCCCGGCCATCGCCCTGTCCACCGCCCTGCGGGGCGCGGGCGTCCGCACCCAGCTCTACACCGAGGCCAAAAAATTCAAGGCCAAGATGAACTACGCCGACAGGCAGGGCATCCCCTACGTGATCTTCCTGGGCGACGACGAGGTCGCCAAGGGCCTGGTGGCCTGCAAGGACATGGCCTCCGGCCAGCAGACCACCCTGCCCTTTGACGAGACGCTGGCGCGCATCCGGGCCGGTCTGGCGGAGAAGAACACCGGCGCCGTGATCCTGGAGCGGTGATCTCGACTACTTTTTGTATAACGTAACCTCTATAATACAAAACACAATCATTTTCGACAAGGAGAGACCGTGTTATGATGCAAATGCGTACCCATACCTGCAACGAGCTGCGTCTCGGCGACGTGGGCAGGCAGGTGAAGCTCGTGGGCTGGATGGAGAACGTCCGCACCGTGGGCAGCAACTTCGCCTTCGTGGTCCTGCGGGACTTCTACGGCACCACCCAGGTGGTCATCGAGAGCGAGGACATGATGGCCGCCATCCGCGACGTGAACAAGGAGTCCACCATCTCCGTGGAGGGCGTGGTGCGGGAGCGCTCCAGCAAGAACGCCAAGCTGCCCACCGGCGAGATCGAGGTGGTGCCCAGCAAAATCGAGGTCCTGGGCCGCTGCCGCTACAACAGCCTGCCCTTTGAGATCAACCGCAGCCGCGAGGCCGACGAGACCGCCCGCCTGAAGTACCGCTTCCTGGATCTGCGCAACCCGGCGGTGAAGAACAACATCATCCTGCGCTGCCAGGTCATCGCCGCCCTGCGCTCCGCTATGATGGCCCACGGCTTCCTGGAGATCACCACCCCCATCCTGACCGCATCCTCCCCCGAGGGCGCCCGGGACTACCTGGTGCCCGCCCGGAAGCACCCCGGCAAGTTCTACGCCCTGCCCCAGGCCCCCCAGCAGTTCAAGCAGCTGCTGATGACTTCCGGGTTTGACCGCTACTTCCAGATCGCGCCCTGTTTCCGCGATGAGGATGCCCGCGGCGACCGCAGCCCCGGCGAATTCTACCAGCTGGACATGGAGATGGCCTTTGCTTCACAGG
>JAFRSI010000012.1 GCA_017427645.1 Oscillospiraceae bacterium | reverse complement strand
GAATTTCTCCTTCTGCTCCCGCACCTTGGCCATGTGGGGCCGGGTCATGTGGACCTTCTGGGCCTCGGCGCAGGTCCAGCGCTCCGCCAGCAGCACCTCGTCCGGGTCCTTCACGGACAGGTAGTAGTCGTATTGGAGGCAGCCCTCCTCGGCGCGGATCTCCTCCACCACGCCGCTGGCCGCCAGACCCCGCAGGAAGGCCTCCCGCTGGCCGGGCTTGGCGTGATACGTCACCAGAAACGTCAGTTCGCTCATCGTTCCGATCTCCTTTCAGTTAATTGGGAATCGCGTCGCCAGAATCATCGATTTTGGCCGAAACTCAGCACAGCTTGGCGCCGGCGGGGATGGCGTCGTCCACCAGCATGAGCTGCAGCTTCTCCTCGCCCTTCTCCTTGTGGACGGCGGAGAGCAGCATGCCGCAGGAGAGCTGGCCCATCATCTTCCGGGGCGGCAGATTCACGATGGCCGCCACGGTCTTGCCGATCAGCTGCTCCGGCTCGTAGAACTTCCGGATGCCGGAGAGGATGATCCGGTCGGCGCCGCTGCCGTCGTCCAGGGTGAATTTCAGCAGCTTGTCGCTCTTTTTCACGGCCTCGCAGGCCTTGACCTTCACGGCCCGCAGATCGCACTTACAGAAGGTGTCGAAGTCCACGGTCTCCTCCGCCAGGGGGTCCACCTCCACAGCGGGCAGGGCGGCCTTCTTCTGGGCCTCCTGGATGGCGGCCAGCTCCGCCAGCTCCTTCTCCGCGTCGATGCGGGGGAACAGGACCTCTCCCTTGGCCACCGTGGCGTCGGCCCGGAGGGCTCCCCACTGGTTGGCCTTCTCCCAGCCGCGGCAGCACGGGCAGGCGCCGATGGCGGCGAAGATCTTTTCGCAGCTCTCGGGCATAAAGGGCAGCAGCAGGGTGGTGCAGATGCGCACCGTCTCCAGCAGGTTGTACATCACCGTGGCCAGACGGATCTTCTTCCCCTCGTCCTTGGCCAGGACCCAGGGGGCGTTCTCATCGATATACTTGTTGGCCCGGTCCAGCACCTTGAAGATCTCGGCCAGGGCGTTCTGGAACTGCAGCTTCTCCATCTCCGCCTCGTAGCGGTCCCGCAGGGCGCAGGCCAGCTTCTTCAGCTCGCAGTCGGCCTTGTCGTCCTCCCGCTCCGCGGGCAGGGTGCCGCCGAAGTACTTTTCCACCATGGCGGTGGTGCGGCTGACCAGATTGCCCAGGCAGTTGGCCAGGTCCACGTTGATGGTGTTGATCAGCAGCTCGTTGGAGAAATTGCCGTCGGAGCCGAAGGGGAAGGTCCGCAGCAGGAAGAACCGGAGCGTATCCACGCCGTAGCGCTCCGCCAGCAGGTAGGGATCCACCACGTTGCCCAGGCTCTTGCTCATCTTGCCGCCGTTGAACACCAGCCAGCCGTGGCCGTAGACGTGCCTGGGCAGGGGCTCGCCCACGCTCATCAGCATGGCGGGCCAGATGATGGAGTGGAAGCGCACGATCTCCTTGCCCACGATGTGGACGTCGGCGGGCCAGTAGCGGGCCAGATCGTCGTGCTCGTCGTTCTCATAGCCCAGGGCGGTCATGTAGTTGAACAGGGCGTCCACCCACACGTAGACCACGTGGCCGGGGTCGAAATCCACCGGCACGCCCCAGGTGAAGCTGGTGCGGCTGACGCACAGATCCTCCAGGCCGGGCTTGATGAAGTTGTTGACCATCTCGTTGACCCGGGACCGGGGCTGCAGGAAATCCGTGTCCTCCAACAGGTGGCGGACCCGGTCGGCGTACTTGCTCAGGCGGAAGAAGTAGGCCTCCTCCTCGGCGTCCTGGACGGGGCGGCCGCAGTCGGGGCACTTGCCGTCCACCAGCTGGCTCTCGGTCCAGAAGCTCTCGCAGGGGGTGCAGTACTTGCCCTTGTAGGCGCCCTTGTAGATGTCGCCGTTGTCGTACATCTTCCGGAAAATGCGCTGCACGGCCTTCACGTGATAGCCGTCGGTGGTGCGGATGAACCTGTCGTTGGAGATGTTCATCAGCTTCCACAGGTCCTTGACGCCCTTCTCCCCCTCCACGATGCGGTCCACGAACTGCTGGGGGGTGACGCCGGCCTCTTTGGCCTTGGTCTCGATCTTCTGGCCGTGCTCGTCGGTGCCGGTGAGGAACATGACGTCGCAGCCGGTGAGCCGCTTGTAGCGGGCCATGGCGTCGGTGGCCACGGTGCAGTAGGTGTGGCCGATGTGCAGCTTGTCGGAGGGGTAGTAGATGGGCGTGGTGATGTAGAATTTCTTCTGTTCCATGAGGTTATCTCCTGTTCCGCCGCCCCGGATGGAAGGGCGGCCCAATTTATTATGTCTCGAAGTGCGGCGATGGTTGCGGCGTTTACAAAACAAAAACGCCCCTGACGATCCAGCGATCCGTCAAGGGCGGCAAAAGGCCGCGTTACCACCTTGGTTCGCCCCCGCCTCGCGGAAGGGGGCCTCACGGGGTGCCATCACACCCCCGCGCGGTAACGGGCGCTCCCGTTCCGGCCTTACGCCCTGCGCTCGACCGGACGGCTCCGGGGCCATGTTCACCGGCTTCCTCCGCATCCGCTTGCACCCTGCGCGGACTCTCTGGGGCGGCCTGGGCCGGTTACTCTTCCCATCATTGCCTTTCGTGAGAGAAAATGTATCACATCTTCCCCATCTTGTCAACTTCCGCCTTGGTTTTTCGATAAAAGTATGGTATCATTTTTATGTTATGCAACGAAAGGAGGCGTTTCCGTGAAGCTGGTATCCTGGAACGTCAACGGCCTGCGGGCCTGTCTCGGCAAGGGCTTTCTGGACTACGTCCGCTCCGAGGACCCGGACGTGATCTGCCTGCAGGAGACGAAGCTGCAGCCGGAGCAGGCGGTGTTCGAGCTGCCGGGCTATCACCGCTATTTCAACTCCGCCGACAAGAAGGGCTATTCCGGCACGGCCATCCTCACCAGGACCGAGCCCCTGTCCGTCACCTGCGATTTCGGCGAGGACATCCACCGCCACGAGGGGCGGATCATCACCGCCGAGTACCCGGACTTCTACCTGGTCTGCTGCTACACCCCCAACGCCCAGGACGGCCTGCGCCGCCTGGACTACCGGATGCTGTGGGAGGACGACCTGCGGGCCTATCTCCAGTCGCTGGATCGGGTCAAGCCGGTGGTGTACTGCGGCGACCTGAACGTGGCCCACGAGGAGATCGACCTGAAGAATCCCAAGGCCAACCGTGGCAACGCCGGCTTCTCCGACGAGGAGCGCGCCAAGATGACCGAGCTGCTCGCCGCCGGATTTACCGACACCTTCCGCTTCCTCTATCCCGACGTGACCGGCGTCTACTCCTGGTGGAGCTACCGCTTCCGGGCCCGGGAGAACAACGCCGGCTGGCGCATCGACTACTTCATCGTCTCCGACCGGCTGCGGCCCCGGATCGCCGCGGCGGAGATCCGCACGGAGGTCTTCGGCAGCGATCACTGCCCCGTCGTGCTGGAGCTTACGTAAAAACTTGTCCGTACCCCTTGCAAAAGCGCTTTCGGTCTTTTATACTGGTCTTACCGAAATTTTATGATAAGAGAGGGTATTTTTATGAAGATCCTGGTTATCAACTGCGGTTCCTCCTCCCTGAAGTATCAGCTGCTGGACATGGAGGGCGAGAAGCTCCTGGCCAAGGGCCTGTGCGAGCGCATCGGCATCGACGGCCACCTGACCCACAAGCCCCAGAACGGCCGCCCCGTGTTCAACGAGGACGTGCCCATGCCCACCCACACCGAGGCCATCGCCGCCGTGCTGGAGAAGCTGACCTCTCCGGAGTACGGCGTGGTGGAGAGCATGAGCGAGATCGGCGCCGTGGGTCACCGCGTGGTGCACGGCGGTGAGAAGTTCGCCTGCTCCGTCCGGATCGACGACGCCGTCATGGACGCCCTGGCCGAGTGCATCCCCCTGGCTCCCCTGCACAACCCCGCCAACATCACCGGCATCAACGCCTGCAAGGCCGTCATGGGCGACGTGCCTCAGGTGGCCGTGTTCGACACCGCCTTCCACCAGACCATGCCCGGCAAGGCCTTCATGTACCCCATCCCCTATTCCTACTACACCGATCTGAAGGTCCGCCGCTACGGCTTCCACGGCACCAGCCACCGCTACGTCTCCAAGCGCGCCGCCGAGATGATGGGCAAGCCCATCGAGGAGCTGAAGCTGATCTCCTGCCACATGGGCAACGGCAGCTCCATCTGCGCCATCGACGGCGGCAAGAGCGTGGACACCTCCATGGGCTTCACCCCCATCGCCGGCCTGCCCATGGGCACCCGCTGCGGCGATATCGACGTGTCCATCCTGGAGTACCTGTCCGCCAACACCGGCAAGAACATCAAGGAACTGACCACCATCCTCAACAAGATGTCCGGCGTGCTGGGCGTCTCCGGCGTCAGCTCCGACTTCCGTGATCTGGACGTGGCCGCCAACCAGGGCAACGACCGGGCCCGCCTGGCGCTGGATATGTTCCACTACGCCGTGGCCAAGACCGTGGGCTCCTACGTGGCCGCCATGAACGGCGTGGACGGCATCATCTTCACCGCCGGCATCGGCGAGAACAGCGCCACCACCCGTGCCGAGATCTGCAAGTACCTCACCTATCTGGGCATCGAGATCTGCCCCGAGTGCAACAAGAAGCGCGGCGAGGACATCTTCATCTCCACCGAGGACAGCAAGGTCAAGGTCATGGTCATCCCCACCAACGAGGAGCTGGTCATCGCCCGCGATACCCGCGACATCGTGGAGGGCCTGTAAGGGACAACATCCCGGCAAAAAACGCATCCATATAAACGGCGCCGCCCCGGCATCACCGGGGCGGCGCTTTTTTTGTGTTGTAACATAAGCCTCATGGAATTACGGATTCCCACGTCGCCAGTCTGCGGACTGGCTCCTCGGAATGACAGAAACGCGTATCTTTTCTGTCATTGCGAGCCGCGAAGCGGCGCGGCAATCCGTATTCTCTCCGTAGGGCGGGACCTATGTGTCCCGCCGCCGCGCTGCTGCTCCTGTTGCCGGGGGTGTTACGCATTTCCCGGGGCTTGTTCCGCTCCTGCGGGAGCGGGTGACTTTTGGCCCCGGCCCCAAAAGTCACCAAAAGGGCCGCTTAGAAACGCTGTTTCTAAGAACTTCCTGCGCGCCGTTTGCGGGCGCGTATCGCTGCCGTTTTCCCCGCGATTGCGGATCGCGGGCGGTCGTCGCATCAAAATCGTATGACATCTGCGTTCTGGACCCGCTGCCGCTCCCGGGCAATCATGCAAACGCCCCTGCTCCTGTCGCCGGGCGGACACGGAGGTCCGCCCCTACGACATTTTTGCCCGATTTGCTGCATCGACAAAGGCTTCCCCCTGGGGGGAAGCTGTCGCCGCAGGCGACGGATGAGGGGACGGGGCTATGACCGCCCCTGCGAGGCCGGCGGCGTCGTTTTCTTCGTAGGGGGCGGCGTCCCCGACGCCCCGCCGTTATCCCCCCTCGCAATGACAGGAAAAACCCGTATCGTTTCTGTCATTGCGAGCCGCGAAGCGGCGCGGCAATCCGTATTCTCTCCGTAGGAGGCAGCGATTCCGACATCCTGTGTGTCCGCCTCTTTTGAGAAATGCCAACTTTTTAGATAAAAATAATCGTTAATTAGAATTAAAATTTTTAATTCTAATGTTAACATTGTGTTCTAATTTTGCTATCTTGTTACCAGAAGGAGGGAATAACTATGAAACTGTTGACAATGTGTCCTTCGTGCCATGGTACATTACAGATAAAAACGCTCCAGTGTCCCGACTGCGGGCTGGAATTAAAAAACGACTTCGCGTTGAGTCCGTTTGACAAGCTGGATGCGGATCAAAACGCGTTTCTTCTCTGTTTTCTTCAATGCCGGGGAAACCTCAGTCTACTGCAAAATGAGCTCAACCTCTCCTATCCGGCGGCGAAAAAGAAGCTTTCGGACCTTCTTATCGCTCTTGAGATTGAGCAACTCGAATCCAAAAGTGATGAGCAGGAGGAAATGAACATGAATCTTTGGTTTACTGACCCGCAGAGCGCGAAAGCGTCGGAAATCATCAAAACAAAACTAAAGAAATCCGGCGGACGCGCGATCGTTCACTCTATAAACGGAAATTCCTACGAAATACTGGCAGAGAAAGACGGACGATCCTTCTCCTGTGCCGCTCTTCCCATCAAGCCAAGCTATACTTATGAAGTGTTTGACGTGATTGTAGATCTTCTGCTGTCGCAGAGCGGACGGGCGAAGAAAGGCCTTGGGCGCCAGGCAAGACTTGGGGAACCGGGCTGCGAGGAAAATACCGTCGTAGGCGCAATCGGCAAGAACTATTCCGGAAAAGAACTCGGAGACTACGTCTTTGATCCCGTTTTCGTTCTCTCCGCTGTTCTGGACTGGGCAGGCATTGCTCATAACCGGAGAGGGTATTTGGAGTTGACAGCCAAATACCGGGAGCGGCTGCAGGCATAAGCTGAGTAAAGCAAAACACTTAAACGATTGCTATGAAAGGAACAGAAGTATAATAACCTTCCTTCTTGCCTTCCTTGTATCATTTTTTTATCATGTATTATGGAAAGACAATACATGGTAAAAGAGCAGCCACTTCGTTTTGATCGAAGTGGCTGCTCTTTTTCTTTATTTCTTCTCCCGGTCGTAGGAGACCACCACGCGGCGGTTGGGCTCGGTGCCCACGGAGTAGGTGGTGATCTGGGCCACGTCCTGCAGGGCGGCGTGGATCACGTGGCGCTCGTAGGCGTTCATGGGCTCCAGGGTCACGCTGCGGCGGTACTTTTTGGCCTTTTCGGCGGTCTTGCGGGCCAGACTCTCCAGGCTCTGCTCCCGCTTGCGGCGGTAGTTCTCGGCGTCCACCTGGATGCGGATGCGCTTGTCGGCGCCGCTGTTGACGGCGTAGTTGGTCAGCTGCTGGATGGCGTCCAGGGTCTCGCCCCGGCGGCCGATGAGCTGACCCAGCTTGTCGCCCTCCAGAATGGCGCGATAGCGGCCCTTCTCGGTCTCATAGACCTTCACCTGGGCCTCGCTCTCCATCTGTGCAAGCAGGCCGGTCAGGAACTTCACGATGGCCTTGGCGTTGTCGTCCTCGCACAGGGGCAGGTCCTCCGCCGGCGCTTCCGCGGCGCGGGGCTCCTCATGCTTCTTCTCCGGGCGGGGCTTCTTCTCCTGCTTCGGCTTATTCTCCTGCTTGGGCTGCCGCTCGGGGCGGGGCTTAGGCTCCTTTTTCTCCGGCGCCTTTTTGGCGCTCTCTCTGGCCGGCTCCTTCTTCTCCGGCTCCCTGTGGATGGGCTTCACAGGCTCCGGGATCACGTCGGACTCCTCCGGCCCGTAGGTCACGCGGACCCGGGCGGGGGAGCTGCCGAAGCCCAGAAAACCGCTCTTGGCGCGCTCCAGGATCTCCACGGATACGTCGTCCCGGTCCATGCCCAGCTGTTCCAGCGCCTTGCGGATGGCCTCATCCTCGGTCTTGCCCGTTACGTCGATATACATAGACAAAACTCCTTATTCTTTATAATGGTCCTCGCTGTAGGAACGGCCGCGGGCGTAGGGCCGCTGGCCCACCCGTCCGTTCTCGTTGGTGCTGGAGCCGCTGCTGCGGGTGGCCTCCTTGCGCTGCTGCAGCTTCTTTTTGCTGCCCTGGGACTGTGCGCCGCTGCGCTGCTGGGCGTTGTCCTGGGCCTGCTGCATCCGGGCCTTCTGCTCCTCGTACTTGGCGTAGCGCTTCTCGCGCTTCTCGCGCTCCTTCTCAGTCTCCTCCTTGTCCAGGATGGCGTTCATCTTCTTGTTCAGGATCAGCTCCTGGATAGCGGAGAAGCCGGCGTTGGCGATCCAGTAAATGCACAGAGCGGCGGGGAACATGAAGCCCCACATGATGGTCAGCAGGGGCATCATGTACATCATGGCCTTGCCGGTGCCGCCGGAATTGGCGTTGGCGGTAGCTCTCATGCTGATGACGGACATCAGCAGCTGGGCGCCTGCGGCGATAAACGGCAGCAGCATGATGCCCCAGACGGCCCAGCCGCCGCCGGGGAACTTGCTGGTCATATCACTGGCGCGGGTGGCCAGATCCAGTCCGATAAAGTTGTAGTCCAGGTCGATCAGGCCCTTGAACTGGCCAGCAAAGCTGCTCCAATTCTCGTGGACGAACTTGGCCAGATAGATCTGCTCGTAGGCTTGGGTGCGGCCCTCGGCCACGACATAGCCCAGGGAGGTGGCCAGATTGCGCACCTGCTCGATGGTCTCGTTGGACATGGTCATGAAGTAGCGCAGGGGCATACGGATGATGGAATACAGTGCGATCAGAATGGGGAAGGGAATAAAGGACCACAGACAGCCCGACATGGGATTGACGCCCTCTCTGGCGTACAGATCCGCCATCTCCTGCTGCTGGCGCTGCTTGTTGTTGGCAAAGCGGGTCTGGATATCCTTGATCTTTCCCTGCATCCGGTTCATGCGCAGCATGCTCTTCTTGCTCTTGAGCTGGAAGGGCAGCAGGATCAGCTTGACCACCAGCGTAAAGAGGATGATGGCCAGGCCGTAGGAGCCCGTGACGCTGTAAAACAGGCGGGTCAGCCACGCAAAGGGAATACAGATATAATATCCCAGTTGTCCAAACATGTAGTGTTTACCTCCGTTGTCTTTCAAATGGAACGAGGTTCGGGGAACTCCTGCCCTCAGGGGACAGGATCGTACCCGCCCTTGTGGAACGGGTGGCAGCGCAGCAATCGTTTGGCGGCCAACAGGCCCCCCCTGGCTGCGCCGTACTTTTCGATGGCCTCCGCCGCGTATTCCGAACAGGTGGGAATATACCGGCAGCGGGGCGGGAATGCGGGCGATATGGACCGCTGATAGAAGCGGATCGCCGAGAGCATGGGCTTTTTCAAGGCTCCATCTCCTTCCACAGATCCAGCTGTCTGACGGCCTCCAGATAGGACGCCTCCAGCTTCTGATATGCGGTGTGGGCAGCGCGGACGCGGGCCACCACGATCACGTCGTAGCCCGGCTTCATCTCCTCCCGGTGCAGGCGGTAGATCTCCCGCAGCTGGCGGCGGACCCGGTTGCGCACCACGGCCTTGCCCAGCTTGGTGCTGACCGTGACGCCCAGGCGGCTCCTGCCCTGGCGGTTTTTCTGGCAGTAGACCACCATGCAGGCCGATACGGCGGATCTGCCCTTGCGGTAGATCCTGCGGAACTCGTGGTTCTCTTTTACCGTGGTTTCTGCTCGCATGGGACCTCCTCTTCCCGCCGTCGCGGGATAGACGGCAAGGGACGGCAGGTTCCCCCTTCTCACCGTCCCTGTTTCTGCTCAGATGTTGGCTGTGCGCTGCACCTTCCGTCTCCCCTTAGTGGGTCAGGCGGGCGCGGCCCTTCGCGCGGCGGCGGGCCAGGACCTTGCGGCCGTTGCTGGTGGCCATTCTCTTGCGGAAGCCGTGCTCCTTGGAGCGCTGGCGCTTCTTGGGCTGATAGGTACGGAACATTGTGACACCTCCATCTCTTATGATTCGTCCGGCGGAAATCCCTCTCTCCGCCTATACTCGACAGCAGGGGCCGGAGCCCTCTGCCGCAGTCGACGCATGATACGCCATTTTTAAACAGCGTAATGGTTATTATACAGAAGCCGTCAGGCCGTGTCAACACAAAGTTTCCCGGCCCCCCGCTCCGCTTTCCCCGCCCCTCTCGCCTGTTTTTTGCCTGCCGGACACCGTATCTTGTGTGTTCTTCCGGCAAAAATCTATACATCTTGTGTTCCACAGACTGTGAAAAAAATATACCTATATTTAATATATAACTATAGACTTTTTCCGCCTTTTTTGCTAAAATATATGTGAAAATTTACGCTGGCGGAGCATGGCCTTTTCCGCCGGCACAGAGAGAACGGCAGATCACGGGAAAGGGGAGAAACGCTTTGAATTCCTACGCAGACGTATGGGCGGCCGTGGTGGCCCGCCTGCGCACAAAGCTGTCTGATACCACCGTCAACACCTGGTTCGACGAGGTGGAGGTCGTCACCATGGAGGACTCCGCTTTCGTCCTCCACTGCAGCAACACCTTTAAGAAAAGCGTCATTGAAAAGAGCTATCTGCAGCACATCAAGGCGGAACTGAAGGATATCTTCTCCACGGATCTGGAGGTCAAGCTGCTGGACGACGATATGCTGGCGGCCTATCACGGCGTCCGGCCGGACCACCCCGGCGGGCCCGAGGGCAGCGATGGCTTCACCTTTGAGACCTTCGTCACCGGGCCCCAGAACATCATGGCCTATTCCGCCGCTCACGCCGTGGCGGAGGCCACCTCCGGCAGGACCTACAACCCCCTGCTGATCTACGGAGACAGCGGCCTGGGCAAGACCCACCTGCTCTATGCTATCTCCCACCTGCGCCACAAGCTGTTTCCCGCCCAGAAGATCGTCTACATCAAGGGCGACGACTTCATCAACGAGTTCGTGGAGCTGATCCGCGCCGGCCGGGGCAGCGAATTCCGGGCCAAATACCGGGACGCCGACCTGCTGCTGGTGGACGATATCCAGTTCGTGGCGGGCAAGGAGCAGGTGCAGAACGAATTTTTCCACACCTTCAACTCCCTCCACGAGGCGGGCCATCAGATCGTCCTCACCTCCGACCGTCCGCCCCGGGAGATGACCCTGCTGGACGACCGGCTGCGCACCCGCTTCGAGTGGGGCCTGATGACGGATATCACGCCGCCGGACTATGAGACCCGCCTGGCCATCATCAAAAACCGGGCCGCCTTCATGAATCTGGATCTGCCGGACAGCGTCACCAACTACATCGCCGAGAATATCACCTCCAACGTCCGCCAGATCGAGGGGACCCTCAACAAAATCTCCGCCTTCTGGGACCTGGAGGGCAAACAGCTGGACGAGGAATCCGTCAGCCGCGCCATTCAGGACATGCTGGAGAAGGACAGCGTCCCCTCCCCCTCCGTTATCATCCAGCACATCTGCAAGTACTACAACATCGACGAGGAAACCCTGCGGGGCAGCAACCAGAGCCACGGTGTGGCCATTGCCCGGCAGGTAGCCATGTACCTGATCCGCGACATGGTGAAGATCCCCCTGGCGGAGATCGGAAGGGAGTTCGGCGGCAAGGACCACACCACCGTGCTGTACTCCCTGAAAAAGGTACAGCAGAAGCTGCGCACGGATCCCTCCTTCAAGGAGACCATCAATGAGATCATCTCCAACATCAACGCCCGGCACTGAGAAAATCCACAAGCTTCCGTGGATTTCACGGGGAAAGCGTGTGTAAAAAACAAGGGCCCTCCTTTTTCGTGGAAAACCCTCTGAAAGCTCCACGGAGCGTTGTGCATCTTTTTTCCTGTGACTGCAGCGCCTTTCCTCCTCTTTCCACATATTTTCCCTCTACTTCTTTTGTTACTAAAAAATAAGATAACTTATTTTCATTCTCATAGAAAAACGACTTTATTTTTTCATAGAACAGAAAGGACCGTGATCACCATGCTGCGATTTTCCTGTGAAAAAGCGCTCCTGCAGGCGGCTGCCGCCACCGCTTCCCGCGCTGTTTCCGCCAAGAGCTCCATTCCCGCCCTGGAGGGGATCCTGCTGGAGGGCGACGACCATCTGACCCTCTCCGGCTACAATATGCAGACCGGCATCCGCACCGCCTTCTCCGCCGAGATCCACGAGCCCGGCCGCATCGTGCTGACGGCCCGCCTGTTCAACGACATCATCCGCAAGCTGCCGGACGACGTGGTGGTCTTTTCCGCCGACGAAAATCTGACGGTGCATCTGACCTGCGGAGACGCCAGCTTTTATATCCTGGGTCTCAGCGCCGACGACTACCCCGAGCTGCCCGACGTGGACGACGAGTATTCCGTCTGCATCCAGCAGAAGACGCTGAAGGCCATGATCAACGAGACCAGCTTTGCCGTGTCCACCAACGAGAGCCGTCCCGTTCACACCGGCTCCCTCTTTGAGATCGGCGATACCGGGCTGACGGTGGTGTCCGTGGACGGCTTTCGCCTGGCGCTGCGCCGGGAGCCCCTGGAGAAGATCGATGGCGGCGCCTTCCGCTTCGTGGCGCCGGGCGCCGCGTTGAAGGAAGTGGAGAACATCTGCGACGACAGCGACGAGCTGATCACCATCATCCAGGGCAAGCGTCATCTGCTCTTTGAGACCGGCGATACCCAGTTGATCTGCCGCCGGCTGGAGGGAGAGTTCCTGGACTACAGGAACGCCATCCCCCGCTCCAATCCCATCTGCGTGGAGGCGGATACCAAGGCCCTGATGGAGAGCCTGGACCGCGTCAGCGTGGTGATCAGCGAGAAGCTCAAGAGCCCGGTGCGCTGTCTCTTCGACCTGGATCGGGTCTATCTGTCCGCCAGGACCGGCAACGGCGAGGCCAAGGACATCTGCCCCATCAGCGGCGACGGCACGGGCCTGGAGATCGGCTTCAACAACCGGTATCTGATGGACGCCCTGCGCTATGCGCCGGCGGAAAAGGTCAAGATGGAGATGAACACCGGCATCTCCCCCTGCATCATCACTCCCGTGGACGGCAGCGAAAACTTCCTCTACATGGTGCTGCCGGTCCGTCTGAAGGCGCAATAAGAAAAGGAACATCCATATGAACGTGATCGAGATCACAACCGAATATATCAAGCTGCAGGATCTTTTGAAGCTGGCGGCCGCGGCGTCCACCGGCGGCGAGGCCAAGCTGATGGTGCAGGGCGGCGAGGTCCAGGTGAACGGCGCCGTGTGCACCCAGCGGGGAAAGAAGATCCGTCCCGGCGACGACGTGCTTGCCGGCGGCGTGCACTACGCGGTTTCCTATGCGGATCGATGAGCTGCGGCTGGAGGGCTTTCGCAACTACGGGGATCAGACGCTTCGCTTTGATCCCGTCTGCAACGTGATCTACGGCGAAAATGCCCAGGGAAAGACCAATCTGCTGGAGGCCATCGTCTATCTCAGCTGCGGCAGATCGCCCCGCGCCCACAGCGACCGGGAGCTGATCGGCTTTGAGAGGGACTTTGCCCGGCTGTCCGGCCGGATCTTCAGCCGGGACCGGGAATTCGAGACGGATATCCGGCTGATCCGGGGCAGGAGACGGAAAATGACAGTCAACGGGGTGACGGCAAAAAACGGCGCCGCCCTCAGCGACGTGCTGCATACGGTGTTTTTCGCCCCGGAGGATCTCTTTCTGATTCGGGAAGGGGCGGCGGCCCGGCGGCGCTTTATGGATCTGTCCCTCTGTCAGCTGCGGCCCCGGTACGCCGAGGCGCTGGCGGAGTACAGCCGCCTCTATGAGCACAAGACCAGGATTCTGCGGGACAGCGAGGAGTATCCCGGCCTGCTGGACACCCTGCCGGACTTCAACGCCAGGCTGTGCCGGGTAGGGGCCGTTCTGATCCACTACCGGGCCAAATTCTGCAGCAGCCTGGCGGAGTACGCCGCCCAGGCTCACGCCGAGTGCTCCGGCGGAAAGGAGAAGCTGTCCCTCTCCTACCGGACGGTAAAAACGGTGGAAGATCCCTTTGCCCCTCAGGAGGCGCTGGTCCGGGCGCTGGAGGAACATCAGCGGGCCCACTGCCAGGCTGAGATCGCCAGCCGTCTCTGTCTCAGCGGCCCCCATAAGGACGATATCGAGGTGGAGATCAATGGGCGCAGCGCCCGGCAGTTCTCCTCCCAGGGCCAGGTCCGCACGGCGGCCCTCGCCCTGAAGCTGGCGGAGCGGGAGATCCACCGCAACACCTTCGGAGAGTATCCGGTGATGCTGCTGGACGACGTGCTCAGCGAGCTGGACCCCAGGCGGCAGGAATACGTGCTGAACCGCATCGCGGGCGGGCAGATATTTATCACGTGCTGTGAGAGCGAGAGGCTGGACAGCCTGCTGCAAGGAAAGGTCTTTCATATTCGGAACGGAGAGGTGATCTGATGGGATATCTGCATATCGGGCAGAACGTTATGCTGCCGGACCGGCGGATCATCGGCATTTTTGATCTGGACAACACCTCTACCTCAAAGCACACCCGCGCCTTTTTGAAGAACGCGGAGGAGGAGCACGCGGTGGTGGACACCTGCGACGACCTCCCCCGCTCCTTTCTGGTGTGCGATCACCCCTATCACAAACAGATCGTCTATCTGTCGCAGCTCAATTCCCAGACCCTGCTCCGGCGGGCCGAGGAAGCTGTTTCAACCCAAGTAGAAGGAGAAAAGAAGCATGTCTGAACTGGAAAAAGTAACACAGGTTGAGACGGAATACGACGCCTCGGAGATCCAGGTCCTGGAGGGACTGGAGGCGGTGCGCAAACGTCCCGGCATGTATATCGGGTCCACCAGCGCCAGCGGTCTGCACCACCTGGTCTATGAGATCGTGGACAACTCCATCGACGAGGCTCTGGCCGGATACTGCACGGAAATCACCGTGACCATCAACCCTGGCAACACCATCACCGTCACCGACAACGGCCGCGGCATCCCCGTGGACATCCAGCAGCAGACCGGTCGGCCCGCCCTGGAGGTGGTGTTCACCGTGCTGCACGCCGGCGGCAAGTTCGGCGGAGGCGGCTATAAGGTATCCGGCGGCCTCCACGGCGTGGGCGCCAGCGTGGTCAACGCCCTCAGCGAGT
>JAFRSI010000088.1 GCA_017427645.1 Oscillospiraceae bacterium | reverse complement strand
GTTCCAGCCCGCCCAGGTGAGACGGCTGTCGCCGCCGCAGTCCTCCATCAGGCGGCTGAGAAAGGCCAGACGGGACATGACCTGCTCTCTGTTTTCGCAGTGCAGCTCGAAATAGACGGCGTGGCGCAGGCCGCCGGGCAGTGGCGGGATGTCGTTCACCGACTTGTCCCAGGTCTGGCGCCAGGCCAGCAGGTCCATGACCCCCCGGTCGAAGTATTCCACGGCCGCCACCCGGTCCGCCTGCCGCCGCACGGCTTCCACCAGGGACAGGGTCTGCTCCTCCGAGGGCATGAAGCAGGTGAGGCCGCAGATATTTTTCGGCAGGGGCAGCAGAGCAAGATCCAGCTGGCTGATGACGCCCAGAGTGCCGTCGGAGCCGATGATGAGGTCGATGGCGTCCATGTCGTCCTTCACGTAATAGCCGGAGGCGTTCTTGCATTCCGGCATGGTATAGGACGGCAGCTGGATATCCAAAGTCCGTCCGCCCGCCGTGGTAAGGACGAGCTTCCTCCCTTTGGCGAAGACCTCGCCCCGGGAAAGCGTCAGCAGGTCACCGTCGGTCAGGACCAGATGCAGGCCCAGGATGTGGGGGCGGGTGGGGCCGTAGAGATAGGTGCGGGCGCCCGAGGAATTGCAGGAGGCCATGCCGCCCAGAGCGGCGGTGGTCTCGGTGGGGTCGGGGGTGAAGAACTGCTCCGGCGCGGCGGCCAAAGCGCTCAAAGCCCGCAGGCTTTCCGGGTCCGGCGCGGCGATCTCCGGCCGCCGCAGCGCCAGCTGCCGCCGAAGCTCGCACAGGGGCATGCCGGGCTGGACCGTGATGCGGAAACGGCCGTCATCTTCTCGCAGGGCCAGCACCCGGTCCATGCGGGACAGGTTCACGATATGGCCTCCGTTGGGCACGGCCCCGGCCGCCAGACCTGTGCGGCCGCCCTGAAGGGTCACAGGCACGCCGCGTCCGTACATCAGGGCCATGACGCGGCGCAGCTCTTCTTCGTCCCGGGGGAAGGAGATGCTGTCCGCAGTGCCGCTGTGCCGGGATTCGTCCCGCAGATAGTCTATATATTCTTCGCCGATAGGCAGTATGAGGCGATCCATTTTCGTCTTCCTGAGAGAGTTATTTTTACCACAGGCTTAGGATAACATTTTATATGATGCTTTGCAAGTATGGCCCGGAGGCGGGGACCGGACGCGGATCCGGTTAAAATGTGATTAAGAATTGTTTAACTTTGGTACCGTTGTATTGACAAGCATAAGGGGCATCAATTAGTATGAATGATAGCAACGCGCAAAACGACTATCCGGCGTAAAGCCTGTATGAGGACATATTATGACTGAGATCATGGCGCGCTCTCCCGAGCCCCCGCAGCAAAAGAACAAAAAGAAACGCATCGCCGTCATCGTAGCCGCTGTGGCTGTCCTGGCTTTGGCCGCGGCGCTGCTCATCCATTTCCTCTCCGGCGGGCCGGGCCCCGGCGGCGCGGATATGGACGAGGCCGAATATGTGGACGTGGCGTCAGTCAACTATTTCAACGGCGTCATCGAGCCCCAGCGCACCTGGGATATCCAAAAGGACGCGGGCCGCGAGATCGATCAGATATACGTGACCGTAGGCCAGCGCGTCAGCCCGGGCCAGAACCTGTTCTCCTATAAGACCGACGAGCTGGCCATGGAGCTGAAGCAGGCCCAGCTGGAATTGAACGGTATCAAAAACGAGATCGACGGCTACGGCGCCCAGATCAGCGAGCTCACCGGCCAGCGGGCCGCCGCCCCGGCGGAGCAGCAGCTGGAATACACCATCCAGATCCAGGATATGCAGAACGCCCGTGGGCAGGCCGAGCTCAATTTGCAGATGAAGCAGATGGAGATCGAAAACTTGCAAAAGAG
>JAFRSI010000087.1 GCA_017427645.1 Oscillospiraceae bacterium | reverse complement strand
GGCAAGGTGCACCGCTTTCTGGGTCTGACCGTGGGACTCATCATCCACGACATGGACAAAAAGCAGCGCCAGGCCGCCTACGCTGCCGACATCACCTACGGCACCAACAACGAGATGGGCTTCGACTACCTGCGTGACAACATGGCCATCTACGCCGCCGAGCAGGTCCAGCGGGGCCACAGCTTCGCCATCGTGGACGAGGTGGACTCCATCCTCATCGACGAGGCCCGGACCCCCCTGATCATCTCCGGTCAGGGCGACAAGTCCACCCAGCTCTACGACATGGCGGAGATGTTCGCCAAGGGGCTGAAGAAGTACGTGGTCGCCGAGACCGACGACAAGGTGGAGGAGGACGCCGACATCGACGCCGACTACGTGGTGGACGAGAAGGGCAAGCACGTGACCCTGACCGCCCGCGGCGTGGCCAAGGCCGAGGCCTTCTTCCACCTGGAGAACCTCTCCGACCCCGGCAACTCCACCATCGCCCACCACATCAACCAGGCCATCAAGGCCCACGGCATCATGAAGCGGGACGTGGACTACGTGGTCAAGGACGGCGAGATCATCATCGTGGACGAGTTCACCGGCCGCCTGATGTTCGGCCGCCGGTACTCCGAGGGCCTGCACCAGGCCATCGAGGCCAAGGAGCACGTCTCCGTCCAGCGGGAGAGCAAGACCCTGGCCACCATCACCTTCCAGAACTACTTCCGCCTCTACCGCAAGCTCTCCGGTATGACCGGTACGGCGCTGACCGAGGAGGAGGAGTTTGCCACCATCTACAAGCTGGATATCGTGGAGATCCCCACCAACCGCCCCATCCAGCGCATCGACAACGAGGACGCCGTGTACAAGACCGAGCAGGGCAAGTACCGGGCCGTCATCGAGCAGATCAAGGCCTGCCACGCCAAGGGACAGCCCGTGCTGGTGGGTACCGTCTCCATCGAGAAAAACGAGCTGCTGGGCCATCTGCTGAGCCGGGCCGGCATCAAGCACAATCTGCTGAACGCCAAGAACCACGAGCGCGAGGCGGAGATCGTGGCCCAGGCCGGCAAGCTGGGCGCCGTCACCGTGGCCACCAACATGGCCGGCCGCGGTACCGATATCATGCTGGGCGGAAATGCCGAGTATATGGCCACCGCCGACCTGCGCAAGGCCGGGCTCACCGACGAGCTCATCGCCGAGGCCACCGGCTTTGCCGAGACTGACAACCAGGAGATCCTGGACGCCCGGAAGCTCTTTGCCGAGCGCCTGGCCTTCCACAAGCAGGAGATCGCCGGCGAGGCCGACCAGGTGCGTCAGGCGGGCGGCCTGTATATCATCGGCACCGAGCGCCACGACTCCCGCCGTATCGACAATCAGCTGCGCGGCCGTTCCGGCCGTCAGGGCGACCCCGGCGAGACCCGGTTCTACATCTCCCTGGAGGACGACCTGATGCGCCTGTTCGGCGGCGACCGGGTCACCGGCCTGATGGAGCGCATGAATATCGACGAGGACACCCCCATCGAAAACCGGATGCTGTCCAAGGCCATCGAGCAGGCCCAGACCACCGTGGAGTCCCGGAACTTCCAGGCCCGTAAATCCGTGCTGGAGTACGACGACGTGATGAATACCCAGCGCGAGATCATCTACGGCCAGCGCAAGCAGGTGCTGGACGGCATGGACGTGAAGGACGTCATCATGAACATGATGCACACCGCCCTCTCCCACCAGGTCCACTCCGCCTTCGGCGGCATGCCTCACCTGGATATGTCCCAGTGCCGGGATCTGCTGCACAACGTGGAGGGCCTCTACTTCCCCAAATACACCGTCCGCGTCAACGAGGAGCAGCTCTCCCAGCTGACAGCCGACGATCTGATCGACCAGTTCTCCGCAGCCGCCACCGACTACTACGAGAAGAAGGAGGAGGAGATCACCTCCCCCGTTATGCGTGAGCTGGAGCGGGTGGTCCTGCTGCGGGTGGTGGACGAGTACTGGATGGACCACATCGACGCCATGACCGACCTGCGCCAGGGCATCCGCCTGCGGGCCTACGCCCAGACCGACCCCGTCATCGCCTACAAGAAGGAATCCCTGGAGATGTTCGAGGAGATGATCGCAGCCATCCAGGAGGAGACGGTGCGCCGCCTGTACTCCGTGCGGCTGAAGAAGGACGAGGA
This sequence comes from Oscillospiraceae bacterium, assembly GCA_017427645.1. Classification (GTDB taxonomy): domain Bacteria; phylum Bacillota; class Clostridia; order Oscillospirales; family Oscillospiraceae; genus Vescimonas. The sequence continues at coordinate 13,479 of JAFRSI010000087.1, read as the reverse complement.
GGTCAAGCGCCAGCGGGTGGCCACCGGCATCACCGAAAACGTGGGCGGCGACGGCACCGTGAAGAAGCAGCCCAAGAAGGTCCAGAAGATCGGCCGCAACGATCCCTGCCCCTGCGGCAGCGGGTTGAAATGGAAGAAGTGCACCTGCTCCCAGTACCACCCAAACTGATTGCACATGAAATGGCTTTGCCATTTCATGTGAGCAGGATTGCGCCGTTTCTCGCGCACTCGCTGTGCTCGTACACTCGAAACGGCGAGAAGTATTTTTCCCGACGCACATGTCGTCGGGAAAAATAATCAGATATCTTCGCGTCTGCGGACGCGAACTCTGCGAGGCTGTCTATTCTCTCCTCGGCGTTTTCGGTTCCTGTCATTCCGAGGAGGCAGACGCAGACCGCCGACGTGGGAATCCGTACCTTTTCGTAACACAGCCGGCCATATGGGGGCGCAGGTCGCCATGTGGCCGGCTGTGACAAACACGGGATGGATGAGGAACGCGGAATGGATCTTTCAAAACTGACGAATCGCTACCATGTGCGGCTTTTGGATAGAACGGATATTGAGACGATCCTCTCCCTATGCAGAAAGAACAGCCTGTATTATCAGTTTTGTCCTCCTGCTGCGTCGGAACAAACCATTATCCACGATATGGAAGCGCTGCCTCCCAATAAGGATCTTTCCGACAAGTACTATTTCGGTTTTTTCGAGGATGACAGCCTGATCGCAGTCATGGACCTCATCGCGGCTTTCCCCGATGAGAAGACGGCATTTATCGGGTTCTTCATGACGGACACGTCTGTTCAGAACAGAGGGATCGGAAGCAAAATCATTGAGGAATTATGCTCTTTTCTTCGCACAACCGGCTTTTCGCGTGTTCGACTCGGATGGGTGAAGGGCAATCCACAAGCCCAGCATTTCTGGCATAAATGCGGCTTTGCGGAGACCGGCGTTTCTTACGATACAGGCGCCTATACGGTAATCGTGGCGCAAAGAGCAATATAACCTCCCGTCCGTCCTTCCCTTTTCTCAGGTATTCCACCCAAAGGAGGCTCTCATGTCCTTTCAAACTCACGAACAAAACGGGCTGGTCTGGCTGACCAGCGACATATTAAACGGCGTGCGCCACGGGTTCTCCACCCGGAGGGGCGGCGTCAGTGCGCCGCCTTGGGACACGCTGAATCTGGGCGTGGGCCGGGGCGACGACATGGAGAACGTGCGGGAAAACTACCGCCGCTTCTGTGCCGCCATCGGCACCAATCCGGCGCACTGCGTGCTCAGCAAGCAGGTCCATGAGGCCAACGTGCGCCTGGTGACCACCGATGACTGCGGCAAGGGATTGTGGCGTGACCGGGACTACACCAGCGTGGACGCCATGATCTGCAACACCCCGGGAATTCCCCTGACGGTCTTCTCCGCCGACTGCAACGTGGTGCTGCTGTACGACCCGGTGCGGCGCGCCATCGGCGCCGCCCATGCCGGCTGGAAGGGCACGGCCCTGGGCATCGTGAAAAAGACGGTGGAGCAGATGACCGCCGCCTTCGGCACCGATCCCGCCAACCTCCGCGCCGCCATCGGACCCGCCATCGGGCCGTGCTGCTTTGAGACGGACGACGACGTGCCGGAGGCCCTGCGGGCCGCTCTGGGGGCCGACGTGGAGCCCTATATGACATGGAACGGTACCAAGTGGCACATCGACCTGAAGGCCATCAACGCCCTGTGGCTGCACCGGATGGGCGTGGAACGCATCGACATCTGCAGCCATTGCACCGCCTGCCGCCCCGACCTGTACTGGTCCCACCGGAAGGTGGGGCAGGCCCGGGGCTCCCAGATCGCCATGATCTCACTGTGAGGAGGCCGTCATGAAACGCTTCCTCCTTCTGATCGGTCTGGCGGTCACGCTGGCGCTGCTGATCGGCTGCGCCGCCGTGGACGATCCCGCCAACGACGCGCCGGACAATCCCCCTCAGCAGAACACCGTGCCGGAGGACCCCGCGGACAGCGTGCCGGCGCTGCAGACCTTCTCCCTGCCCTACTACCAGCAGGTGACCCTGGACCCCATCACCTGTCCCGACGGCGCCCACCAGGCCATCGGCGCCCTGCTTTACGACGGGCTCTACGTCCTGGATCGGCAGTTTGCGCCTCAGCCCGCCCTGGCCGAGAGCTGCACCTATGACCGGGAGACCTTCGTCTATACCATCCGTCTGCGCAGCGGCGCCGTCTTTTCCGACGGCAGTCCGCTGACAGCCCAGGACGCAGCTGCCTCCCTGCTGCGGGCCAGGAACTCCAGCCGCTACGGCGGGCGGCTGGCGGAGGTGATCTCCGTCACCCCCGGGGAGGGCGTGGTATACGTGGCTCTGAGCAAGCCCAACAGCAGCTTTACCGCCCGGCTGGACATTCCCATCGTCAAGGCGGGAACGGAGAACAGCGCCGTCCCCATCGGCGCCGGGCGCTACCTCTGGCAGGAGGACGAGGAGGGCGCCTGTCTGGTCCCCAACCCCTACAGTTGGCGGCGTCAGGAGCTGCCCATCCCCCGCATCCCGCTGGTCCCCTGCAAGGACGCGGACGCCGCCGCCTACGCCTTTCTGTCCCGGGAGATCCAGCTGATCGCCTACGACGTGACGGGCACCGGCGCCATCCGGGTCTCCGGCCGGAGCACCTATACGGACGCCCCCACCTCCATCATGCAGTACGTGGGCTTCAACACCGCTTCTCCCGTGTTCTCCGACGCGGCCCTGCGCGCCGCCGCCGCCCGGGGGATCGACAGGAACGCCTGCGTCAACGCCTGCCTGCTGGGACACGGCGCCGCCGCATCTCTCCCCATCTCTCCCGCCTCCGCCCTCTATCCGGCGGACGCGGAGATCGCCTGCTCCTCCGAGGCCTACGAGGCCGCTCTGGCGGATGCGGGATATGCCGGCGGCACGGAGCGGACGGTCACCATGCTGGTCAGCGCAGAAAACGCTTTCCGGGTCCAGGCGGCCCAGCGGATCGCAGAGGACCTGTCCCGGGGCGACCTGCAGATCACCGTCCGGGTCCTGCCCTGGGTGGAATTCCGGGAGGCCCTGGCCGCCGGCGACTATGACCTCTACTACGGCGAATGCAAGCTGACAGCCGACTGGGACCTCTCCCCCCTGCTGGCCCCGGACGGCGCCCTGAACTTCAGCCGCTACACCGACGAGGCGCTGCCTGACCTGCTGGATCGGGCAGCCCGTGCCGGCACGGCTGCCATCCGCGCCGTCGCCCTGCGGGACCTGTACAATTGGCTGGGGCGCGAGGCCCCCTTCACCCCCGTCTGCTTCAAAAATATATCCGTTCTGCTGCCGGACAAGGCGGTGGACGCCATCCAGCCCACCGCAGCGGATCCGTTTTACGATCTGGCGGACTGGACCATCCACTGGGCCGAGAGCACACCATCATAAATGGAGCAGCGGGAAGAGCTATCTCTTCCCGCTGCTTTTGCTTTTTTGCAATGATTCAATAGGTGCGGATCACGGCGGACACCTTGCCCAGGATAGTGGCGTTCCGGCCGTCGATGGGCTGGTAGTCCGGGTTCTCCGGCAGGAGCCATACCTCGCCGCCCCTGCGCTGCAGGCGCTTCACCGTGGCCTCGTCCTCCAGCAGGGCCACTACGATGTCGCCGCTGCGGGCCTCCTGCTGCTGGTGCACCACCACCAGGTCGTCCGGCAGGATCCCGGCGCCCAGCATGGACTCGCCGCGGACCCGCAGGGCGAAGTATTCGCCGTCCTTCCCGCCGGTGTCAAAGGCCAGATAATCCTCGATGCACTCCTGGGCCAGGATGGGCGTGCCTGCCGCCACGCTGCCCACCACGGGCACCTTGCCCACGGGGATCTCCGGGGCGGTGAACCGGGGCGTCAGCTCCGGGGCCGGCACGTTCTTTGGGGCCTCCTCCGACTTGCTCAGGGCGATGGCGCGGCCCTTGCCGGCGCCCTTGGTCAGCACGCCCAGCTCCTCCATGTGCTTCAGGTGAAAATGCACCGTGGAGGGGGACTTGAGGCCCACGGCCTCGCCGATCTCCCGCACGGAGGGGGGATATCCCTGCTCCCGGATGGTGCTCTCGATATAATCGTAGATGCGCTGCTGCATTCTGGTCATTTTGGCCATGGTGCATCTCCTTTCCGTCCGTACGCATACTCTCTCACCGGAAGTATACCACACCCAGCGGTAAATTGCAACATTTGTTCTACCGTTTTTTGAAAATTATTTCTCCGCCAAAACCCGATTTTTCTCTTGCATTTTCACCCGGTATGTGTTAGCATATTATGTACTTTGAGAAATGTGCCCTATGGCATGGAATACGTTTGGAGGAGTATCCGCTATGTTGATTTTCATTACGATCCTGCAGCTTCTGCTCGCCCTGATCCTGACCGCTATCGTGCTGTTCCAGTCCGGTAAGAGCCAGGGCCTGTCCGGGGCCATTGGCGGCATTGCCGATTCCTACATGGCCAAGAGCAAGGCCAAGTCCCTGGACGCCAAGCTGGCCAAGGCCACCAAGTGGGTGGGCGCTGCTTTCATCGTGCTGACCCTGGTGCTGAACTGCATGGTCGCCGCCGGCGTCAAGTAAAACGTTCTCAAAGAAAAAACCCCGCGCTGTTCACGGCAGCGCGGGGTTTTCATTATATGCGGTTCAGCTCTGCAGATCCACGTACAGGGTCTGCAGGGTCGCGTCCTCCAGACGCTCCTCCAGCTCCAGATAGGCGGGTTCCAGCTCCTCCCCGTCGGCGGAGAACTGCAGACAGGTGCCCCTGTCCGTCTCCTCCACGCTGAAGTCCGTCAGATACGTCTCTCTCCCCTCCTGATCCAGGCAGATCAGGGCGGCATAGAACTCGTGGTCGCCGTCCTGCAGATCCATCTTCAGGTAGACGTTGATCTGATCATCGTTGCTGCCGCCCCAGCTGGTCACCGCAATGGTGGAGCCGTCCATCATTTCCAGGGTCTCCCCCATCTTCGCATCAGCCCAGGTCACATCCGCCGGCACTACGTTCGCAGGCTCCGGCACCACATTGTGCTCTTCTTTTCGGCTGAAGATGCCGTTGGTGGTGGCAAAGCTGATCAGCATCGCAATGGCGGCCACGATCAGCCCGACGGCAGGATTGCCCTTTCTCCGGTTTTTTCTGGGGGACGAGACGGACGCGAGGCGGTTGGAAAACGCGGTGGAGGTGGCGGCCCGTTCCTGCCGGTCGCTCCCCTTCCGCACGCCCCGGCGGGCCTGGTCCTCGTAGCAGGTCTTCTCCTCGTAGCACACCTTCTCCTCGAAGCAAACCTTCTCGTGGGCCTTTTTCCGCTTCTCGTAGGCGGCGTCGGTCATGTGCTGCACGGTGCCGTCGGCGTTGACCCGCTCGTGCTTGGGCGGGCGGTTATAGGCGCCGCAGGAGGGACAGCAGCCCTCCGACTCATAGCGATAGGATCTTCCGCAGGCTTTGCAGTGGATCACAGCCATGGTTTTCTCCTCCCCTCGTGTTTTCTGAGGTCATCATATCGTCTCCGGCCGGCTCTGTCTATCAACCTGGGGTTGCCGGAGAGTCTTTTTTGCGAAAAAGCCGCGCAACCTGAAGTTGCAAGGGCTTCCTGCTTATCCGTACGGTACAAGTATAGCACAGCTCGGCCGCATTTGACAAGCATCGCTCAGAACTTGCAAAAAACACCCTTTTCTATGGGCTCAATTCCATAGAAAAGGGTGCTTTTCACTCTTTACGGATCCTCCGCTTATTTCACCAGCTCGATGATCGCGGTCTCCGCGGCGTCGCCGCGGCGGACGCCGGTGCGGATGATGCGGGTATAGCCGCCGTTGCGCTCGGCATATTCCGGCGCGATCTGCTTGAACAGCTTGTTGGCCACGTCTTCTCTGGTGATGAAGGCCAGAGCCTGACGGTAAGCGGCCAGGTCGCCCTTCTTGCCGAGGGTGATCATCTTCTCAGCCATGGGCTTGATTTCCTTGGCGCGGGTGATGGTGGTCTCCATCTTGCCGGTGTCCAGGAAATCGGTGACCTGCTGACGGAGCATCGCCATACGCTGATCGGTGGTCTTACCGAGCTTACGAGTTCCGGGCATTTCAGTTTCCTCCTTGTCAGGATATTCCGCGCAAAGCGGATGCGGTTAGTTGTTTTCTTCGCTGGCCAGGGACAGGCCCATCATCGCCAGCTTGTTGATGACTTCCTCCAGGGACTTGCGGCCCAGGTTGCGCACCTTCATCATCTCATCCTCGGTCTTGGAAATCAGATCCTCGACGGTGTTGATGTTGGCGCGCTTGAGGCAGTTGAAGCTGCGGACGGACAGGTCCAGCTCTTCGATGGTCAGCTCCAGCACCTTATCGCGCTGATCGGTGGGCTTCTCCACCACGGTGGACTTGTCGCCCAGGGTGTCGCTCAGGTCCGTGAACAGGGCGAAGTGATCGCACAGGATCTTGGCGCCCAGGGACACGGCGTCGCGGGCGGAGATGGTGGAATCCGTCCAGACCTCCAGGGTCAGCTTGTCGAAGTCCGTCATGTTGCCCACACGGGTGTTCTCCACGGTGTAGTTGACCTTGTAGACGGGCGTATAGATGGAGTCAATGGGAATGACGCCGATCACACCGCCCCGCAGGGCCTTGTTGCGGTCCGCATACACGTAGCCGCGGCCGTGGTTCAGGGTGATCTCCATGCTCAGCGTGGCGCCTACGTCCAGAGTCGCAATGTGCAGCTCGGGATTCAGGATCTCCACCTCGCCGTCGCTCTTGATGTCGCCGGCGGTGACTTCACAGGGGCCCACGGCCTCGATGAAGACGGTCTTGGTGCCTTCGCAGAACAGCTTGGTCAGCAGGCTCTTGACGTTCAGGACGATCTCCGTCACATCCTCCTTCACACCGGGGATGGTGGAGAACTCGTGCTGCACGCCGGCGATCTTGATGCTGGTGGCTGCCGTGCCGGGCAGGGACGAGAGCATGATGCGGCGCAGCGCGTTGCCCAGGGTGGTACCGTAGCCGCGCTCCAGGGGCTCGATCACGTACTTTCCATAGGAGGAATCGCCGGGTGTCTCGATACACTCGATTTGGGGCTTCTCAATTTCGATCATGCAGTACCCTCCTTTATTCTCGTTATGACGCAGACGGAGTCTGCGCCCGTCTTGATTCGTGCGCTGATGAGGGTTTTCACCCTATTACTTGGAGTACAGCTCGACGATGAGGTGCTCCTCGATGGGCATGTCAATGTCCTCGCGGGCGGGCAGCTTGGCGACAGTGCCCTTCAGGGCGGTCTTGTCGCGCTCCAGCCACTGGGGAACGGTGACCAGGGGAGCGTCCTCGCCGGTCAGGCGCTTGAAGGCCGCGTTGGAACGGCTACTCTCCTTGACCTCGATCACATCGCCCACACGAACCAGATAGGAGGGGATGTTCACCTTGTGACCATTCACGGTGAAGTGAGCGTGGTTCACCAGCTGACGGGCCTCACGGCGGGTCATGGCGAAGCCCAGACGGTACACCACGTTGTCCAGACGGCGCTCAACCAGGCTCAGCAGGTTCTCACCGGTCTTGCCGGGCATGCGGGAGGCCTTCTCATAGTACATATGGAACTGCTTCTCCAGGATGCCGTAGACGAACTTGACCTTCTGCTTCTCATTCAGCTGAATGGCATATTCGCTTTTCTTCTTTCTCATCTGACCGCCGGGGTTGCGCTTGGTCTCCTTCTTGGAGTAACCCATCACGGCAGGAGAAATGCCCAGCGCCTTGCAGCGCTTGGCGATCGGCTGCATATTCTTAGCCATAATCTTATGATCCTCCTTCTTAACTTACACGCGACGACGCTTGGGGGGACGGCATCCGTTGTGGGGGATGGGGGTGACGTCCTTGATCATCGTCACTTCCAGACCCACGGCCTGCAGGGCGCGGATGGCAGCCTCACGACCCTGGCCGGGGCCCTTCACGAAGACCTCAACGGTCTTCAGGCCGTGCTCCATGGCCGCCTTGGCAGCGGTCTCGGCAGCACTCTGTGCAGCAAAGGGGGTGGACTTCTTGCTTCCACGGAAACCCAGGCCGCCGGAGGAGGCCCAGCTCAGAGCGTTGCCCTGGGCGTCAGTGACGGTAACCATGGTGTTGTTGAAGGAAGAACGGATATGGACCTGTCCCTTTTCAACGTTTTTCTTCTCACGGCGGCGGCGGATGACCTTCTTGCCGCTGTTCTTAGCAGTAGCCATACTTGATTCTCCCCTCCTTACTTCTTCTTATTGGCAATGGTCTTCTTGGGACCCTTGCGGGTGCGGGCGTTGGTCTTGCTGCGCTGACCGCGCACGGGCAGGCCGCGGCGATGACGGGTGCCGCGATAGCAGCCGATCTCGGTCAGACGCTTGATATCCAGGGCCACCTGACGGCGCAGGTCGCCCTCGACCACGTAACCGTGGTCAATGGCCTCACGAAGCTTGTTTTCCTCAGCCTCGGTCAGGTCCTTCACGCGGGTGTCGGGGTTGATGCCTGTCTGCGCCAGGATGTCCTGGGCGCTCTTTCTGCCAATACCATAGATATAGGTCAAACCGATCTCGATTCGCTTATCCTTGGGCAGGTCAATACCGGCAATACGTGCCATAGTTTTAAAGCACCTCCACTTTCTACTTAGCCCTGTCTCTGCTTGTGCTTGGGATTCTCGCAAATAACCATGACACGGCCTTTGCGGCGAATGACCTTGCACTTCTCGCACATGGGCTTCACGGACGGTCTCACTTTCATGTTTTGTACCTCCTACTTACTACGCCAGGTAATCCGGCCACGGGTCAGATCGTAGGGTGACATCTCCACAGTCACCTTGTCACCGGGCAGAATCCTGATGAAATTCATTCTGAGTTTTCCGGAAATATGTGCCAAAATCGTGTGTCCATTTCCAATGTCTACTTGGAATGTGGTGTTGGGCAGGGATTCGAGAACCACGCCCTCAACTTCAATCATATCGGATTTTGCCAAGTTACCATCCCTCCTGGTCTGGATCCCCGCTGCTCCACGCAGCGATAGCTCTACGAAGCTCACTGTTTGTGACTTTTTCGTTGCTCTTGATCTTCTCGGCAGCAGGACTCCCGCTTACCCCCGCCAGCTCCACGTGTTTGCGGCGCTTGCGCTTGGGGTTCTCCAGGCGTCTGCGTTTGCCGTCGGCCAGCAGGAGGAAGTCACCCTCCGTCGCAAGCACGAAGAAGTAACTTCCTGCGTCCCTGCCGGCGATTGCTTTTACGATGTGTGATTTTGCAATGTCCATACGTTACACCAAAGACTTTTCAGGGTCTGTCAAAAGCTCCGGTTCGCCGTCCGTGATGAGAATGGTGTTCTCATAGTGGGCGGCGTTTTTGCCGTCGGCGGTTTTTACCGTCCAGCCGTCGCTCATTTGGATGATCGACGCCGTTCCGGCGTTCACCATCGGCTCCACAGCCAGGGTCATGCCCCGCAGCAGGCGGGGGCCGTGGCCGGGTTCACCGTAGTTGGGGACCTCCGGGGCCTCGTGCAGCTTCCTGCCTACGCCGTGACCGACGTATTCCCGGACGATGCTGAAGCCCTGGGCCTCCACGTAGGCCTGGATCGCGTGGGAGATGTCCTTCAGACGGTATCCCTCTCTGGCGAATTTCAGGCCCTCGAAGAAGCTCTGCTGGGTCACGCGGATCAGCCGCATGGCCTCCTCGGACACCTCTCCGCAGGGATAGGTGCCGGCGCAGTCGCCGTGAAACCCGCCGATGTAGGCGCCCACGTCCACGCTGACGATATCGCCCTCCTGCAGCACCCGCTTGCCGGGGATGCCGTGGATGATCTCGTCGTTGACGCTGATGCAGGCGCTGGCGGGGAAGCCGCCGTAATTGAGGAACGACGGCGTCGCGCCCTGCGATTTGATGAAGTCGAACACTGCTTTATCAATTTGGTGGGTTGTTACGCCGGGCTTTACCATTTCCCGTGCCACGGCACGGGCAGCCGCGGTAATTTTTCCCGCCCGGCGCATCAGTTCGATCTCGCGGTCCGTTTTCAGCGTTATCATTCTGCACGCCCCAACGCTGCGAGGATCGCCCGGGAGGTCTCGTCCACGGTGGGACGGTCCTCCACGGTTTTCAGAATCCCACGGGCCTCGTAGAAACCCTTCAGGGGCTCTGTCTCTCTATGATAGACCGACAGACGATCCAGGACCGTCTCCGGCTTATCATCCTTGCGCTGCACCAGCCTGCCGCCGCAGACGTCACATACGCCCTCGACCTTGGAGGGAACGCTGACGATGTGATAGCTTGCGCCGCAGACCTCGCAGACACGGCGGCCGCTCATCCGCTCGACGATGCGCTCGTCGGGGATCTCGATGGCCACCACGGCGTCGAACCTGATACCGGCTGCCTCCATGGCTTCCGCCTGGGCCATCGTGCGGGGCACGCCGTCCAGGATATAGCCATTGGCGCAATCGGGCTCTTGCAGACGCTCGCTGATGATGCCGATGATGACCTCATCGGGCACCAGCTGGCCGGCGTCCATGTAACTCTTGGCTTTCATACCGATCGGAGTTTTGTTCTTGATGGCAGCACGCAGAATATTTCCGGTGGAAATGGTGGGGATCTCCAGCTTCTCCTGGAGGATCGCCGCCTGCGTACCTTTGCCGGCGCCCGGAGCGCCCAAAAGAATCAGTTTCATTTTAACACCTCTTTTATTCCAGGAAGCCCTTATACTGACGCATCAGCATCTGGGACTCCAGAGCCTGAACGGTTTCCAGCGCCACACCCACAACGATGATGACGGAGGTGCCGCCGATGGCCAGGCTGGATACGCTCACAGCCTTGCCGATGATCAGGGGCAGGATGGCTACGACACCCAGATAGATGGCGCCGAACAGCGTCACCTTGTTCAACACCTTCCGGATGAAGTCGGCGGTGGGCTTGCCCGGGCGGAAGCCGGGGATAAAGCCGCCGTTCTTCTTCAGGTTGTTGGAGATCTCCACGGGGTTGAACTGAATGGTGGAGTAGAAGTAGCTGAAGCCGATGATCATGAGGAAGTAGATCAGCATGTACAGGACCGACTTGGAGTCGATGGCCTGCAGCAGCTTGTAGCCGAAGGTGCCCTCAGCAGGCGACGGGAAAAACGCCGCGATGGTGGCGGGCAGCATGGCGATGGACTGGGCAAAGATGATGGGCAAAACGCCGGACATATTCACCTTCATGGGGAGGGTGGAGGACTGGCCGCCGTACATCTTACGACCCACCTGACGCTTGGCATACTGGACGGGGATGCGGCGCTCGGCGCCGTTGACCCAGGTAATCAGAACGATCAGGGCCAGCACGCCCACCACGATCAGCAGTGCCATCCACCACTTGATCGTGCCGCTCTTCAACCCGTTGATCAGACTGCCAACGGTGTTGGGGACGCGGGAGAGAATGCCTGCGAACAGGATCATGGAGATACCGTTGCCGATACCGAACTCGGTGATCTGCTCACCCATCCACATCACGAAGGCGGAGCCTGCGATGAAGGACATGATGATGACCAGAGCTGCCCAGAAGCCGGTAGCTGTCAGGATGTTGGCCCGGCTCATCAGAGCGTAGTAGCCCCAGCCCTGCAGAACGGCGATACCGATGGTAGCGTAACGGGTAATGGATTGGATCTTCTTCTTGCCCTCTTCGCCGCCCTCACGGGCCATACGCTCCAGAGCGGGGATGGCCATGGTCAGCAGCTGGATGATAATGGAGCTGTTGATGTAGGGCTGCACGCCCAGGGCAAAGATGGTGGCATTGGCAAACGCGCCGCCGGACATCACGTTGTACAGACCCAGCACGGTGGTGCTCATCTGGTTGATGTAGTTGTTCAGCAGGACCGTGTCCACGTAGGGCACGGGGATGGCGTTGCCGATGCGGAAAATCAGCAGGATCAGCGCGGTGAAGACGATCTTCTTGCGAAGCTCAGGGATCCCCCACGCCTTGCGAATGGTCGCAATCACGTCAGATCACCTCAGCCTTTCCACCGGCCGCCTCGATCGCTTCCTTGGCAGCCTGGGAAAAAGCACTGGCCTGCACGGTCACCTTCTTGGTCACGTTGCCGTTGCCAAGAACTTTGTAGCCGTACTCGCACTTACTCAGGATACCCTTGGCAAGCAGAGCCTCCGCGGTGACGATCTCGCCGTCCTCGAACTTATTGAGGGCGCTCAGGTTGATGATCTCCAGGGGTTTTGCAAAGATGTTGTTGAAACCGCGCTTGGGAACACGGCGGGCCAGAGGCATCTGACCGCCTTCAAAGCCGACGCGGGTGCCGCCGCCGCTGCGGGCCTTCTGGCCCTTGTGGCCGCGGCCGGCGGTCTTGCCGTTGCCGGAGCCGGCGCCCCGGCCCTTGCGATAGGCTTCCTTGGTGGAGCCGGCGGCGGGAGACAGTTCATTCAGTTTCATTCTCTCGCACCTCCTTATTCAGCTTCGGTCACCTGCAGCAGGTAACCGATCTTGGCGATCTTGCCGCGGGTCTGATCGTTGTCGGGCTGCACGGTGCAGTCGCCGATCTTGCGCAGACCCAGGGAGTGGGCAGTGGCAATGTGCTTATCCAGTCTGCCGTTGAGGCTCTTGACGAGCTTGATGTTCAGATGTGCCATGGTTGCCCCTCCTTAACCTACGATCTCTTCCGTGGCCTTGCCGCGAATGCGGGCGACCTCTTCCGGAGTGCGCAGAGCCTTCAGGCCCTCGAAGGTAGCCGCCACCACGTTGACTGCGGTGTTGGAGCGCAGGCACTTGGTACGGATATCCTTGATGCCGGCAGCCTCCATGATGATACGCACCGGACCGCCGGCGATCACGCCGGTACCGGGGGCGGCGGGCTTCATCAGCACGCGGCCTGCGCCGGCCTCGCCGATCACCTCGTGGGGGATGGTGCTGCCGGACATGGACACGTTGATCATGTTCTTCTTGGCATCCTCGATGCCCTTGCGGATAGCCTCGGGCACCTCGGCGGCCTTGCCCAGACCGAAGCCGACCTTGCCCTTGCCGTCGCCAACGACCATGAGAGCGGAGAACTTCATGACACGACCGCCCTTGACCGTCTTGGACACGCGGTTGGTAGCTACGACTCTCTCGATATACTCGCTGGGTTCTCTTTCAAATCTTGCCATTGTCAGTTGTTCCTCCTCTCTCAGAATTCCAGGCCGCCCTCGCGGGCGCCCTCGGCCAGCTCAGCGACGCGGCCGTGATACAGGTAACCGCCGCGGTCGAACACGACCTTGTCGATGCCCTTGGCCTTGCAGCGCTCGGCAACCAGCTTGCCCACGGCGCGGGCCGCGGTCTTGTTGCCGCCGTTGCCCTCGATCTCCTTGTCCAGAGAGGAGGCGGACACCAGGGTGTTGCCCTCGGTATCGTCGATCACCTGGGCGTAGATGTTCTTCTCGCTGCGGAATACGTTCAGACGGGGACGCTCGGGAGTGCCGAACACCTTGGCGCGGACTCTCTTGTGGCGCTTCAAACGCTGGGCGTTTGTATTGGGTCTTTTAATCATATCGGCACACCTCCTTACTTCTTGGC
>JAFRSI010000086.1 GCA_017427645.1 Oscillospiraceae bacterium | reverse complement strand
GGTGTCGATCTCGTCGATGAAGATGATGCACGGGGCCACTTTGGCGGCCTCCTTGAACAGGTCGCGCACGCGGCTGGCGCCCACGCCCACGAACATCTCCACGAAGTCCGAGCCGGAGATGGAGAAGAAGGGGACGCCCGCCTCGCCGGCCACGGCCTTGGCCAGCAGGGTCTTGCCGGTACCGGGGGAGCCCACCAGCAGCGCGCCCTTGGGCAGCTTGGCGCCGATGGCGGTGTACTTGCCGGGGTTGTGGAGGAAGTCGATGATCTCCTCCAGGCTCTCCTTGGCCTCGTCCTGTCCGGCCACGTCACGGAAGGTGACGCCGGTGGACTTCTCCATATAGACCTTGGCGTTGGATTTGCCCACGTTGCCGATGCCGCCCAGTCCGCCGCCGCTCTTGCTGATGAAGCGGAACAGCAGCATGAACAGCCCCACCATCAGCACGGTGGGCAGGATATAGGCCATCATGAACTCCAGAATGGGGCTCATCTTGGCCTGATAGGGGGCGGTGTACTCCACGTTGTGGGCCTCCAGCAGGGCCAGCAGATCGGGATTGTAGAGCTCCACCGTGTAGAGGATCAGACCCTTTTTGTCGGTATTGGCGTACGTCTTGCCCTCCTCGTCGGTGTACACGTAGCTGTCCACCGGGGTCAGGTAGATGGTGCTGTCCTTGAACACCACGCTCTTGGCCTGATCGTCCTCCACGATCTGGATGAAATCGCTGTATTTGATCTCAAAGCTGGTGGAGCGGTTGGAATCGTTGCGGGTATAGGCGCTGAAATAGTTGAAAACGACCGTCAGCACCACGGCCCAGATGACAAGAGTGAGGATGCCCCGCAGACTGCGGTTGGGCTTGTCGTTGTTGTTGTTTTTGTTGTTGCTGTTATTGGGATCCATTACAGGTCTCCTTTCTGACCGCCGCCGGCGCGCCGGGGCAGATTTTCTCAGATTATTGGTCAGTATAGCATAGAAACGGGGAACTAACAAGCGCGGGCCGTGGTTTTTCTGTAAAATTTCTATGAAGCCGTTTCAACTGCCGGCGCATAATATGGAGGGGAGGTGAGGACGTGGAGCGACGAGAGGAGCTGGATCCGGCCCGCTGCGCCGCCGTCTGGAAACGGGTGGCGCCGGAGCTGGATCCCTATCCGGAGGCCCGCGGCAGCCGGGAGACAAAACCGCCCGGAGGGGGCGGGGCTGAGGCGGCGCTTCGAGAGGCACTGGAGGAGGCCCTGGCGGCCCGGCGGGACTACCTGGCCCGCGCCCGGAGCGTCGGCGGCGCCGCAGGGCGCACGCTGGAGGAGCTGGCCCGGGGGAGCGGACAGCAGCTCCGCCGCCTGCGGGGACTCTGCTATCTGCTGACGGGCGAGCGCTGGCAGCCCCGGGAGGCGCCGGCCCCGGCAGAGGCCGCAGGGCTGTGCGCCTTTCTCCGCAGCCGGTACGGCGCGGAGGCAAAGGCCGCCGCCCGGTACGAGGCCTGGGCAGGGGAGACGGAGGACCCGTGTCTGGCTGCGGTGCTGCGCCGGCTGGCGGAAGACAGCCGGAGCCGCGCGGCGACTGTGCTGCAGCTGCTGGAAAACAGACTTGCGCAGTGAGGGATCCTTTGCTATACTAAAGCAAAGATCGGCGGCACAGCCGACGAGAGGAGGGCATTCCCATGAGAGAGACCATAAGCCGGGAGGCGGCGCTGGAGGCGCTGCGCAAGTACAACAAGGAGCCGTTTCACCTGCAGCACGGGCTGACCGTGGAGGGCGTCATGCGCTGGTACGCCGGGGAGCTGGGCTTCGGCGACGAGGCGGACTTCTGGGCCACGGTGGGGCTGCTCCACGACATCGATTTTGAGATGTGGCCGGAGGAGCACTGCAAAAAGGCGCCGGAGCTGCTGGAGCAGGCGGGCTGCGGCCCGGATCTGATCCACGCGGTGTGCTCGCACGCCTACGGCAGCACCAGCGACGTGGAGCCGGTCCACCTCATGGAAAAGGTGCTTTTCGCCGCCGACGAGCTGACCGGGCTCATCGGAGCCGCCGCCCTGATGCGCCCCAGCCGCAGCGTGCAGGACATGGAGGTCAAGAGTCTGAAAAAGAAGTTCAAGGACAAAAAGTTTGCCGCCGGCTGCTCCCGCGACGTGATCGCAGAGGGCGCGGAGCGGCTGGGCTGGACGCTGGAGGAGCTGATGGAGCGGACCATTCTGGCCATGCGCTCCTGCGAGGAGAGCGTTCAGCGGGAGCTGGACAGGTTGACATAACGCGATGCGGGGCAAAGACAAGCGCGGGTGGATTTCTCCACCCGCGCTTCTGTTTGCAGTATGTATCCGTTATCGACGTTTTTACGTGGCGTCCTCCTCCAGGGCCTCGATCAGAAAGCTGACGGGACGGAACCCGTCGCTGCAGGAGATCATGGCGGAGGCCGGATCCTTCATCCAGCCGTCGTACAGATCCCGTCCCCCATGGCTCAGCGCCAGGACGAAGGGGGAGAGGGAGTCCCAGGCGCTCTGGCACATCCCTTCCGGCTTTTTCCAGCCGTTGGCAATGAACACCTGCCCCTCCTCCATGTCGCAGGCGTGGGAGATGGGGTTTTCATACCGCGCGGACAGGTCGGGATAGCTGGCCTTCCGGATCACGGTGATGCGGCATTTTTTCACGGGGATCACTCCATGGATACGATGTAGTAATAGACGGGCTGACCGCCGGGGAGCAGGGACAGCTCGCAGTCGGGGCAGGCGGTGCGGAAATAGACGCTGGCGGCCTCGGCCTCCTCGTCGCTGACGCCCTCGCCGTAAAACAGGGTGATGAACTCGGCGCTCTTTTCGGCGGCCAGGGCGGCCAACTGCTGCAGCAGCGTATCGATGCTGCGGTCCGTGCCCAGGAGCTTGCCGTCCACCAGAGCCAGATAGTCGCCCTCGTTGATGGCGAAGCCGTCAAAGTCGGAGTTGCGGGCGGCATAGGTGATCTGGGCGGTGGTCACGCCGGCGGCGGCGTCGGCCATGGTCTGGGCGATGACCTGGGGATTTTCCTCTTCCGGATCCACGTTCATCATGGCGGTGATGCCCTGGGGGATAGAGGTGGTGGGAACCACCACGACCTCTTTGTCCGTCAGGCCCACGCACTGCTGGGCGGCCATGATGATGTTCTTGTTGTTGGGCAGGACGAAGACCACCTCGCTGGGAGTCTGCTCCACCTCGTGGAGGACGGACTCCGTGGAGGGGTTCATGGTCTGTCCGCCGGAGACGATGCGGTCCACGCCCAGATCGCGGAAGGCCTCGGCCAGGCCGCTGCCGGCGCAGACGGCCAGGAAGCCGTACCGCTTCTCCGGAGCGGCCACGGCGGTTTCCGGCGCCTCGCGGGGCGCCATATCGTCGTCGGTCAGATCGTCGGCGCTGATGGTCTTCTGGCCGGCGGCCATCTGATCGGCCTGGATGCGCATATTCTCGATCTTGGCGACCTCCAGATCGCCGTATTTCTGGGCCTCGGTCAGAGCGGCGCCGGGAATGTCGGTGTGTACGTGGACCTTGAAGGCCTCGTCGTCCTCGCCGATCACCAGGGAGTCGCCGATGCTGTTGAGGTAAGCCCGGAAGGGCTCGATAGACTTATCCGACGTCTTGCGGACGATGAACACCGTGTCGAAGGTGAAGGTGATATCCTCGTCGCCGATGGCGGCGAAGTCGGCCTTTTCCCGGCCGCCCTCCTCATTGACCTCGGGGATCTCCTCGCCCCGGAGGCTGCGCAGCATGCCCTCCAGAATGATGAGATAGCCCTTGCCGCCGGCGTCCACCACGCCGGCCTTTTTCAGCACCGGGTTCATGTCGGTGGTTTCCGCCAGGGTGGCATAACCGGTCTTGATGGCCTCGGCCAGCACGTATTCCACGCGGTTGTCCTCCTGGGCTGCCTCCACGGCCCGCTTGGCCGCCAGGCGGGAGACCGTGAGCACGGTGCCCTCGGCGGGCTTCATCACGGCGTTGTAGGCGGTGGTCACGCCCTCGCTCATGGCCTCGGCCAGAGCCGTGCCGTCGGCCTCGTCCGCCCCCTTGAAGGACTTGGACATGCCCCGGAACAGCAGGGACAGGATCACGCCGGAGTTGCCCCGGGCGCCCCGCAGCAGGGCGGAGGCCGTGATCTTGGCGGCCTGATCCAGGGTGGCCGGCTGGCTGCGGCGCAGCTCGGCGGCCGCGGTCTGGATGGTCAGGCTCATATTGGTGCCGGTGTCGCCGTCGGGCACCGGGAATACGTTCAGGTCGTTGATGGCCTGCTTATGCTGCGTGATACAGGCGGCGCCGAACAGCACCATCTGCTTGAAGGCGCCGCCGCTGATTCTCTCTGTCATGTTTTCTATCTCCTTCACCGGGACTGATCAGGGCATATTGATGGAGTCTACGCAGACGTTTACGTCCCGAACCTCCACGCCGGTGTTCTGATTGACCATATATTTGACCTCTTTCATGATCGAGCGGCACACGGTGGCGATGTTGACGCCGTTCTCCACGACGATGTGGAGCTCAATGGACACGCTGCCCTCGTCATTGTAGGTGACCTTTACGCCCTTGCTCATGGCCTCGGGGCGCAGAAGGTGGACCAGGCCGTCCTTCATGCTGCGGTAGGCCATGCCCTTGACGCCAAAGCAGTTGGTGGCTGCAGCGCCGGTGATGGTGGTGAACACGGCGTTGCTGATGCTGATTTCGCCGCGCTCGGTCTGGACCTTTATCATAATGACCTTCCTTTCTATGGAAACGCTCAAATGAAACACATCAATATATTATACACCGTTTCTCGGCAGATAACAAGAGGAAATGTTGCGATCAATAGCCGAGGTTCCGGTTCACCACCTGGCGCAGGGGCTGCCCCTGGGCAAAGCGGGCCAGATCCTCGCAAAACAGCTCCACGTCGATATCACAGGTATAGGGCAGGGACATGTTGCCGGAAATGTGGGGCGTGAGGAGCAGATTCGGGGTGGTCCAAAGGGGATCATCGACGGGCAGAGGCTCCGGGACCATCACGTCCAGGGCGGCGCCGGCCAGCTTGCCGCCGCGCAGGGCCTCCGCCAGCGCCTCCTGGTCCACGGCGGTGCCGCGGCCCACGTTGACGATCAGAGCGTGGGGAGGCAGCAGGGCGATGTTCTCCCGGGAGATGATCCCGGCGGTGTCCGGCGTGTGGGGCATGGCGGAGATCAGAATATCGGTATCGGGCAGGATCTCTGCCAGCTCCCGGTAGGTGACGATGCGGTCAAAGGCCGGATCGGCCGGCTGCTGCCGCCGGCGTACGCCCGTTACCTGCCGGGCGCCCAGAGCCTTGACCCGCTGCGCCACGGCGGTGCCGATGTCGCCGGTGCCCAGCACGGTGATCCGGCTGCCGTAGATGGAGCGGATCGGCACGGCGGGGTGCCACCGGTGAGCGGCGGCGGCCTCCAGATACGGCGAAATGTGCCGCAGCAGCATCAGCATTACCATCAAAACGTGCTCGGAGATGGTGACGCCGTAGGCCCCGGAGGAGTTGGTCAGCACCACGTCCGGGTTGGGGTAGATGGACTCGTCCACGTATTTGTCCGCGCCGGCGCTGTCCAGGCAGAGCCAGCGGAGGCTGGGGAATTCCCGGACCCGGCGGGGCGACAGATTTCCGTAGATGATCTCATAGAGAGGGAGCTTCTCCGCCGGGACCTGATCAAAATGGGTGTAGTAATCCACGGCGTAGTCCCAACGGGAGGCGGCGGCCTCCAGGGTGCGGCGGTGCTCGTCGGTCAGAAAGCGGCAGAATACGGCGATGTACTTCATGTGAAGTCCCTCCTTATTATATTTAAGATCTGTTCGGCGGCACGGATGCCATCGGCTGCAGCGGAAAGGATGCCCCCGGCGTAGCCGGCTCCCTCGCCGCAGGGCCACAGGCCCCGGACGGCGCACTGGCCGTTTTCATCCCGGGGGATGCGGACCGGGGAGGAGGAGCGGCTCTCCACCGCCGTCAGCAGGGCGTCGGGCTGATCGTAACCCGCCAGCCGCCGGCCCAGCAGAGGCAGGGCCTGGGAGATGGCGTCGGCCACAAAGGGCGGCAGGCAGCGGTGCAGATCGGTATAGACGACGCCGGGCCGGTAGCTGGGCAGGACCTTGCCGGGACCGGTGCTGGGCCGCCCCGCCAGGAAATCCTCTACCCGCTGGACGGGGGCGCAGTAGTTTCCTCCGCCCAGGGTGAAGGCGTCCCGCTCCAGCTGCCGCTGGAAGGCGATG
This sequence comes from Oscillospiraceae bacterium, assembly GCA_017427645.1. Lineage (GTDB taxonomy): Bacteria > Bacillota > Clostridia > Oscillospirales > Oscillospiraceae > Vescimonas. The sequence continues at coordinate 17,402 of JAFRSI010000086.1, read as the reverse complement.
CCGGCCAGGGGATGGCTGCTGCCGAAATCCTCCGGCCCCACGTTGACCAGCAGGGCGCCGTTGATGTTCTCCCCGTCCCGGGCGTATTCGCTCATGCCGTTGGTGACCACCTGATTGAGCTCCGAGGCGGCGGCCACCACCTGCCCTCCGGGACAGACGCAGAAGGAAAAGGCGCTGCGCCCGTTGGCGAGATGGCAGGCCAGCTTGTAGCTGGCGGCCCCCAGAGCCGGATGTCCGGCGCAGGTCTTGTACTGGGCCGCGTCCATATCCGCCTGCCGGTGCTCGATCCGCACGCCCACGGCAAAGGGCTTGGGCTCCATGGGCACGCCGGCGGCGTACAGCATTTCAAAGGTGTCCCGGGCGCTGTGTCCCAGGGCCAGGATCACCTGGCGGGCGGGCAGGGTATAGACCTGCCCGTCTGCCGCCGCGTCCACGGCGGTGACGGCTCCGTTTTCCAGATGCAGCCCCGCCAGCCGGTGCCCGAAGCGGATCTCCGCGCCGCCCTCCAGCAGCTCCCGCCGGAGGTTCTGCAGCGTGATATGCAGCTTGTCGGTTCCCACGTGGGGCTTGGCGTCCACCAGAATGGACGCCGGCGCGCCGCAGGCGGCCATCTGCTCCAGGATCCAGCGGTGGCGCACGTCCCTGGTGCCGGTATTCAGCTTCCCGTCGGAGAAGGCTCCGGCGCCGCCCTCGCCGAACTGTACGTTGGACTCGGTCAGCAGCGGACCGCCGCTCCAGAAGGCGTTCACGTCCCGGATGCGCTGCTCCGTGGGCTGGCCCCGCTCCAGCAGGATGGGCCGGGCGCCGCAGCGGGTGAGCACCAGAGCGGCAAAGAGCCCGGCAGGGCCGGCGCCCACCACCACGGGCCGGATCTCCGGCGCCGGAACGGGCGCGGGCAGGCTGTAGACCCGGGGCTCGTAGACGCTGACCCGGCGATCCCGGCAGCGGCGCAGGACGCGGGCCTGATCGGCCACCTCCACCGCTGCGGTGTAGACCAGGCACAGGCCGTCCCGGGCGTCCACCGCCCGGCGCAGCACCTGCAGGGAGCGGATCTCCGAACGGGGGATGCGCAGCAGGCGGGCGGCCTTGTCCCACAGCGCGCTCTCGTCCTGATCCAGATTCAGTTTGAGCTGATCCAACCGCAGCATGGGACACCTCGTTTTCAAAAAGTTAAAAAATACCGGGAAGTTTTAAAGTTTATTTTAAGATTTCGGTCTATGATATAAGACAGAAACAAGAAGACAGCCGCTTTGCCCTTATCATAGCATAAGAGGCGGCGGCCCACAAGAAAAAAGCGCGAGAAATAAGGAGGCAAGCATCATGACCAACGAATTTGATGAGATCAACGGCCGCGAGAACGGTTATCGCTATACCAGCGGGGACGAACTGCCCCGGGACGACTATCAGCCGGCGAGGGATTACCGGCCCATGCGGGATTATCAGCCCATTGACGGCAGCGGCTATGCCGCCCCGACCCGCACGCCGGAGCCCGCCGTGGAGGAGCCGCCGAAGAAAAAGCTGTTCCAGCGCACCTGGGCCCGGGTGACCGCCCTGCTGCTGGCGGTGGCGGTGCTGGCCGGCGGCGCCGGCTACGCCGGGGCCGCCATTCGGAACGGCAGCCGCACGGACCGGACGGCCATCCGCCAGAGCACCCGCGACGCGGTAGAGGTGTCGGTGAAGCGGGTGGACGGCCACTCCCAGATGACCGCAGCGGAGGTGTACGCCGGGACGGTGAATTCGGTGGTGTCCATCAACAGCTCCGCCACGACCACCAACGTGTTTGGCCAGCCGGTGGAGAGCGCCAGCGCCGGCAGCGGCTTCATCATCACGGCGGACGGCTATATTGTCACCAACTACCATGTGGTCAAGGGCGCCACCGCCGTGACCGTGACCATGTACAATGGCGCCACCTATGACGCCACCGTGGTGGGCGGCGACAGCGATTACGACGTGGCCGTGCTGAAAATCGAGGCCACCGGCCTGCAGCCTGTGACCCTGGGCAGCAGCGCGGACCTGAACGTGGGCGACGCAGTGCTGGCCATCGGCAACCCTCTGGGTGAGCTGACCTTCTCCATGTCCCAGGGCATCGTGTCCTGCTGCGACCGGGCCATCAACGTGGACGGCACCCCCTTCAAGATGATCCAGGTGGACGCCTCCATCAACCCCGGCAACTCCGGCGGTCCCCTGATGAACCTGTATGGCGAGGTGGTGGGCATCGTGTCCGCCAAGTACTCCTCCTACGCCTCCACCACCGTGGAGGGCCTGGGCTTCGCCATCCCCATGGATGACGTGCAGACCATCATCACCGATATCATGGAGAACGGCCAGGTGACCAATAAGGCGTATATGGCCATCACCGCCGGCTCCATGACCGAGTCCATGGCGTCCCAGTACCGCATGGATATCGCCAAGGGCGTGTTCGTATTCTCCACCGTCAAGGGCGGCGCCGGCGAGAAGGCCGGGCTGAAGCTGGGCGACGTGATCACCAAGCTCAACGACACGGAGATCACCTCCATGGAGGACCTGTCGGCGGCCAAGAAGAACTTCCGGGCCGGCGACACCGTGACCCTGACCGTCTACCGGGACGGCCAGTATATCACCACCGAGCTGACCTTTGACGCCCAGCCGGAGACCACCGGCACCGAGGAGCAGCAGCAACAGCAGCAGGGCGGACGCCAGGGCGAGCAGCAGATCCCCGAGGGTTGGGAGGACTTCTTCAACTATTTCTTCGGCAACGGTAACGGCAATGGCAACCGCGGCGGCTGGGGCAACTGAAGATAAGAACAGACGAAAAAGGATGCAGCTCTGCTGCATCCTTTTTTATGCCGTTTCTTTCAGAAGAGCGAAGCGGTAAAAGGCCAGGGCCGCGCCGCCCAGGACCCACAGCCCGATCCACAGATCCCCGACGCTGCGGGCCTGGCCCAGCAGGAAGGCGAGCAGGAAGAACACCGCCGCCAGCGACAGGGGGATCCCCAGGACCAGATGCAGCGCCCGCAGGGCCGTCCGCTTTTTGCCAGTCGGCGCCTGCCGCTCCAGGGGAAAGACCTTCCAGGCCAGGGCGTACAGCCCGACGGCGATGGCGCCGCCAATCAGCATCACCCGCAGGTCCGCCGGGTCGCCGCCGTCGGCGTCCGTGTACAGGATCCCGGACAGGAAGCAGAGCGCCGCCGCCAGGCCGGCGTGGCACCGGGCCAGGATATGGAGGGTCCGTTTGCCGCTGCGCAGCCGCTTCAGCGCCTCCGCCGCGGGAGCGTGGCCGCCGTCCAGAGCCTTTTGATAGAGCGCGGCCGCCCGCTTCCGGTCCTTTTTCACGCCCCGGCCGTTTTCGTACAGAATGGCCAGGTTGTGGCTGGCCAGGGGCAGCCCCAGGTCGCTGGCCTTTTGATACCACGCCACCGCCTTGGCCAGATCCTGTGTGCAGCCAAGGCCCCGCTCGTAGAGATAGGCCAGATTGTTGCAGCCGGTCTCGTCGCCCTGCAGGGCGGCTTTTTCATAATAGGAAAAGGCGGTCTCCGCGCTCTGGGGCACGCCCAGACCCCGCTCGCAGCAGAAGCCGTATTGGCATTGCGCGCCGGGGTGGCCCCGGTCGGCGGCGACGCGGTAGAGCGCGGCGGCCTTGGCGGGGTCCTTCTCCGCACCGCGTCCGGTGAAAAACAGGTTGCCCAGGAAGTAGTGGGCGGTCACGTCCCCCTGCCGGGCGGCGGAGCGGTAGCAGGTCAGCGCCCGGGAAAAGCTCTGCTCCACGCCGATGCCGTTTTCATAGCAGACGCCCAGGGCCCGCTGCCCGTTGGCGTAGCCGCGGTTGGCGGCGGAGCGATAGAGCTGAGCGGCCTTGACCGGGTCCTTTTCCACGCCCCGCCCGGCCTCGTACTGGAGCCCCAGGAAATACTGGGCCCGGGGAAAGCCCTGATCGGCGGCGGCTTGGAAATACCGGGAAGCCTGGGCGTCGTCCTTGGCGATGCCGTACCCGCTGCGGTACAGCACGCCCAGGTTGCACAGCGCCTCGGCCCCGCCCAGCTCCGCCCCGCGGCGATACCAGTCGATGGCTTTGGCCATATCCTTTTCCACGCCGCGTCCCGCCTCGTAGCAGACGCCCAGATGGGCCATGGCCCGCACGCTGCCGCCGTCGGCAGAGCGGCGGTAGCAGGCGGCGGCCTTGTCGTAATCCACCGGGGTGCCCCGCCCGCAGGCGTGGCACAGCCCCAGCTGGAACAGGGCGTCCGGGTGGCCGGAGGCGGCGGACAGCTCGTACCAGCGGAAGGCGTCCTCGGCGCTCTCCCCGGTGCCGACGCCGTTGTCGTAGCACTTGCCCAGTAAGAACTGGCCCCGCGGCAGCCCCAGCTCCGCCGCCCGGCGGAAGGCTTCAAAGGCCTTTTTCTCGTCCCGCTCCGTGCCCTTTCCCTGGAAGTACATGGCCCCCAGGGAGCAGATCCCGTCGGGGTACCCCTGGCGGGCGGACTCCTCATACAGCAGGAAGGCTTTTTTGTCGTCCCGCTCCACGCCGTGGCCGAATTCGTAGCACATGCCCAGCAATGCCTGGGCCCGGGGCAGATGCTGCTCCGCCGCCTGGGCAAAGAGGCGGGCGGCCTGCTCCGGATCCTTCTCCAGGCCGACGCCGTAGTAGTAAAGCACGCCCAGGTTGCATTGGCCCATGGGGTAGCCGTGCTGGGCCGTGGCCCGGTACAGAGCCGCGGCCTTGTCCAGATCCTGTTTCGTGCCCTGGCCGTTCTCATAGCACACGCCCAGGTCGCACATGGCGGGGGGATAGCCCGCCTCGGCGGACTGGCGGAACAGGCGGAAGGCCCGCTCCCGGTCCCGGGGCGTGCCCAGGCCGTTGTCGCAGCACACGCCCAGCCAGTAGCGGCCCACCGGGTCGTCGGCGGGGGCCTGGCTGAACCAGTAGAACGCCTTGTCCGGGTCCTTTTCCATGCCGCCCTGGCCGAACAGATAGCCCAGCCCCATCTGGACCTGGGCGCCGGGGTCCCCCTCCTCGGCGGCCCGGCGGCACTCCTCCAGCCGGTCCTCCGCCTGGCGCCGCCGCTCGCTGGCCAGCTTCAGCATCTCCGGGGAGAAGAAGACGACAGCTCCGTCGAACGCAGGATTGTTCTGCTCGTGATCCCGATTGTCCTCCATCAGCGGCGCCTCCTTTCGGGATGGGATGGATTTCCACATACTATATCACATTTTCCCCGCCGTGACAATGCGGAAAAGAAAGGCCACAGGGACTTGTCCCTGTGGCCTTATCATACTTTCAGCTGCTTTGACGCCGCAAAAAACGCGGCTCAGCCGATGAACTCCATCACGGCGGCGTTGAACGCCTCGGGCTCTTCCATAAACATCATGTGAGCCGTCTCGAAGATCTTGAGCTGAGAGCCGGGAATGTGCTCATGTGTCCAGACGTTGTTGGCGACCTTGACGTGGCTGTTCTTGGCGCCGACGACGAGCGTCGGGACCGTCACGGTCTTGATCACATCGCGCCAGTCGGTGTAGACGTGATTGAGGAACAGCAGCGCGCACTGCTCGGCGGGCAGCTTGAGGTTTTCCTCGACCGTCTGATCGAAATACTTGGCGCGGCCTTCCGGCGTAATGATCATCATGCTGGTGAAATCCTTTGCGGCGGCCTCGGTCTCGGTCAGGATACGGCGCTTGAGATCGACGCAGGCGTCGTTGTCTGCAAAGCCGTCGGGATTGCTCTCGTTGACAAGGCACAGAGGCGGCTCGTCGACCATGATAAGCTTGGAGATGCGCTCATTGCGGTACAGATCCCAGTAGCCCCACAGGACGCTGCAGCCCATGGACCAGCCGAGGAGCGTCGCGTCTTGCACATCCAGATAGTCCAGCAGCTGCTTGACATCCATGGACAGGCGGGAGATGCGGTAGCCGTAGGTCACATTTTCGGACTCACCGTGGCCGCGCAGATCGATATTGATGACCTTGTACTTCTTCGACAGGACGGGCACGTTTTCGCAGAACGCTTTCCCACTCTGATCCCATCCATGCATCAGGACCAGCGGCTTGCCCTCGCCGGTGACCTCGTAGTGGATGCCCGCGCCGTCATTCGTCTTGAAAATCGCCATGATCGTATCCTCCTGAAAAAAGTATTTGAAACATCGTTTCTGAAAAGATGATATAACGTCCCTCGAATTTGAATTGTAAAATAATTTACAATTCAGGCAAAATATGCCATAATAAGCAAAAAAGAACGGTACGATTCAGTGATCGCCGCAGAGGAGAAGACGTATGACAGAGAGAACTGCCAATCATACGGAGCATCTGGCCGCTGCGTTCCGCGCATACGGGCGCAGGCGCAGCTTTGCAAGGGGGATGCAGTTGTTCCAAAAGAACGACGAAGCGCGGGAGCTCTACTTTCTCGAACAGGGCCGGGTGCGCGCATATCTGCTCTATCCGGACGGGGCGGAGCGGACGCTCTGTTACGTGGACCGCGGCAATCTGGTGGGGGAGGAAGTCACGGCCCTCCCGCCGAAGCGGATCGTCTGCGCTGACACGGCAGATGACTGCGTCGTGTCTGTCCTGACGCGGGAACAGCTCCTGCAGATCACGCAGACAGACCGGGAGGTGGCCAGGGAGCTTCTGGCGCTGTATATGCAGAAGATCGAACTGCTTTCCAACTGGATCTTTTACGGTCAGTTTTCCCACAATGAAGCACGTATTGCCTGCTTCCTGTACGACCATTCGGAACAGAACCCGAAGATCATCTACACGCAGGAACAGATCGCCGCTGTGACCGGCATGAGTCGTGTTAGCGTATCGAAGTGCATCAGGCGGTTCACCGAGAGCGGGTTGATCGAGAAGGGCTACGGCTATCTGCGCGTTGTAAGGCGGCAGGATCTGCGGGAGTATTTTTACGACCAGGAGTTCTGATGACCCATCTCCCGCCGGGCACTTGCACAACGGGGAAAAAGATGGTACAATTTCAAGCAGAAATCAGACGGGAGGGATTCCTCTATGAAATTAGGTATCGTAGGTCTGCCCAACGTGGGCAAGACGACCCTGTTCAACGCGCTCACCGGCTCCAGCGTGGAGACGGGCGCCTACTCCAACGCCGCCGCCAAGCCCAACATCGGCCAGGCCAAGGTGCCCGACGGGCGGCTGGACTGGCTGGCGGAGTACTACCACCCCAAGAAGTACACCCCCGCCACCATCGAGTTCGTGGACGTGGTGGGCATCAAGAAGGGCGGCGGCCGCGGCAACGCCTATCTGCAGACCATCCGCCAGGTGGACGCTCTGGTCCACGTGGTCCGCTGCTTTGAGAGCGACGAGATCTTCACCGAGCCCGCCGACGCCGTGCGGGACGCCGAGACCCTGAATCTGGAGCTGATCCTGGCCGACATCGAGGTGGTGGAGCGCCGCCTGGACCGGGCCAAAAAGAACGCCAAGAGCGGCGACAAGAAGTATAAGCGGGAGGTGGAGATGTGCACCGCCCTGCTGGCCCATCTGGAGGAGGGCCTGCCCGCCAGCGGCTTCGCCTTCACCGAGGAGGACAAGGATATCCTGCAGGACGGCGGACTGCTGACCATCAAGCCCGTGATCTACGCCGCCAACCTGGACGAGGACGGCATGGCCGACTACGCCAACAACCCCCAGTTTCAGGCCCTGGCCGAGCTGGCCAAGAGCCAGAACGCGGCGGTGCTGCCGGTGGCGGCCAAGTTCGAGGAGGACATCTCCGGCATGGACGAGGAGGACGCCGCCATGTTCATGGAGGAGCTGGGCCTGACGGAGCGGGGCCTGGACCGGCTGATCCGCACCTCCTACGAGCTGCTGGGCTACATCTCCTTCCTCACCGCCGGCGAGGACGAGGTCCGCGCCTGGACCATCGTGCGGGGCACCAAGGCGCCCCGGGCCGCCGGCAAGGTTCACACCGATATCGAGCGCGGCTTCATCCGGGCGGAGATCGTGGCCTTCGACGCCCTGAAGGCCTGCGGCACCATGGCCGCCGCCAAGGAAAAGGGCCTGGTGCGCATGGAGGGCAAGGAGTACGTCATGCAGGACGGCGACGTGACGTTCTTCCGCTTCAACGTGTGATGAAGTACAAGGCTGTTCTGTTTGACCTGGACGGGACCCTGCTGGACACCCTGGGGGATATCGGCGGCACGCTGAACCACGTGCTGCAGGAGAACAACTACCCGCCCCGCACCATGGCGGAGTACCGCCGTTTCGTGGGCAACGGTGCGCTGCGTCTGACGCGGGACGCCCTGCCCGAGGGCACCCCGGAGGACGAGGTACAGCGGGTGTTCCGGGAATACCGGGACTACTACCGGGACCACCCCTGCACCGTAACGGTGCCCTACGAGAGCATCCCGGGGCTGCTGGAGAAGCTGCGCTGCAGCGGCGTCTCCGTGGCGGTGGTGTCCAACAAGCCGGAGGTCACGGCGAAGAAGATCATCGGCCGGTTCTTCCCCGGCGTGCTGACGGTGGGGGACGACGGCGTCCATCCCCGCAAGCCCGCGCCGGACAACGTGTACCGCGCCCTGGTGGAGCTGGGCGTGAAGCCGGAGGACGCCCTCTACGTGGGCGACACCGAGGTGGACGCGGCCACGGCGAAAAACGCCGGCATGGACGCGGCCATCGTGGGCTGGGGCTACCGGGACCGGGACTTCCTGCTTGCCCACGGGGCGGAGGAGGTGCTGGATACCCCGGACCGGCTGCTGGAAAAGATCCTCTGACGGCGGTTGACAAACGGCGGAAACCGTGATATATTACATCATCATTGCAAAAAGGCATTGACGAGGACGCCATCGGTGAAAGACGCCAGAGAGATGCTCCGTGTGCTGCAAGAGCATTCGCCGGAAACCGACACGGCCACCGCCTCCGAGCCGCCCCCCGAACGGATTGCTCCCAGTAGGCGGGGACGGGACCTCCCGTTACAGAGGACACGAGCGACGGCGCAAAGCCGTAAGCAGGGTGGAACCGTGGAGTAAAGCATCTTTACCTCACCCCTGAAACCGATCAGGGGTGGGGTTCTTTTTATGCCCGCCCCCAGAACAAGGAGGAACGTATCATGTCCGAAGAAAACCTGTACACCTTTGAGAACGAGCAGTACCGCCGCACCTACTGGCACACCTGCTCCCACGTGCTGGCCCAGGCCGTCAAGCGCCTGTATCCCGAGGTCAAGCTGGCCATCGGCCCCAGCATCGACACCGGCTTCTACTACGATTTCGACGCCCCGTTCAGCTTCACCCAGGAGCATCTGGACGCCCTGGAGGCGGAGATGCGCAAGATCTGCAAGGAGAAGCTGAAGCTGGAGCGCTTCGAGCTGCCCCGTGAGGAGGCCATCCGCTTCATGGAGGAGAAGGAGGAGCCCTACAAGGTGGAGCTCATCAACGATCTCCCCATCGACGCCGTCATCAGCTTCTACCGCCAGGGCGAGTTCGTGGACCTGTGCGCCGGTCCCCATCTGGACTCCACCGGCCGCATCAAGGGCAACGCCGTCAAGCTGACCTCCTGCACCGGCGCCTACTGGCGGGGCGACAGCAACCGCAAGATGCTCCAGCGCATCTACGCCGTGGCTTTCCCCAAAAAGGACGACCTGGACGAGTACCTGCGCCAGCGGGAGGAGGCCCTGAAGCGGGACCACAACAAGCTGGGCCGCGAGCTGGAGTACTTCACCACCGTGGACTACATCGGCCAGGGCCTGCCCATCATCCTGCCCAAGGGCGCCCGGGTCATCCAGCTGCTGCAGCGCTGGATCGAGGACGTGGAGCAGAAGCGGGGCTATCAGCTGACCAAGACCCCCTACATGGCCAAGCGGGACCTCTACAAGATCTCCGGCCACTGGGATCACTACCGGGACGGCATGTTCATCCTGGGCGACCCGGACGACGAGACCAAGGAGTGCTTCGCCCTGCGTCCCATGACCTGCCCCTTCCAGTATCAGGTGTTCCTGAACCGCCAGCGGTCCTACCGCGACCTGCCTATGCGTCTGGGCGAGACCTCCACCCTGTTCCGCAACGAGGACTCCGGCGAGATGCACGGCCTGATCCGCGTCCGCCAGTTCACGATTTCCGAGGGCCATCTGATCCTCCGTCCCGACCAGCTGGAGGAGGAATTCAAGGACTGCCTGGATCTGGCCAAGTACTGCCTGGAGACCCTGGGCCTGCTGGATAAGTGCACCTTCCGCTTCTCCCAGTGGGATCCCGCCAACCCCGACAACAAGTACGAGGGCACGGCGGAGCAGTGGGAGGAGGCCCAGCGTGTCATGGGCCAGATCCTGGACGATCTGGGCGTAAAGTACGATATCGGCATCGACGAGGCCGCCTTCTACGGCCCCAAGCTGGACATCCAGTACAAAAACGTCTTCGGCAAGGAGGATACCCTGGTCACCATCCAGATCGACATGCTCCTGGCCGAGAAGTACGGCATGTACTACATCGACGAGAACGGCGACAAGGTGCTGCCCTATATCATCCACCGCACCTCCATGGGCTGCTACGAGCGCACCCTGGCCTACCTGATTGAGGAGTATGCCGGCGCCCTGCCCACCTGGATGGCCCCCGAGCAGGTCCGCTTCCTGCCCGTCACGGACCGCGCTGCCGACTACTGCGCCGACGCCGCCCGCACCCTGGAGGCCCAGGGCTTCCGGGTGGAGGTGGATTACCGCAACGAGAAGATCGGCCGCAAGATCCGCGACGCCCAGATGGAGAAGATCCCCTACATGGTGGTGGTGGGCGACCGCGACATGGAGAACGGCACCGTCTCCCCGCGCCACCGCGCCGACGGCGACCTGGGCGCCATGTCCATGGACGAGTTCACCGCTCTGCTGCGCGACGTAGTGGACAGCAAGGCCAAGAAGTAAGAAGTGAAGTAAAACTGGCGGGTGTGCTGATTTTTTCAGCACACCCGTTTTTTGCGGCGCTTGCTCTGTTGCTTTAAACCGTATGAGATGCTATAATACATAATAAATTTGAAGCGAGAGGGGGAGAACGGTCTATGGACAACGACTTTGTACTGTTGACAGAAAAAGAGGCCATGTGGGCCGGAATACTGGAAGAGGTCCTGAAGGACAACGGCATTGAGTATGCCGCCATCCCCGTTTTCGGCGCAGGGCTGGCCCTGAAAGCCGGGATGCAGGAGCGGTTCAGGATCTTTGTTCCCGCCGACCGGATGCCGGAGGCGGAAGAGCTGCTGCACGAACTCTTCTCCGCTGATGAAACACGTCCATTTCAGGAATAAGGAGGCAACCATATGAAAATCACCTGGCTGGGCCACGCCTGCTTCTGCGTGGAGTCGGAGGGCTACCGCATCGTGCTGGACCCTTACGGAGGCGATATCCGCGGCTATAAACGCCTGAAATGCACCGCCAACGAGGTGCTGTGCAGCCACGAGCATTTCGACCACAACTGCCGCAAGGCCGTCAAGCTGGTGAGAGGCGCGGCCTCTCCCTTTACCGTGGACACGGTGGCCACCTGTCACGACGAGCAGGGAGGCGCCCTGCGGGGGCCCAACACCGTGCACGTTCTCCGGGCCGAGGGACAGACGGTGGTGCACCTGGGCGACCTGGGCCACCAGCTGATGCCGGAGCAGGCGGCGCCTCTGCGCCGCTGCGACGTGCTGCTGATCCCCGTGGGCGGCACCTACACCGTGGATGCCGCCGGCGCAAAACAGGTGGCGGACGCGCTGGAGCCCCGGATCATCGTGCCCATGCACTACCGCCGCGGCGAGATCGGCTTTGAGAACATCGGCACCCTGGAGGAGTTCACGGCCCTGTTCCCGGCTGAGCAGGTCCATCTGCTGGAGGAGAACGGCTTCGATCCCGCCGCCTGGACCGGCGTGGTGGTGCCGAAGTACCGGGTATAAAGAACAAAGCAGAGGCCGGCGGGGCGTCCCGCCGGCCTCTGTTTTGTTTATAAGGAATACTCCTTCTGATACTCCTCGTAGAGGTGGGTGAAGGAGGCGTCCCGCATTTTCTTGATGCTGCGGAGGTATTCGTGGGTGTCAAAGCTGTCGGAGCGCAGCTCGATGAGGGCGACGGCCACGTTGGAGCAGTGGTCGGCCACGCGCTCGTAGTTGGTCAGCAGATCGGTGAACACGAAGCCCAGGGAGAGAGTGCACACGCCCTTTTTCAGCCGCTCCACGTGGTGGAGCTTCATCTCGTCGCACAGCCCGTCGATGATCTCCTCCAGCGGCTCCACCCGGATCGCCAGATCCATGTCCCCGCTGACGAAGGCCTCCACGGCCAGCCGGAGGACCTCCGCCACGGCGGCCTCCATGGTGTCCAGCTCGTGGGCGGCGGCGCCGGTAAAGGAGTAGTTCTTCTCGTGGAGCTCCCGGGCGGCCTGGGCGATGTTCAGGGCGTGGTCGGAGATGCGCTCGAAGTCGGAGATGGTGTGGAGGAACTTGGTGACCTCCTCGCTCTGCTCCGTGGTGATGGACTTGCCGGTGATCTTCATGAGATAGGTGCCCAGCTTGTCCTCGTACCGGTCGATGATCCGCTCCAGGGACTCCACGCGGGCGAAGCCCTTGTCGGAGTACGCCGTCCGCAGGGTCAGGGCGTCCATCAGGTTCTGCCGGGAGCGCAGAGCCATGGAGTTGGTGACCAGGCGGCTCTGCTCCACCGCCAGGGCGGGGTGCTGCAGGAAGCGCTCCTCCAGACGGTCCATATCCTCCTCCTCGGCCAGGGGCGCCTTGTCGGGGATCAGCAGGCAGACCAGCCGCTCCATGGGGGCGATCAGCGGCGTCAGCGCCAGCACCGTGGCAAAGCGGAACACCGTGTTCATCAGGGCGATGGTGGCGGCCGTCATGGTCAGGGAGAGGAAGGAGAAGCGGAAGATGGCGTTGGCGCCGTAGAAGATGGCGGCCCAGATGATCACGCCCAGCAGGTCGATGAGCAGGTAGGCAAAGGCGGTGCGCTTGCCGGCCACGCTGGCGCCCAGGGCGCTGAGCAGCACGGGCACGGCGGCGCCGATGGCCACGCCCATGACGATGGGCAGGGCGATCTCAAAGGTGATGGCGCCGGTGATCGCCAGGGCCTGCAGGATACCGATGGCGGCGGAGGCGCTCTGCAGGATGCTGGTGAAGGCGATGCCCACCAGGATACCCAGCAGGGGGTGGGAGAAGGCGGTCAGGGTCCTGATGAAGGACTCACTCTCCTTCAGCGGGGCCACGGCGGTGCTCATGGCCGTCATGCCGAACATCAGCACGGCGAAGCCCAGCATGATGTCGCCCAGATGGACAACGGACTGCTTCTTGCCCGTCATCCGCAGCAGGATGCCGGCCACGGCGATGATGCCCGTCAGGGTGGAGGTGGAGAGCAGCTTCACCCAGCCGGAGCCGCTGCCCAGACTGCTCAGGGCCACGATCCAGCCGGTGACGCTGGTGCCCAGGATGGCGCCCATGATGATGCCGATGGCCTGGCGTACCTTCATCATGCCGGAGTTGACGAAGCCCACCACCATCACGGAGGTGGCGGAGGAGGATTGGATCGCGGCGGTGACGCCGGTGCCCAGCAGGATGCCCTTCAGGGGCGTGCTGCTGAGCCGGTACAGCACCAGCTCCAGCTTATTGCCGGCCACCTTCTTGAGGTTTTCCCCCATGAAGGCCATACCGAAGAGGAACAGGGCCACGCCGCCCAGCAGGGCGATATAATCGCTGACAGTCATACGCATTCCCTCCCAGTTTACTGTCTGTATTATAGCGGAAAACGCGTCTCCTGTCGACAGCAAACGGGGGCCTGCCGGGCGGAAATATCACGAAGTTTTCTTTCCCCCGTGCAAAACTCTTGTGAAAGCCGCCGAGAAATGAAAAAAGTCGCGCCATCCCTTGCCAAAGGGGGCCGACTCAGATATAATATATCATCATTTTTTGTTCGGACGGAGCGCGCTATGCTGAAAAAATACATCATCGTCTTTCTGGTCTCCATGGTGCCGCTGATCGAGCTGCGCGGCGCCATCCCCTACGGCGTCATGTTCGGCCTGCCCCTGTGGCAGACCTTTCTCATCGCCATCGTAGGCAATATGCTGCCGGTGCCCATCATCTACCTCTTCGCCCGCAAGGTGCTGGTATGGGGCGCCAACAAGCCGGTGATCGGGAAATTCTTTACCTTCTGCCTGGAGAAGGGGCAGCGCGGAGGCGAGAAGCTGCAGGCCAGGGGCGGCCGCGGCCTGTTCTGGGCGCTGCTGCTGTTCGTGGGGATCCCCCTGCCCGGCACGGGCGCCTGGACGGGAACCCTGGCGGCCAGCATCCTGAACATGGGCCTCAAGCGGAGCGCCCTGGCCTGTATGGGCGGCGTACTGCTGGCCGGCTGCATCATGGGCGTGCTGAGCCTGCTGGGCGTCTCCGCCTTCGGCGTACTGGGCTGAGATACGAAAAAGAAGAGAGGCTCCGGCGATCTGCCGGAGCCTCTCTTTTGTTGCCGGTCACATCTTGATCTGCCGGTAGTCCTCGTACTCGGCGTCCTTGCCCTGGTAGATGTTCTGCATCTCCCGGTCGATCTCAAAGATGGCGTCGGAGCACAGCCGGAGCCGGGCGGTGTCCTCCTCGTCGAAGTTGCGGTTGGACTTATAGCGCAGCTCGTGCTCCAGGCTGGCCCACATGTCCATGGCGATGGTCCGCAGCTGGACCTCCACCGGCAGGTGGAGCGTCCCCTCGGAGATGACGATGGGCACGTCGAGGATCAGATGGAGGCTGCGATAGCCGGACTCCTTGGGGTCGGCGATGTAGTCCACCTCCCGCAGGACCTGGAAGGACTCCGTGCGGGTCAGCAGGCGGCGCAGATAGTATATGTCGTCCAGATAGTTGCAGATGACGCGGATGCCGGCCACGTCGTTGATGTGGGCGTAGATGTTGTCGATGGTGACCTCGTAGCCGTTGCGTTTGAGCTTATCCACGATGCTGCTCAGGGTCTTGATGCGGTATTCGATGTGGTGAATGGGGGAATGATCGTACAGACTGGCGAATTCCTCGTCCAGTATCTCCATCTGCGTCACAGCCACCTTCAATGCACTGCGGTACAGGTGGTTGACCCGCACCATCCCCTGGGCCAGCTCCGCCTGCTCGGGGGTGGCGTTTTCCGGTACGGGGATCTCGCTGAGGCGGATGCTGCCGCTCTTTTCGATCATCATGAAGACCTACCAGCTTTCCGTAAGTTATTATCCGTGTCCCAGTTCGTTCATTGTAGCACATATAAGACAGACAAATATGAACAAGCGGAAAACTTTACCGCCCCGCCGGCAAAAATCCAGGCGCGCCGATCCCGCCGGAGGCATAGGATGGCGCAGGCGGAAAAGGGGGCGGCGATATGGAGGAATACACGGTGGCGCTGGCGGGGAACCCCAACGTGGGGAAATCGACCCTGTTCAACGCCCTGACGGGACTGCACCAGCACACGGGCAACTGGCCCGGCAAAACGGTGGAGATGGCGCGGGGCCTTCTGCGCCGGCAGGACTGGCAGATGGAGCTGGTGGATCTGCCCGGCACGTATTCCCTCCAGGCCGACTCGCCGGAGGAGCAGGTGGCGGAGCGATTCATCGTCAGCGGCCGGGCCGATGTAACGCTGGTGGTGGCGGACGCCTGCGCGCTGCGCCGCAGTCTGCTGCTGGCGATCCAGGTGCGGCAGATGACGCCCCGCATGGTGCTCTGCGTCAATCTGATGGACGAGGCCCGGCGGCGGGAGATCCGAATCGACCTGAAAAGGCTGAGCTATGTGCTGGCTGTTCCGGTGGTGCCCGTCTGCGCCCGCAGCGCCGAGGGGCTGGAGGAACTGTGCCGCGTCCTGAAGGCCGCGGCCTCCGCCCCGGACGTCCCGGATCACTGGCACGTGGATTACGGGGCGGATCTGGAAGAGCTGTTGGCGGGGCGGACCGGCCCGGCGCGCTGGGCGGCGGTGCGGCAGATGGCCGGGGAGGAGCGGCTTCGGGATCGGATCATTGCCGCCCAGATGGAGAGGGCCCGTGCCATCGCCGAAGCGTGCATCTGCCGGACGGGGAAGAAGGACGACCGACGGAGCGGTCGGCTGGACGATCTGCTGACCTCCCGGCGGACGGGGATCCCCGCCATGCTGCTTCTGCTGGCGGCGGTATTCTATCTGACCATCTGGGGGGCCAACTACCCCTCGGCGCTGCTGAGCCGGTGGCTGCTGGGATGGCAGGAGCCGCTGGCAAGGCTCCTGCGCGGCGCGCCCTGGTGGCTGCGGGGGGCGCTGGTGGACGGGATGTACCGGACCGTGGCCTGGGTGATATCGGTGATGCTGCCGCCCATGGCCATTTTCTTTCCCCTGTTCACGGCGCTGGAGGACGCGGGCCTGCTGCCGCGGATCGCCTTTGATATGGACCGCCTTTTCCGCAGTGCCGGGGCCCACGGGCGGCAGAGCCTGACCATGTGCATGGGGTTTGGCTGCAATGCCTGCGGCGTCACGGGCTGCCGCATCATCGACAGCCCGCGGGAGCGGCTGGTGGCCATGCTTACGAATTCGCTGGTGCCCTGCAACGGGCGCTTCCCCACGCTGATCGCCTTGATCACGCTGTTCTTTTCCGCCGGCGGCAGCGGCTGGACGCGGGCCCTGTCGGCCACGGCGGTCTTTTTGGCGGCGGTGCTGTTCTCCGCGGCAATGACCTGGCTGGCTTCCCGCCTGCTGTCCTCCACGCTGCTGCGCGGCCAGGCGTCGTCCTTTACCCTGGAGCTGCCTCCCTTCCGGATGCCGCGGCTGGGCCAGGTGCTGGTGCGCTCGGTGCTGGACCGGACGGTGTTCGTGCTGGGCCGGGCCCTGACGGTGGCTGCGCCGGCGGGCGTGGTGATCTGGGCCCTGGCCAACCTCTCCTGGGGCGGCGCGCCGCTGCTGACGCACGTAAGCGGCGCCCTGGATCCGGCGGGCCGCTTCCTGGGGCTGGACGGCATGATCCTGCTGGCCTTTGCGCTGGGCTTTCCCGCCAACGAGATCGTGCTGCCTGTGCTGCTGATGGGCTATCTGGGCAGCGGTACGCTGACGGCCTGGGAGGGGCTGCCCCAGCTCCGGGAGATCCTGACCGCCCACGGGTGGACGGCGCTCACGGCTCTGTGTGCCATGATCCTGTGCATGTTCCATTTTCCCTGCGGGACCACCTGCCTGACGCTCCGGCGGGAGAGCGGCAGCTGGCGCTGGACGGCGGTGGGGATGGCGCTGCCCGCTCTGCTGGGCGTCGTCCTCTGTGCGCTGGTGCGGGGAGCGGCGTCGCTGCTGGGGGGATAGATGTAGGTGGGGCCGCAGCCCCACACGTCAGTCGTGACGGTTCTCCCCGTCCAGCAGGTAGCCGTCGGAGTCGTGGACCCGGCCATTCTCCAGCATATCCCGGTAGCGGCTGTCGTCGTCGCCGGCGGCGCTGTTCCCGCGGCTGCGGAAAATACCGGAGCCGCCGTACTCCCCGGTGCCGTACTCACCTGTGCCGTAGTTCTCCGTGCCGTAGTTCTCCGTG
>JAFRSI010000085.1 GCA_017427645.1 Oscillospiraceae bacterium | reverse complement strand
CTTAGAGGAGAGTACGGATTGCCGCAGCCAGTGTGAGCACTGGCTTCGCAATGACAGGAGAAAAACGTCCTGGATTTGTCATTCCGAGCCGGTGACTACAGATGGGGCCCCCGCCGCAGCCCAGCGAAGCGGGTGCGGTGGGGAGAGGAGGCGGAACGGAACGAGCAAGACGTCGCGCATGCGCGGCGGCGCGGGATGTGGAGTCTCCGCCGACGACAGGGCGCGTGAAATTTTCACCGTCCGTTCATCGATCTTTAAGGTACGTTTCAGCTACGGCGCGTAAAGTATGCCCATACAACGAGAGGAGGGCTGAGATTGGAGCAGGAAAAGCACTACCGACACGAGCTGAAATTCGCCATCCCTTACGCCGACTATCTGGCCATGCGCGCCCGGCTGCGGGCGGTCATGACCGCCGATCCCCACGCGGACGCCTCCGGGACGTACCGCATCCGCAGCATCTATTTCGACAACAGCGACGACAAGGCGCTGCGGGAGAAGATCGACGGGGTGGGGAAACGGGAGAAATTCCGCATCCGCTACTATAACGACGACTTCTCCTTCATCACCCTGGAGAAGAAAATGAAGCTGGGCAGCCTGTGCCTGAAATACGACGCCCGGCTCACCGAGGAGGAGTGCCGCCGGCTCCTGAGCGGCGACACGGCCTTCATGCGGGACCACCCCCGGGAGCTGGTCAGGGAGCTGTACGCCAAGATGACCTATCAGGGGCTGCGGCCCCGGGTCCTGGTCTCCTACGTCCGGGAGCCGTACGTCTTCCCGGCGGGCAACATCCGCGTCACCTTTGACTCCCGGATCCGGACCACGCTGTTCCACCGGGAATTCCTGACGGAGCAGGTCTCCGATATCAGCGCCACGGACGCCCCGGGGGATATGATCCTGGAGGTGAAGTACGACGCGTTCCTGCCGGAGCTCATCCAGGACCTGATCCAGGTCCCCGGCATCCGGCAGCAGGCCTTTTCAAAATACGGCGCGTGCCGCCGGTTTGGTTAATCAATAAGGAGGAACAAAAAATGACTTTCAGCGATATCTTCAAATCCAGCTTTCTGGAGAGCGTCACCGAGTTTTCCGCCGTCGACACCCTGATCGGCATGGTCTTTGCCCTGGTGATCGGTCTGTTCATCTTCGTGATCTACAAGAAGACCTTCAGCGGCGTCATGTATTCCACGGGCTTTGCCATGTCCCTGGTGGGGCTGTCCCTGGTGACCACCCTGGTCATCATGGCGGTCACGTCCAACGTGGTGCTCTCCCTGGGCATGGTGGGCGCCCTGTCCATCGTGCGCTTCCGCGCAGCCATCAAGGAGCCCATGGAGATCGTCTTCCTGTTCTGGTCCCTGGCCGTGGGCATCGTCATCGGCGCCGGCATGATCCCCCTGGCCGTCATCGGCTCGGTGATCATCGGCGTGATCCTGGTGGTGTTCGCCAACCGGAAGTGCCGCAACACCCCCTATATCCTGATCGTGAACTGCCGGGATGAGGGCGCCGAGCAGAGCGCCCTGCAGGAGATCGGGCAGTCCGTGGACCGGTACGTGGTCAAGTCCAAGACCGTGAACGGCTCCGGCATCGAGCTCACCGCCGAGATCCGGGTGAAGGACGACGCCACCGACTTCGTCAACCGGGTCAGCCGGATCGCCGGCGTCAGCGGCGCCACGCTGGTCACGTTCAACGGAGAATACATGTCCTGAGGAGGACGCAATCATGGTTGCAAACAGGCATATCACCAGGATCGTCGCCGTCCTCATGGCCATCGCTGTGGTCCTGTGCCTCCTGGCCGTCGGTTTTTCCGGCCGGCTGGCGGAAGCCCTGGGCGGGACCGGCGTCAACATGGAATACGAGTCCAGGCTGTTCGACACGGATGAGCCCATCACCGTGGATATTCAGATGGAGCAGTCCGCCTGGGACGAGATGCTGGCAAACGCCATGTCCGAGGAGTATTATGTCTGCGACGTGGTGATCAACGGCCAGCGGATCAACAACGTGGCCGTCCGGCCCAAGGGGAACACCAGCCTCTCCGCCATCGCCATGGACCCGGACTCCGACCGCTACAGCCTGAAGCTGGAGTTCGACCACTACGTGGAGGGGCAGACCTGCTGGGGGCTGGATAAGCTGATCCTCAACAACAATTACGCCGACGCCACCAACATGAAGGAGGCCGTGGTCTACGATATGTATCAGTATCTGGGCGCGGACGCCTCCCTGTACAACTACGCAAAGGTCTCCGTCAACGGGGAATACTGGGGGGTCTACCTGGCCCTGGAGGCCGTGGAGGAGAGCTTCATGCTCCGCAATTTCGGCACCCAGGACGGCGAGCTCTACAAGCCCGACAACATGGAAATGGGCGGGGGCAAGGATTCCCCGTCAGGGGCGCCCGTGCCCAATATGGGGGGCATGGATATCTCCGGCCTCGATATTTCCGACTTTGCCGGCATGACGCCGCCCTCCGGCGGGAACGGATTTCCCTCCGGCGGCGGCTCCGGCAAAGAGGGATCGTCAGACGGCGGCGCGCAGAGCGGCGAGAGCGGCAGGCCCTCCGGAAACGGCTTCTCCGGCGGTTTCCCCGGGGGCCAGGGCAGCTTCGATCCGGGCAGCATGCCCGGAGGCCAGGGCAGCTTCGACCCGGGCAATATGCCCGGGGGCCAGGGCAGCTTCGACCCGGGGCAGATGCCCGGAGGCCAGGGCAGCTTCGACCCGGGCAATATGCCCGGGGGCCAGGGCGGCGGGTTCTCCCGCAGCAGCGGCGGAGCCGATCTGAACTATTCGGACGACGACCCGGACAGCTACGCCTCCATCTGGGAGGGCTCGGTCACCAAGACCGGGAACGCCGACCACAAGCGGGTGGTGACGGCCCTGAAGAACATCAGCCAGGGGACGGAGCTGGAGACATACCTGGACGTGGACAACGTGCTGAAATACATGGCGGTCCACACCTTCGCCGTGAACATGGACAGTCTGTCCGGCTCCATGGCCCACAACTACTACCTGTATGAGTACGACGGGCAGCTCAATCTCTTCCCCTGGGACTACAACCTCTCCTTCGGCGGCATGTCCGCCGGGGGCGACGCCACCGCCATGGTGAACGACGCCATCGACACGCCCTTCTCCGGCACGAAGTTTTTCGACGCGCTGCTGGCCGACGAGGAATACCTGGCCCGGTACCACGCCTATCTGCAGCAGCTGGTGGACGAGTACGTCAACGGCGGCCGGTTTGACGAGACGTATCAGCGGATCCGGAGCCAGATCGACGCCCTGGTGGAGACGGACCCCACCGCGTTCTACAGCTATGAGGAGTATCAGAACGCGGCGGAGATCCTTTACGAGACCGTGAAGCTCCGGGCCCAAAGCATCGACGGCCAGTTGGCGGGCACCATCCCCGCCACGGACGCCGGACAGCGGCAGGACGCCTCGGCGCTGATCGACGCGTCCCATATCGACGTCAAGGCCATGGGCCAGTTCGACATGGGCGGCGGGCGCCAGGAGGGGAGATCGGACGGCAAGGCCGGCGGCGCGCAGCCGCCGGAGGGCTTCGACCCGGGGCAGGGGTCCGGGAGCATGACGCCGCCGGGCGGGGAGAATCCCTCCCAGGGAGCGGACAGCCCGTCGGATGCCGGGAAAAACGGCGCCGCAGCCGCCCCATCCGGGAAGAGCGGGAGGAGCAGGCCGTCCTCTATGCCCGGCGGGGCGGGACAATCCTCCGCCACAGGGAAGAACCTGGCCGTTTTCGGCGTCTGCCTGGCGGTCATGGCGGCGGCGCTGCTGATCGTCAGCGTCTTCAAGCGCAGGAAACATCGGAGATAGTACGCAATGGCAGCCGGCCGTGGGGACCCGCGAGGGCCCCGGGCCGGCTGCCTTGGCCGTGGGGCAGGGGGGCGCGGAAATGCCGCATCCGCCTTGCAGGGGGCGGCGTCCCCGACGCCCCGGCGGGGAATACGGATTGCCGCGGCCGTCGTCGGCGGAGACTCCACATCCCGCGCCGCCGCGCATGCGCGACGGCTTGCTCGTTTCGTTCCGCCTCCTCTCCCCACCGCACCCGCTTCGCTGGGCTGCGGCTGGGGCCCCGTTTCGCACTGGCCTCGCAATGACAGGAGAGAAACGTATCATGTTTTGTCATTCCGAGGAGGCGGGCAAAACCCGCCGACGTGGGAATCCGTTGGCCCCGGCGAGAGGAGCGAAACGGCGGCGGGACACATGGGTCCCGCCCTACGGGCGAACAACGTCCCGTCCGCCTTGTAG
>JAFRSI010000084.1 GCA_017427645.1 Oscillospiraceae bacterium | reverse complement strand
CGGCAGCGGGACGCTGCCGGGGCGCGGAGCGGATCAGCTGCGGCGCGGGCTCGGGCTGCACCGGCGCGGGGGCGGGGGCAGGCGCGGGCTTCGGAGCCGGCTGAACGCTGTTGGCGCGCTCCCACTCGGCAAAGGGATCGGCCGGATCGTAGGCCGGATTCTCCACAACGGCGGCGGGCTGGGGCTGCTCGGCCTCCTCGCGGGCGCGCTGAGCGGCCTTGTACTGCTCGTACTCCTCGTCATAGCGGGACTGGCGGGCCTTGCGGCCTTTGCGCTCGGGCTTGGGCCGGCGCTCTTCCTCTTCCTCGTCCTCGTAGTCGTCGTAGTCCTGCTTGCGGGCCTTGCGGCTCTTGCGGGCGGGACGGACCTCCTCTTCTTCCTCGGGCAGATCCTCTTCCTCGTCCTCCACGAACTCGTCCTCATAGTCCTCGTCGCGCTTGCCGCCGCGGCCGAAGAGAATGGCGAGGATGAAGATGATGCAGAAGACGGAGATGAACACGTCCGCCAGGTTGAAGACCGGGAACCAGTCCAGGAACTTGGGCGTGAACTGGAACATATCCACCACGTGGCCGGTGGGCTTGACGTTGATGACCCGGTCGATGCAGTTGGAGATGCCGCCGGCGGTGACCAGCACGATGCTCCAGCGGGCCAGGAAGCCCTTGATGAACTTGGTGGACAGGGCCAGGATCACCAGCACGGTGAAGACGCCGGCGATGACGATGAACCAGAAGGTGGGGATGCTGCCGCCGAAGATCCCGAAGGCGCCGCCCGTGTTGGGGACGTAGGGATAGGGGTTGGCCGCGGTGGGCGTGGTGCCCATGTTCAGGACGCCGGGGATCAGCGTCATGGGCTGGAAGCCTTCCGCCGCAACGTAAAGCTTGATCAACTGGTCGGCCAGGATGACCAACACGGCTACGATCGCATACAGCATATCTTTCTCCTATCTGCCGCGGAAGATCCGCGGCGCGCTGTTCCTGCGTGGGATTTATGGTTGCTCTTATTTATTGTACCCTATTTTTCCGGATTTTGCAACTACTGCTTGTGGCTTTTTTGCGGATCAGCCCAGTTTTGCCACAACTTTCGCGCAGCGCGGGCAGAGTCCGGTGGCCGGATCGGCCTGCAGGGAGTGCTTCCAGCAGCGGGGGCACTTGGTCCCCGGGGCCTCGGCCACGGCGATGCGCAGACCCGGGTTCCGGGCGCCCTGTCCCACGACCGCGTCGGCGGGCTCCTCGCCCTCCGCCAGACAGCGGGAGACGATGAGCAGATCGCTCAGATCCATGTCGGAGACGGCGTCCAGCAGTTCCCGGCTGGCCTCATCCTCCGCGCGGAGGGTGACGGCGGCCTCCAGGGGCTTGCCGATGCGCTTGTCGTTGCGGGCGCTCTCCAGCACCACGTTCACGTCGTTGCGCAGGGAGATGAGCTTGTCCCACTTGGCCAGCGCCTCGTCGGACAGGGAGTAGGCGGCGAAGGGGGCGTTCATGGTGTTCAGCAGCACGTTGCGGGTGTCGTCGCCGGCGCGGTGAGGCATGGCCAGCCAGATCTCGTCGCAGGTGAAGGGCAGCACCGTCTCCGGCGCCACCGTGCTCCTCAACGCCGCCACCACCATGAAGGCCTTTGGACGGGCGCAGGAGTCCCTGCCCATCTTCAAGCATGCGGCGCGGATCTATG
>JAFRSI010000083.1 GCA_017427645.1 Oscillospiraceae bacterium | reverse complement strand
CCGCGCGTCTATTATGCGCTTTGTGGATGATCTGGCCGATCATAATGGACAGAAGCCCCGACGCGCAGAGGCCCATGACGACAAATGCCCGCCAGGGGATCACGCTCTCATCAAGCCAGGCAAACATACCTGTACCGATCAGGAGAACCGCCAGTACGCCGGCAATTATCTTTCTTCGATAGCTCTTGTCTTTCCGTATGCGGTGATCAAATGCCCAGAGATAATACATACTATAAAACCTACTGTCTGCAACTTGAGCTAAAAACAAGTTTGACCGAAGTTTACGCAAGTCGTCCAAAGTTGGAGGTTCTCGTTTTGGGCCGACGAACTGCCACGCCCCCAGAAACACAACGGCTATGAAAAGGTGAGAACCGATGCCGCTATCATCTCCCACCAGCGCATTATAGAGAATAACGAGAAGAAGCAGTAAGATTGGATAGGGTAATAATTTATTTCTCATTTTTCCCCCTCCTCTCAAACACAGGGGACGGTTCTGTGTGTTCCTGGTCTACACTCCAGCACGCCGGGAAGACAAAAGCTACGTCCCCTTGTCTGCTAATTAGCCCAGACATAAGGTCATGCGTTTGTAGTTGAGCTTTTCAGCGAATTGTTTCGGCATATATTGCACAGCTTCCTGCAGCAGCTTCTTCTCATACTGGAAATATGCAACCGATTCTGCGTCCTTGCGACCCTTTTTCAAAAAGTCTTTCCGCTCCTCCTCTGCCAGATGTCTTGTGGAAAAGTAGACCCAAAACGTCTCTTTCTCATACTTCATAGCACATACAATATCGCACTCCACGAACTCCTCCCAGAGAAAGTGTCGGGTCCGGAAACCACGATACGTCGTTATGCCTTCCTCATCCACAGTGTATCTTCCGAGAGGGCGATCAAAAATAAAACAGAAACCAGAGATTATGCCAACAATCAACACAAGAGAAGGAGCAACCATATCAGGATCCGTAATCTCGACACCGTTCTTATTGGCGGAAATCAAGATAGCCACCATCCCAACAAACAATAGAACCACAAAAACAGAGTAAGATACGGGAAGCTTCTTTCGTGACACACTATGCTTCTTCATTGCTCACACCTCCACCGGTCACTGATTGAACGCTCTACAGTATATGGCCGCAATCGTTGCTATAGAGAAAGTCACGTCAACAGATTGTAAATCAGCCAAGCCTTGATACTTAACATGGCATCACCTTCTTTGACCAAGTCGTATTGTTTATATTCATTATAACACATAAGCGCTCCATCCACAACAATGCCGGCGGATTCAGCCGGAAAAACCGCCAAAAAAGCAGGAGAGCGGACCTTTCGGCCGGCTCTCCTGCGTCGTTTCTCTATTCTTTCCCGCTCAGATCCACCGCGTGGCGGATGAAGCTCATGGGCGGCACGGGTCGGGGCAGGTGCATGTGGAATATCATCTGGGGCGTGCGGGGCTCGGTCAGAGGAAGTCCGTCCACGTCCGTCATGGGCGGCACAGTGATGGAGAAGGGCTTGGTATCGGGGCCCACCACCTCCACCGTGTCCCCCGCCGCGAACTTGTTGCGCAGGGACAGCGTGGCGTTTCCCCTCTCGTCGCAGTCGGTCACCACGGCGCAGATCTGCCAATCCCGGATATACCGGGCGTTCTGATAGTACTGGCCCGGCTGGCCGTAGTAGAAGCCGGTGGAATAGTGCCGGTGGCTGACGTGCTCCACCTCGTCCCGCCAGACGGGGTCCGCAGGGCGTCCGGCGGCCACGTCGTCGATGACGTGGCGGTAGGCACCGGTGACGATGGCGGCGTAGTAGGCGGATTTGGCGCGGCCCTCCAGCTTCAGGCAGTCCACCCCGGCGTCCATGAGATCGCCGATGTGGTCGATCATGCACATGTCCCGGGAGTTCATGATGTAGGTGCCCTTTTCATCCTCGAACACGGGGAAATACTCGCCGGGGCGCTTCTCCTCCATGAGAGCGTACTCATAGCGGCAGGGCTGGGCGCATGCGCCCCGGTTGCTGTCCCGCCCGGTCATGTAGTTGGACAGGAGGCAGCGGCCGGAGTAGGACACGCACATGGCGCCGTGGGCAAAGGTCTCCAGCTCCAGCTCCGGCGACACCCGGCGGCGGATCTCCCGGATCTCCTCCAGGCTCAGCTCCCGGGCCAGCACCACGCGGCTGGCCCCCAGATCGTACCAGGCCTGGGCGCAGGCGTAGTTGGCCACGGACTGCTGGGTGGAGATATGGCGCTGGCAGCGGGGGGCGTACTTCCCCGCCATGGTGAAGGCCCCCAGATCCGCCAGGATCAGGGCGTCCACCCCGGCGTCGTTGAGCCGCTCCAGGTGGGCGGGCAGGCGCTCCACCTCCCCGCAGCGGGGCATGGTGTTGACGGTGGCGTGGACCTTCACGCCATGATCGTGGGCAAAGCGCACCGCCGCCGGCAGCTCGTCGTCGGTGAAATTGCCGGCAAAGGAGCGCATGCCAAATGCGGTGCCCCCAAGGTACACCGCATCGGCGCCGTATAACACGGCCATCTTCAGTTTTTCCATGTCGCCGGCCGGGGCCAGCAGTTCCGGTTTCCTTCTCTCCATCAGCTGGGTTTATACATGTCGCTGTTGATGAAAGCGGTGTGATCCGCCAGGTTGGTGAAGAAGTGGCTGACGCCGTCCACACCGGCGGCGAAGTAGTAATAGCCGGTGTCGTTGGGATAGACGGCGGCCTCGATGCAGGCCAGGCCGGGGTTGCAGATGGCGCCCGCCGGGAAGCCGGCAAAGGTGTAGGTGTTGTAGGGGCTCTCGTACTCGATGCTGAACTCGGAGCGATCCTTGCCGTCCAGCATCAGGGCGTAGTCAACGGTGCTGTCCATCTGCAGCATGCCGTAGGTCTCCCGATCCGGCGTCTTCAGACGGTTGTAGAGGACGGAGGCGATGTTGCGGCGCTCCTCAAAGTTGTTGTTGCTCTCCTTCTCGATCATGGAGGCCAGCATGATGATCTCCCGCAGGGAGTAGCCCGACTTGGCGATATCGGCGCGCAGCTTCTCGTCCAGGCGCCTGTCAAAGTTGTTCATCATGGTGTTGAGCACACGGACCGCGTCGTCGTTCACGTAGAAGTCGTAGGTATCCGGGAACAGGAAGCCCTCCACGCGGTTGTAGTGGCCCAGCAGATCGTCGTCCAGATAGGAGCGGCCCTCGAACACGTGGTTGGCTGCGGCCTCCTCCAGATCCTCCTTCTTGGCAACGCCGTTCTCCTCCAGGATCTCAAAGATCTCCTTGACGGTCTTGCCCTCGGGGATGGTGACACGCACCTCCTCGTAGCTGCCGTAGTGGTGCAGGGAGTTGATGAGGCAGCGGTAGTCCATGTCGGAGTTGATGTTCTCATACTCGCCGGGCTCGATGATCCGGTCGGCGTGGAAGAACTTGCCGCACAGCAGGAAGAAGGGCTTATACTTGATGAGGCCCGCCTCCTTGAGGGTGTCGGCCACGTCGCTGACGGTGTCCCCCTCCTTCACCACGATGGTGGCGTTCACCGGCTCCTTGTTCAGCGCGCACAGGTCGTTGGCCAGCAGCCAGCCGACGCCGGCCAGGGCCGCGGATACCAGGATCACGCAGATGAGGTACAGCGGCACGCGGTACCATCTTCTCCTTCTCCGCTTTTTCTTTTTTGTTTTCAGTCTGCGGGGGCCTTCGATGCTCTCCTGCATCTCCCGCACCTTTCTGGAATCCCATCTGGTGGTATCGGAATTGTCGTGCCTGGGCATGGTCGTCTTCCTTTCTTCCCCGCCGCATGACGGGTACAGGTAGTAAAAAGCCGGTGAGAACCGACGGACATTCTTTCGTATTTTGGTATTTTACCACAACTGTTTCAATTTGTCTACGGAGAAATCTCAACCGGCCCTGTCGATCTCAATATCCGCGGCCCCGGGTGCTGATCTCGCTCCACAGCACGGGCCCCACAGCGCCCGTCTCCTCCAGACCGAGCTGCCGCTGGATCACCTTCACCGCCTGCTCCGTGGCGGCGTCGAACTCCCCCGTCACCTGGATCGCCGGCACGGCCGGATCCGTGCGGGCGATGCGGCGCAGATTGTTCTGGAGCCGTGTAACGGCGGCGCTGACGTCGCCCCGCACCAGGAAGCGGCCGGGATAGGCCTCGCCGATATACGTCTGATAATCCGGCGGCAGATCCTGCACCGTCTCCCGGTAGACCCGCTGGATCTCGTTCCACGTGCTGCGGCCCACGATGCCGTCCACGGCCAGGCCGTACTGGTTCTGGAAGGTCAGCACGGCGTCGTAGGTCTCCCGGCCGAAGATGCCGTCGATGGCAATGGGCGGCAGATCGGGATAGAAGTAGCCGAGAAAGGCCAGATAGTACTGCACGATCCGCACCGGCAATCCCCGGTCGCCGTAGCGGAGGATCTCCGGATAGACCTGCTGGGCCTCGCTGAAGGTGATCCCCTCGCTGCTCAGCTCGCTGAGCCGCTTGACGCCGTTGTAGATCTCCTTCAGCTTATACCAGGTGGCCTTCCCCACGACGCCGTCCACGTACAAGTTGAAGATGTCCTGAAAGCGGATCACCGCCTGCTCCGTGGGTACGTCAAAAATACCCGTCGCCGACGGGATCCGCGGGATGGCCGGGAAATTCCTGCCGATCCGGTTCAGCTCCACCTGGATCTGGCGGACCTCCTCGCCGAAGGAGCCCCGCCGCAGCGCGACGCCCGGGTAAGACGGCACGTTGTTCCCCACCGGCGCGTTGGTCACCAGGGTGATATCGGGGCCGTAATAGTATTGAAGGATCTCAAAGGGCGACAGCCCCTGCTGGGCCAGCGTGACGGTGCCCCACTGGGACAGGCCCTGACACTGGGTGCGGACCCCGTCGCAGAACTGGGCGAACAGGGGCTCCACCCGTCCCTGCCGCACGATGTAGTTGTTGAATATCTCGTCCACGATCCTGCCGATGTTTTCAAATACCTCGCCGCCCTGGGTATAGGCCTGGTCGTAGCGGGTGGTATTGGTGATGTCGAAGTCGTAGCCGCGGCTGCGGTAGTGCTCCGTATAGACGCGGTTGAGTGCGTAGGAGATCTGAGCCAGCACGTTGGCCCGGATGGCGCTCTCCGGCCACGTGGGATAGATCTCGCTGGAGGCCACGTTCTTGATGTAGTCGGCAAAGGGGACCGTCACGTTTTCGGCCGGTGAATCGGGCGCCCCCAGGTGGACCACGATGGTGGCCGGGATCACTGGATATGCCATGGCTCCTCCTATCGGATCAGCGGCAGCAGGGCCACCGGCAGGATGGTCTCGATCCCGTCGTACAGCATCACACGGGCGTCCGGCATCGGCACGAAGGCCGGATGATAGACGGATACCTCGTAGGCTGTGCCGCTGGAGGCGGCGGTGCTCTCCTGACGGGAGTAGTCGGCCGGCAGAGCGGGCAGCACCATCTGCTCCACGATCCCGGAGGAGTTGGTCACGTTTTTGTAGAGGATCCGCTTCATTCCGTCAAAAACCCGCCAAACCTCCACCATGGCGCCCGGCACCGGGAAGGAGCCGCGGGCCGTGGATACCTGGACACGCAGGATCCCCCGGCCGGGGTGGGCCTTCAAAAACAGCTCGTAGGCTGCGCTGCTGTCCGGCTGCGGCTCCGGGTACATGGGTGTTTCCCTCATAGAATCTTGCCCCTTTCATCGTTTTTCCATCCTATGCCGGCGGCGCGTTCCCGGTGATGCGAAAAAGAACTGTACTTTTTCGCGCAATGTGATAGAATATGTGGGAAAGCCTGCGGGGACTCCCTCCCCGCATATTGTGAGGTGCCCTATGACTACTTCTCTGCTCCGCGATCTGAAAAACAGCCCTACCGCCTACCACGCCGTGGAGACGGTGCGCAGCAAGCTGCTCGACGCCGGCTACGAGCCCCTGCAGCCCGGCGCAGTCCCGGTCCCCGGCGGCAAATATTACCTGACGCCCCACGACAGCTCCCTGCTGGCCTTCCGCCTGCCCGCAGGCGAGGCCCGGGGCTTCATGATCTCCGCCAGCCACGCCGACTCTCCCTGCTTCCTTCTGCGGGACAAGGCGGAGCTGACCGGCGGCGATTACGTCCGCCTCTCCGCCGAGCGCTACGGCGGCATGCTCAACGACAGCTGGCTGGACCGCCCGCTGAGCGTGGCAGGCCGGGTCATGATCCGCACGGATAACGGCGTGCGCCGCCAGCTGGTGGATTTCCGCAAGGACATGGTGGTGATCCCCCGTCTGGCGATCCACATGAACCGGGACGCCAACAACGGCTGCAAGTACGATCCCGCCCGGGATCTGGTGCCGCTGTACGGTCTGGCCTCCTCTGCCGGCTCCTTCCGGCAGGAGCTGGCGGCGGCCTGCCAGTGTGCGCAGGAGGACATCCTCTCCACGGATCTGATCATCTACAACAATCAGGACGGTTTCCTCTGGGGGTCTGCACAGGAGCTCCTGTCCGCGCCCCGGCTGGACGACCTGGCCTGCGTCTTCACCTGCACCGAGGCCTTCCTGCAGGCGAAGGAAGCCGCCTCCGTGCCCGTTCTGTGCATCTTTGACAACGAGGAGATCGGCTCGGAGACCAAGCAGGGCGCCGCCGCCGTCACCCTGTCCCGGCTGCTGGAGCGGATCGCCGCCGCGCTGGGCGCCGACGTTGACGCCATGCTGCTCCAGTCGCTGATGCTCTCGTGTGACAACGGGCACGGCCGTCACCCCAACCGGCCGGAGCTGGCCGATCCCAACCAGGCTCCCGTTCTGGGTGGCGGCGTGGTAATCAAGCACTCCCCCCGCTACGCCACGGACGGGCTCTCCGGCGCCGTCTTCTCCGAGATCTGCCGCCGCGCCGACGTGCCCTGCCAGCACTACTCCAACCGCCCCGACCAGGCGGGCGGCTCCACGCTGGGCAACATCGCCGACACCAAGACGCCTGTCAGCACGGTGGACATCGGTATGGCGCAGCTGGCCATGCACTCCTGCCTGGAGACTATGGCCACCGCCGACGTGGACTGCTTCTGCCGGGCGGTCCTGGCCTGCTACGAGGCGTCCCTCTGCCGCGAGGGCGATACGGTAGCGATCCGATGAACGCAACACGATCCTTCAAGGAGGAACCGGCGTGAACTGGTCTGTCATGTTCTTTTTCAACAGCATCCTGTTCGGCGTAGGATTGGCCATGGACGCCTTCTCCGTGTCCCTGGCCAACGGTCTCCGATATCCCCAGATGAAAGGGCGGGATATGTGCCGCATCGCCGGCACCTTCGGCGTATTCCAGACGGCGATGCCTCTGCTGGGCTGGCTGTGCGTCCACACGGTGGCCACCGCCTTTCGGGCTGTCGACCGCTTCATCCCCCTGGTCGCGCTGCTCCTGCTGGCGTACATCGGCGGACACATGATCTGGGAGGGCCTCCATCACCGCGCGGAGGAGGAAGCGGAGGCGGCCGTCGGCCTGCGCAGTCTGCTGCTGCAGGGCCTGGCTACCTCCATCGACGCCCTCTCCGTGGGCTTTACCATTGCCGAGGACCCCTGGTACTCCGCCCTGGTCGAGTCGGTGATCATCGGCATCGTCACCTTCGTGATCTGCCTGCTGGGGATCCGGATCGGGCGGCGCTTCGGCACTCTGCTGGCCGGTAAAGCTTCTATTCTGGGCGGTCTGATCCTGATCGCCATCGGGCTGGAGATCTTCATCAAGAGCTTGCTTCACTGAAATAACCGCCTCCGGAAAAACCGGAGGCGGTTATCGTTTTCGCTATTTCAAAACGAGCTGGCAGCAGGCGGCCACGTCCATGGCGGAAAAATACGCCTCCTCCAGCGGGATCCATTTTTTACGGAATTCCTCGGCCTTCTCCGGCCCGTTCCGCCGGAGGATCCGCTCCATCTGCGTGACCGGGTCGACGTCCAGGAACACCCGCAGGTCATATAGATTTCGCAGCGACGGGTGGCAGGAATAGCTCCCCTCCACCAGGGCAACGGCAGCGGGGGGCAGTGTTTTCGGCGCACAGAGCGTCATTGTCCGGCATGAAAAGGGGCGGTATACCGCCTCTCTCCCCTCCCGCAGCGGCTGAAGGACCTCCTCCAGGAACCGCTCGTGATCCACGTTCTCCCCCGGAGCGGCCAGGCGCTCCGCCGTCCGCTGACAGGGGCGCAGGAAGAAGTCGTCCATGTGGACCACCGGATAACCGCAGCGCTCCGACAGGGCCGCGGCGAGGCTGGTCTTCCCCGCGCCGCATCGTCCGTCGATGGCAACAAGGATCCGCGGGCGCTCCGGAAGAAGCTGTGCAATGGCCGCCTGTACGGCTTTGATCCGCTCCTCCATGTGCTTACAGAGTAAACTGTACCGCGCAGAAGGCGGCGTAGATCAGAAGCAGCAGGATGCCCTGGACGCGGCTGAGCTTGCCGCGGATCAGTGTGGGGATCGTCAGCAGCAGCATGACCAGGAACATCACCGGGATATCCATAACCAGCGAGGCATTCTTTCCAGCGATGACAGCGCTTTGCGGAATGGAGAATGGCGCCAGCGCAGTGGAAACGCCGCTGACCAGAACGATATTAAAGAGATTGGCGCCAATCACATTGCCCAGAGACAGGGCGCTGTGGCCCTTGACCAATGATGTGATTGCCGTCACCAGCTCCGGCAGGCTGGTGCCCAGGGCCACGAAGGTCAGCGCAATGACCGACTCCGGCACGCCCAGTGCCTTGGCGATCAGCGTGCCGTTGTCCACCAGCAGCCGGGCGCCCAGGGCGATCAATGCGGTACTAACAATCAGCATGACGATCTCCATCGCCAGGGTGCGCTGCTTGCCCTCTCCCGGCTCCTCTTCGGCTTCATCGGCCAGCTCCGGATTGCGGGTCATCTGACGAGCCGTCACCACCATATAGATCACAAAGATCACCAGCAGGCCGATACCGACGGTGCGGCTGAAATATCCCGTTGTGTAGGCAACTGCCGCATAAATCACAGCGGCGAAAAAGAAGAAGATCACCGGCGTACGCAGTGTATCGCGTCGGACGGAGCCGGGTCGCACCGTAGCGGTAAGAGCCGCGATCAGCGCCGTGTTGCAGATCACCGACCCGATGGCGTTGCCGTAGGCGATTTCACCGTGCCCTTCCAGGGCCGATGTGGCAGACACCATGACCTCCGGCAGTGTGGTGCCGATGGACACCACCGTAGCACCGATGAGAAGCTCCGGCAGGTGGAACCGCCGGGCAATCCCCACGGCGCCGTCCACGAACCAGTCGCCGCCCTTGATGAGGCAGATCAGTCCCACTATAAACAGTAGTACGGGAACAAGCATTTGAAAAACCTCTCTTTCACTTCCTGTGCCGTTTCAAACAGGCGGGACCAGTATAGCGCATATTCCCCCGTTCAGCAATCTCCGTTTTACACAAAACTGCCCGTTTTTGCTGAGTCAACTGCATTTATGTCCGTTTTACGGCATTCCAACACAGGTGCCTTAAGACTGCCATGGCCGGGGCAGCGACGCCGCGCATGCCGTTATTTGCTCGCTTTTGTGAAAACAGCGCTACCACGGGATCGATTTTCTGTTCATTTAGTCGATTGACAAGAGTATTAACTCCCCTTATAATAATCGTATATTGTTACATTTCATTTATTGCAGCACGGAGGACCCGCCTATGCACAGTTTCGGCCACATCCGAGAGATCCGCCGCAAAACTGTGTCCCACTATGTCCAGCTGCGCTATCCTGCCTGTATGCCTTGCCCCGGCCTGAGCTGACTGCCCCCAGCAGTCTGACGGCCGGGCTTTTTGTTTAGATCGGATACGAAAGGAGCCCCCTATGGCGACCATTATCAACGAGCCCGCCCATACCTTCAACGAATACCTGCTGATCCCCGGCTACTCCTCCGCCCAATGCGTACCGGAAAACGTCTCCCTTCGGACGCCGCTGGTAAAATACCGCCGCGGTGAAGAGCCCGCCCTGTCCATGAATATCCCAATGGTCTCCGCCATCATGCAGTCCGTGTCCGGCGACCGGCTGGCGGTGGCCCTGGCCATCGAGGGCGGCGTCTCCTTTATCTACGGCTCCCAGTCCGTGGCCGACGAGGCCGCCATGGTGGCCCGCGCCAAGGGCTACAAGGCCGGCTTCGTCCAGAGCGACTCCAACCTCCATCCGGACGATACCCTGGGCGACGTCCTGGCGCTCAAGCAGCGCACCGGTCACTCCACCGCTGCCGTCACCATGGACGGCACGGCCGGCGGCAAGCTGGTGGGCATCGTCACCAGCCGGGATTACCGCGTCAGCCGCATGAGCCCGGACACAAAGGTGCGGGATTTCATGACCCCGTTCGATAAGCTGATCTGGGCGCCGGAGGGCACCACCCTGAAGGAGGCCAACGACATCATCTGGGACCACAAGCTCAACTCTCTGCCTATTCTGGACGACCAGGGGCGGCTGCGCTATTTCGTCTTCCGCAAGGACTATGAGAGCCATAAACGCAACCCCAACGAGCTGCTGGACGCCCACAAGCGCTACGTGGTGGGCGCCGGCATCAACACCCGCGACTACGCCCAGCGGGTCCCCGCCCTCCTCGAGGCGGGCGCCGACGTGCTGTGCATCGACTCCTCCGAGGGCTTCTCCGACTGGCAGAAGTTCACCCTGGCCTGGATCCGGGAGAAATACGGCGACAGCGTCAAGGTGGGCGCGGGCAACGTGGTGGACGGGAAGGGCTTCCGCTTCCTGGCCGACTGCGG
>JAFRSI010000082.1 GCA_017427645.1 Oscillospiraceae bacterium | reverse complement strand
TTTCGTGAGAGCCGCGCATGACGGGATGCTCGGAGTTCAGAGCGCGATCGCGGAAGGCCTGGACGGCGTCCATGTCGCACATTTCCTTCAGATCCTCGTAGTCCCACACCTGGATCTTCTGGATCTCGTGAGAGGTGCGGAAGCCGTCGAAGAAGTTCAGGAAGGGCACGCGGCCCTTGATGGCGGCCAGGTGCGCCACGGGGCTCAGGTCCATGACCTCCTGCACGTTGGTCTCAGCCAGCATGGCAAAGCCGGTCTGGCGGCAGGCCATCACGTCGCTGTGGTCGCCGAAGATGTTCAGGGTGTGGCTGGCCAGGGTACGGGCGCTGACGTGGAACACGCCGGGAAGGAGCTCGCCGGCGATCTTGTACATGTTGGGGATCATCAGCAGCAGGCCCTGGGAGGCGGTGTAGGTGGTGGTCAGAGCGCCGGCGTTGAGGGAACCATGAACGGCGCCGGCAGCGCCGGACTCCGCCTGCATCTCCTGCACCTTGACGGTCGAGCCGAAAATATTCTTGCGGCCCTGGGCGGCCCACTGGTCAACATAGTCGGCCATGGGGCTGGACGGGGTGATGGGATAGATTGCGGCTACTTCGGTGAAGGCGTAGGATACGTGGGCGGCGGCGTTATTGCCGTCCATGGTTTTGAAGTGTCTCTGCATGTCTCTATCATCTCCAAATCTAGATTTCATGCGCGTGCCCTGGGGCGCACGCTATATGACAGAGTAAGTTTACCATCTTTTTGACAAAAAGGCAACATGAAACTCAACCAATTATTTGCAGAATCAGCGCCTCTCTTTCCCTCCGCCTCCGTCAAAAGGGAGAAAAGCGCGCGCCTCCCGCCGGAAACGCCTCCGCGGGGCCTTGGACGGGGCCCGCGGGGCTTCTTTTCGCCCGGGAGGCGAAATGACCCTTGTAAAGTTTGAAGTTTTACGGTATAATATATGCTCAGCTTGATATCCCTTGATAAAACCGCGATCTCCCACAGAAAGGAGCGATTTCTAATATGGTGACTATCACAGGCGACAAGGGCAGGATCTGCGTCACCAACGAGGTCTTTACCAATCTGGCCGGAAAGGCCGCCACCAGCTGCTTCGGCGTGAAGGGCATGGTGGGCCGGGCCAAGGACAGCGGCCCCTTCCAGCTTCTGCGCCGGGAATCCATGTCCAAGGGCGTGGTGGTGCATTATAACGACGACGAGAGCGTGTCGCTGGAGCTGCATATCGGCGTGGACCAGGGCGTGAACATCTCCGCCGTGTCCCGCAGCATCATGAAGGAAGTCAGCTACAAGCTGTTCAAGGCCACCGGCGTGCCGGTGCGGAGCGTCGACGTCTATGTCGACAGCATTATCGGGTGAAGGAATCACAGAGATGAGAGAGTTTATTGACGCCGCCGCCTTCAAGGAAATGATCCTCTGCGCGGATACGGCCCTGCAGGCCAGGATTCAGGCCATCAACGATCTGAACGTGTTCCCCGTGCCGGACGGCGACACCGGCACCAACATGGGACTGACCATCCAGAATGCCGCCACCGAGCTGCGCAAGCGGGACTTCGACACCGTGGCCGCCGCGGCGGACTGCGTGGCCAGCGCCATGCTCCGGGGCGCCCGGGGCAACTCCGGCGTGATTTTGTCCCTGCTCTTCCGGGGCATCGCCCGGCGGCTCAAGGGCATGGACAGCGCCGGCGCGGCCGAGTTCACCGCCGCCATGAACGACGGCGTGGAGGCCGCCTACAAGGCCGTCATGAAGCCCGCCGAGGGCACCATCCTCACCGTCTCCCGCCTGGCCTCCGCCGCGGCCGCCAAGGCCGTCAAGGGCGGCGCCGTGCTGGAGGACGCGCTCTGCTCCGCCATCGAGGCCGGCGACCTGGCCCTGGAGGACACGGTCAACCAGAACCCGGTGCTGAAAAAGGCCGGCGTGGTGGACGCCGGCGGCATGGGCTATATGGTCATCCTGAAGGCCATCCTCTCCTCCCTGCGGGGAGAGCTGATCTCCGTTCAGCCGGCTCCCGCGCCGGAGCAGAAGAAGCCCGTCTTCACGGCGGAAAACGTCTTCGTGCCGGAGATCAACATTTACGACACGGTGTACGTGGTGCGCAAGCGGGATCCCAACGTGAACCTGACCCCCCTGCGCCTGTATCTGGACAGCATCGGCGACTCCCTGGTCATCAACGAGGACAGCGAGATCTTCAAGGTCCATGTGCACACCGACATTCCCGGCGACGCGCTGCGCGAGAGCCTGAAATACGGCGACCTGGACATCGCCAAGATCGAGAACATGCGCCTGCAGGCGCTGGACATGATCGGCGGCGTGAAGCCCAAGAGCACCGACGATCTGGAGGATGTGGAGAAGGAGCTGGAGGGCGAGGGCTGCGAGGCCGCAGCCGAGCCGGAGGAGGCCGAGCCCGAGAAGGAATACGGCGTGGTGACCGTCTGCGCCGGCGAGGGGCTGGAGACGCTGTTCCGGGATCTGGGCGTGGACCAGGTGGTCACCGGCGGCCAGACCATGAATCCTTCCACCGACGATATCCTGCGGGCCGTCAAGGCCACCCCGGCTTCCACGGTGTTCGTCTTCCCCAACAACAAGAACATCATCATGGCGGCGGAGCAGTGCGCGCCGCTGACGGAGAAGCACGTGATCGTCATGCCCACCAAGACCGTGCCCCAGGGCATCTCCGCCATGCTGAATTTCAATCCGGACGAGCCGGAGGAGTCCCTGGTGGGCGCCATGGGCGAGGCCATCGGCAAGGTCCACACCGCCATGGTGACCTACGCCGCCCGGGATTCGGACTTCGGCGGCCACGCCATCCGGGCGGGCGAATATCTGGCCCTGCTGGACGGGGCGCTGGTGGGCAGCTACACCAACCTGAAGACCCTCTTCAAGGAGCTGACCTGGGCCTTTGACGATTTTCATCCGGAATTCATCACCGTCTACTA
>JAFRSI010000081.1 GCA_017427645.1 Oscillospiraceae bacterium | reverse complement strand
GTGGGACCGCGGCGCCCATACCGCGGTCCCTCTTCGTTGTGTCGCCAATATCTTGCCGACACAACGGAGAGCTTCTCAAACTTGCTTCGCGTTTGAAAAACTAATATTGCACGTGAAGGGGGAGTCCCCTCCCCCTTCACAATCCCCCATGCACATCGAGACCGCTGCGTCGAAAACCTTCGTCTGCAGCCAGAAGAGGGACCGCGGCGCCCATACTGCGGTCCCTCTTCTGCTGCGCAGAGGCATCTCAATGGAAAAGCAAGTGAATAAAATCGCTGCAGGGGAAACAGGCTGTTGCTTCTGTCAAAAGGCCGCATGGCGTCGGTTTCCGGAAAAGAGAAAAGGCCGCGGCGTCTGCCACGGCCTTTTGTTCCCATGAAACCAATTGCTGTCGCCGCTGCGCGCACGCCGCACGCAGGGGGTCTTCAGCCTCGATCATCGTCGACCTTCTGGCTCGTGCATTGGGGCGGATCTCTCCGCCTGCGTCATCTGCCCTACCTTCTCGGTTTCCCAATGGCCGCCTCACGGCGCGGGCAGAAAGCTCCTGCACTTACAGCAACGGGTGTTGCTCCGGACTCCAACCGGATTTCCTCATTCCAGCGCCTGCCCGGAGGGGCAGTCTTCACGCGGAACACGATGCAGCGTATGAAGTTGTGCTCTGACTGGTTCTATGATAGCACGTCAGAGCGGAAAACGCAAGGCTTTCCTCAGGCCTTCCACAGGCTGTGGAGGTTGCAGTAGGCGTACACCGCCAGGACCTCGTCCCCCTCGCACAGGGCAAAGCAGGCCTTGGGGGCCTCGCCGGGCTGCAGCGCCTTGCGCTGATTTCCCTGCCTGGTCTGAACGGCGATCCACTCGATGTAGTGCTGGGGCAGCATGGGGTGCTCCGCCGCGCCCACGGTGACGTACACCTTGTTGTCCCGGACCTCATAGACGGGCACGTGCTTCTCCACGGAGGCGTCTGTGGTGCCGGGAACGATCTCCTTCATCGCCTGCCCGCAGCACATGACGGGCACGCCGCTGTCCTTTACCTTGGCAACGATGTTGCCGCAGCGCTCGCAGATATAGAATTTCATCTCCATAATAGCTCCTCCCTTTATCCGCATCATCTTACCGGTGTATCCGGCCTCTTTCCTGACAGCACGATTATATCAGAGCAGCGGCGGCAAGTAAAGCGGCAGATTGTTTTTTTGGCGAAAAAGGCCCCGGCTGAGCCGGGGCCTTTGCGGCGTTACAGATTTTCCTGCTTCAGCGCGTCGATGGGGTTGTCCCTGCGGATCACGTTGGTGGAATACAGCATGGTGGCAAACACCACGGCGAACACGCTGCCCACGGCGATGACCACGCTGTACCACGGGATGTAAAAGCTGCGCTCCACGATATTGCCCGTGATCCGGTAG
This sequence comes from Oscillospiraceae bacterium, assembly GCA_017427645.1. Lineage (GTDB taxonomy): Bacteria > Bacillota > Clostridia > Oscillospirales > Oscillospiraceae > Vescimonas. The sequence goes on along the minus strand of JAFRSI010000081.1, from coordinate 7,176 downwards.
ATCAGGTACGTCAGCGCCACCGCCGCCGGCAGGCCCCACAGGAGGCCCTTGCAGCCGTAGATGACGCACTCGTAGTTCATCATCTTCCGGAAGCCCTTCTCCCCCAGTCCGATGGACTTGAGCATGGCGAACTCCCGCCGCCGCAGCATCACGCTGGTGGACACGGTGTTGAACACGTTGGCCATGGCGATCAGGGAGATGAGGATGATGAAGCCGTAGGAGAACACCCGCACCACCGTCACCAGCATGCGCATGGACTCCTTTTCGGCGGCCTGGTCGAAGAGGCGGCCGGTCTCCATACCCCTGGCGCTGAGCTCCTTCTTCAGGTCCTCCACCGCCCGGGCGTGGTCCTGGGCCTGCAGGGCGAAATACGTCTCCGCATTCTCATCTGCCCTCTCCCGGCCCATCACGGCCTGGCGCATCCCGTAGGGGTAGATCAGCGCGGGCGAGCCGTCGGGCAGGGCAAACAGCGTCTCCTTTACTGCGGCGGCCATTGTCAGCTCTGTGCGGATCTCCGCCTCCTCCGCCGTCTTCACCATGGCGCGGCTGCGGTCCAGCGCCGCGTCCTCCCCGTTCATCCAGCGCGTGTTGATCTCCTGCATATACTCGTCGGGATAGTAGTAATAGAGCTCTCCCTCCTCCACCGTTCCCAGGGTATAGCCGTCGAACTGCCGCCGCTCAAAGGAATAGAGCGTCAGGGGCAGCCGGTCCTCGTCGATCATCTTCACGTCGCACCAGCGGCTGTTGCCGTTCTGGTCGAAAACCCGGCTGATGAAGCGGTTGTAGAGCAGAGCCTTCGGCGCGGAGGCGTCGTAATAGTCGGCGGGGTCCAGACCGTTGTCGGCACAGAGGGCGCGGAAAGCGGCGTCGTCCGCGAAGACCAGCGTGACGTAAGTGGATTCCTCCCCCTCCCCGCCGGTGGAATCCGGAGCGCCGTAGCGGTTGAGCCACCCGTCGGTAAAAACATCCGCAGCCGTACGGATCTCCACGGAGTCTGTTTTGAGATAGCAGCCCGCCTTGACGCCGGCCACGCCGCTCAGCAAGGCCAGCATCTCATCGGGGTCCGGCTGATCGGGCCCCGCCGTGGCGTAGGTGATATCCACACGGCTGTCGTTGGAGGAGACGGTGCCCACCGCCTGGGTGAGATAATCGCAGAAGCTGGAGGCGGCGATGAACAGTGTGACGCTGAGGAACAGCGACACCACGGTGGCCCGGTAGCGCTTGCGGTTGCGCTTGAAGTTCTTGGAGGCCATCATGCCCTCGAAGCCGAAGAGCTTCTTTGTAAGGCGCGATACCTTTACATCCTTTGCCCGGACTTTCACGTCCCTGGTCTGGCGGATGGCGTCGATGGCGGACACCCGGTTAGCCCGCTCCGCCGGGATCCAGGCGGAGATCAGGGTGGTCACCAGGCACACCGCCGCGGCGATCACCAGGCCCAGGGGCGACACCACCAGCTTCATCTGTACGCCCGTGCCGGAGGAAAAGGCGGCAAAGGCGTCCCGCAGGGCCCACAGGGTAATGCCGATGCCCAGGCAGCCCACCACGGCGCCGCCCAGGATGCCGATGCCGCCCAGCAGCAGCGCCTCGTAGAGCACGCTGCCCGTGATCTGCTTCTCCGTGGCGCCCACGGATTTGAGGATACCGAACTGCCTTGTCCGCTCGCTGACGGAGATGGCAAAGGAGTTGTAGATCAGGGCGATGGAGCCGAAGGCAATGAGGAAGATCAGCACGCCGGCAAAGCCGTAGATGAAGTGGGAGAGGTTTTCCGAGCGGACGGCGCCCAGGAGCCGCAGCAGGTCGTTGTGCACAGTTCCGCCGTGTCCCAGCGACATGAACTCCGGGGATTCCATGAACGATAAGGAGTTTTTCACATTCTTCACAGTGAAAAAAACGCTCTGCCGGCCAATGCCCTGCCCGTCCCAGCAGGTAAGGACCGTATAGCTGGGATTGCCCCCCCAGTTTTCCACTTCGTGGGAGAGGTGCTCATAGACGCCAACCACCGTGTAGGTGCGTTCCGCCGTGTCCACCAGCTCCTCGGCGAAGACGGGCGGATCGGAAGGCGGGTCCTCTATACAGGACTCCGCCTCATCCAGCTCCAAGCTGCCGCTCATGCGCTTGCCCACGATCAGCGTCACCGTGTCGCCGATGTTGTAACTGACACCGCTGTCCTCGGCCAAATTGTCCGGAACCAGCAGCTCCCCGCCGTTTTCCGGCATCCGACCGGCTGTCAGACGGAGGGTCACCATTTGGGTGAAGTCCTCCTCGATGCCCCGGATCAGAAGATACGGCTTGTAGCCGTTCCGGCTGTCGATCTCGGCGTAGCCCACCGTGTGCCAGGCAACGGCGTCTTTGATTTCGTCCATCTGGCGGAGTTGGTCGGCCTCCTGATCGGTGAGCCCGGTCCTGTACCCGTGAAACGCGCCCGTCCGCTCCACCTCGGAGCGGACCAGGAACTGGATGCCGCTGTAGGCGCCCTGGATCACGGCGGTGACCAGGGCCATGCTCAGCACGATGCCGATGACGGTCACCAGGGTGCGGCTGGGGTTCTGGCGCAGGGAGACACGGGTAAATCGGTGAAATACGTTCATGTCTTCGCCCCCCGGATCCGCTCGTCCCGCACGATGCGGCCGTCCTCAATGGCGATGATGCGGTCAGCCTGGAGGGCGATGTTCTCATCGTGGGTGATGACGATCAGCGTCTGGCCGTACTTGCGGTTGGACATCTTCAAAAGCTCCACGATCTCCTGGCTGTTCTTGCTGTCCAGGTTGCCGGTGGGCTCGTCGGCCAGCACCACGGCGGGGGCGTTCATCAGCGCCCGGCCGATGGAGACCCGCTGCTGCTGGCCGCCGGAGAGCTGGTTGGGCAGGTTCTTCTGCCGGTCCCGTAGCCCCAGGGTGTCCAGCAGCTCGTTCAGCCGCTCCTCGTTGACCTGCCGCCCGTCCATCAGCACCGGCAGCGTCATGTTCTCCACCACGTTCAGCACCGGGATCAGGTTGTAGAACTGATAGATCAGTCCCACCTGGCGGCGGCGGAAGATGGCCAGCTGCTCCTCGTCCTGGGCGTACACGTCCTGGCCGTTCATCCACACCTTGCCGGAGGTGGGGCGGTCCACGCCGCCCAGAATGTGCAGAAGCGTGGATTTGCCGGAGCCGGAGGGCCCGATGATGGCCAGAAACTCCCCCTTCTCCACGGAGAAGGACACGCCGTCCAGGGCGCGCACCTGGTTTTCCCCCTCGCCGTACACCTTGGTCAGGCTCTCGATCTTCAATATTTCCATAGGACAGTCCCCTTTCCTGTTGTTCTGAGGTCAGTATAGCAGGCCAATGTGACAGCTCGGTGACAGTTTGAAAAGTTTTTTGAAAAAAATCAGCGGACGGTTTTCGCCGTCCGCTGTACCTTATACCACTGTCTTGTAAAACCGGATCGTGAACCGGGCCCCGCCGCCCGGGGGATTGTCCGCCGCGACGGTGCCGTTCTGGGCGGCGATCACCATGCGGCTCATGGCCAGGCCGATGCCGATGCTGCCGTTCCCCGCCGTGCTGCCCCGGTAAAACCGCTCAAAGAGGCGGGGGATGTCCGCCGGGTCGAAGCCGGGGCCGGTATCCCGCACCGTGATCTGGGTGAAGATGGGGGTCTCCTCCGCCGTCACGGTGACGGAGCCGCCCTCCGGCGTGTGCTCCATGCAGTTTTTCAGGATGTTGCCCAGGGCCTCCGCCGTCCAGGGGAGGTCGCCGGTAAACCGCTCCCCGCCGATCTCCAGCCGCAGCTCCTGGCCCCGCAGCTCCATGGGGATGGTCAGAGCGGCGGCCGCCTGCTCCACCGCCTGGTGCACCGACAGGTCGTCCCGCCGCAGCGTCACGGTGCCGGCGTCCAGTTGAGACATCTTCAGCAGGGTCTCCACCAGCCAGTCCACGTGCTGGAGCTGCTTTTTCAGCTCACGGGTCAGCTCGATGCGCCGCCGGTAGGACAGCTCCTCCTCCCGCAGCAGCGTCACCTCCAGGTTCATGGCCGTCAGCGGCGTGCGCAGCTGGTGGAAGATGTCCTCCATGGCGCGGGTCAGATACTTCTTGTCGGCCTGGAGGGCGTCGGCGTTCTCCTGCAGCCGGCGGGTCATCTTCTGGATCTCGCTGCGCAGGATGGAGAGCTCCCCCTCGTCGTTCTGGCGGATCAGCAGATCGCCCCCGCCGTGGAGGACCCGGTCCAGCTCGCGGCACAGATCCGCAATGGCCCGGTAGCGGCGGCGGGTAAACAGCCAGTGCAGCCCCGAAAAGACGGCGCCGGCGCACAGCACCAGCACGCCGCACAGCGGCGACACCGCCAGCGCGCCCACGACGGCCAGCACCGCCGCAGCCACCCCGTAGGCGATCCACTCCCGGAGAAAGTCCGGATTTCTCAGCGTCTTCATATCAGTCCACCCGATACCCCAGGCCTCGCACCGTCTTGATGATGGCGGGATTCTGGGGGTCGTCCTCGATCTTTTCCCGGATACGTTTTATGTAAACCGTCAGAGTGTTGTCGTTGACAAAGTCCCCCGCCGCGTCCCAGATCTCCTCCAGAAGGCGGTTGCGGGACAGGAGCCGCCCCCGGTTGTTCAGGAAAACCAGCAGCAGCCGGTACTCCAAAGCTGACAAGGGGATCTCCTTTCCGTCCTTTGTCACAACGCCTTTCTCGGTGTCCACCGCCACGTTTTGCAGGCGGATCACCGTGTCGCGGCCTCCCGTGCGGCGCAGGACGCCCCGGATCCGGGAGAGGAGCTCCCGGGGCCGGAAGGGCTTGGCGATATAGTCCTCGGCGCCCATGTCCAGCCCGGCCACCACCGCGCTCTCCTCCCCGTTGGCGGTGAGGAAGATCACGGGGATCTCATACTTTTTGGCGGCGGCACACACGCCGAAGCCGTCCCCGTCCCGCAGGGACATATCCACCAGCAGCAGGTCGAAGCGCTCCTTTGCCAGCATCTGCTCCGCGCCGCGCTGGCCGTCTGCGGACGCTGTGTCAAAGCCCTCCGTCCTCAGATAGGCCTGCAGGCTCTCCACGATGGCCGGATCATCCTCCACCAGCATGATCCTCGTCAAGGCCCTCACCCCCCTTTGGGCCAGCATATCACAAAATGCCGGCCGTTTCAACGTCCTGGCGGTTTTCGATATTTTTCTGTCGACTTTTTCTCCCGCCCGTGGTATGATGATACCAGGATTTGACAGAGGAGGCATCGCCATGGATATCCTGGAAGCCATGCAGCGGCGGCACAGCGTGCGCCGATACCGCGAGGACCCCATACCCGCCGATATCAAGGCCCGGCTGCAGCAGGAGATCGACGCGTGCAACCGGGAGGGCGGCCTACACCTGCAGCTGGTCTGCGACGAGCCGGGGGCCTTCACCGGCGCCATGGCCCGATACGGCAGCTTCTCCGGCGTGCAGAACTACATCGCCGTGGCGGGCAAAAAGAGCCCCGATCTCTCCCGCCGCGCCGGCTACTACGGGGAGCGGGTGGTCCTGCTGGCCCAGCAGCTGGGATTGAACACCTGTTGGGTGGCTCTGACCTTCTCCCGCCGCAGGGCCCGCTTCGCCCTGGATGAGGGGGAAAAGCTGGTCATCGTCATCGCCCTGGGCTACGGCGCCAGTCCCGGCGCCCCCCACCGCAGCAAGCCCATGGCCCAGCTGGTCCGCTGCCCGGCCCCCATGCCCGACTGGTTCCGCCGGGGCGCCGAATACGCCATGCTGGCCCCCACCGCCATGAACCAGCAGCGATTTCTTCTGGACCTGACGGCGGTGGGAACCGTTCGCGCCCTGGCCCTGCCCGGCCCGTACACCCGCCTGGACCTGGGCATCGTCCGGTATCACTTCGAGCAGGCCGCCGGACCGGAAAACTTCACCTGGGCATAGAAACGCAAAAAAGGAAGCCGCCCGGCGGGCGGCTTCCTTTTTTTGTGCGTTTCGGCGGCGCTGCGTTACTTTTTCCCGGCAGGCTTCAGCTCGCCGGACTCCCACTGGTGGACGCAGACGGAGCAGGACACGTCGCCCACCACGTTCAGCGCGGTACGGCCCATGTCGAAGAGACGGTCCACACCGTAGATGATGCCGATATAGGTGGGGCTGATGCCCACGGACTCCAGCACCATGGCCAGCATGATCATGCCGGCGCCGGAGGTGCCGGCGGTGCCGATGGAGGCCAGGGTGGCGGTGACGACGATGGTAGCCATGTGGACCAGGCTCAGATCCACGCCGATGCACTTGGCCAGGAAGACGGCGGCCACGCACTGGTAGATGGCGGTACCGTCCAGGTTGACGGTGGCGCCCAGGGGCAGCACGAAGGAGGAGATCTCACTCTCCACACCCAGGTCGTCCGCGCACTCCTTGGCAACGGGCAGGGTGGCCACGGAGGAGGTGGAGGAGAAGGCAAAGGCCGCCGCCGGGAACACCTTCTTGAAGAAGGTGATGGGGGACAGCTTGGCAAAGATCTTCACGGACAGGCTGTACACCAGCACCACGTGGATGATGTAGCCGATGTAGGCAGCCAGCAGGACCAGGCCGATAGAGGTCAGGATCTTGACGCCCTGCTCGGCCACGACCCAGGTCATCAGGCAGAACACGCCGATGGGGGACACGGCCAGGATGAAGCTCATGACCTTCTGGGTGACCTCGTTGAAGGAGGAGATCCAGTTGCCGAAGGGCTTGCCCTTCTCGCCGGCCACCAGGATGCCGCAGCCGAAGAACAGCGCGATCACGATGATCTGCAGCATGGAGGAGTTGGCCAGCGGGGAGATGGCGTTGCTGGGGAAGATGTTGACGATGGTGTCCATCAGGTTGGCGGTTTTTGCCTCGTAGGCGGCGTCGTCAGCCATGGACAGCACGGGGAAGGCGCCCTTGAACAGATTGGCGACCACCAGGCCGATGACGCAGGCGATGGCGGTGGTGACCAGGAAGTACACCACGGTCTTCCAGCCGATCTTGCCCACCTTGCTGATATCGCCCATGGAAATCACGCCGTCCATGATGCTCAGGAGTACCAGGGGCACCACGATGAACTTCAGCAGATTGACGAAGATGTTGCCGAAGGGCTTGATGTATTTGGCGGTAAACGCACCCGCCGCTTCCGCGCCCATGGCCGCCCATAATATGGCGCCGACGATGATACCGAGGACCAGGACGATCTGGATCTTTGCGCCCAGTCCGAGCTTC
>JAFRSI010000080.1 GCA_017427645.1 Oscillospiraceae bacterium | reverse complement strand
GCCTGGGTCGCGGCCTTTGCGGTCCGTCTGATCGGGTCTGCCTTTTGATTTCTCTACAAAAAGCAGCCGCGGAACTGTCGTTCCGCGGCTGCTCTCTCTTTTTTATTACAGGATCACGTTCTTCTGCTTCCCGTCCAGCCAGGCCTGCAGATTGTCAAAGACGATCTCCGCCCGCAGGGTCATGGACTCGTGGGTGGCGAAGGCCACGTGGGGCGTCAGCAGGGTATGGGGCGCATGCAGCAGGGCCGTGTCCGGCGCAAGCGGCGGCTCAGCGGTGAACACGTCGATGGCCGCCCCGGCGATGACGCCCTCGGTCAGGGCGCGGGCCAGATCGTCCTCGTTGGTGACGGGACCACGGGCTACATTGATGAGATAGGCCGTGGGCTTCATCAGACAGAGCTTTTCATAGTCGATCATGCCCCGGGTGCTGTCGTTCAGGGGGCAGTGGAGCACCACGACGTCCGCCCGGCGCAGCAGCTCCTCCTGGGATACCTGCTCCACGTAGTCCGGCGCGTCGGGCTGGATGTGGCGGCTCTGGGCCAGGACCCGGCAGCCGAAGGCGTGGAACAGCTCGCCGGTCCGGCGTCCGATCCGGCCGTAGCCGATGATGCCCACGGTCTTTCCCCGCAGCTCAAAACCCACCAGACCGTCCTTGGTGCCGCCGCTGCGGCACCGCTCCTCCACCTGGGGCAGGCAACGGTACAGGGACAGGGCCATGCCCAGCACCAGCTCGCTGACCGCCTCGTTGGAGTAGCCCGCCGCGTTGCTGACGGCGATGCCCTTCTCCCGGGCGGCGGTCAGGCCCACGTGGTCCACGCCGGTGAAGGCCACGTCGATGAAGCGCAGCTTCTCACACTGGCGGATCACCTGGTCCGGCATGGGCATATTGGCCAGGATCATGGCGTCGGCGTCGGCAGCCTGCCGCACCAGCTGCGCCGTGTCCGTGGTCTTGGGATAGGATACGAAGGTGATCCCCTGCTCCTCGAAGGGCTTCTGAAAGGCCGCCAGCTCCTCGGCCCCGATCCCCAGGGACTCCATGATAACGACTTTTTTCATTGTGGTTCTCCTCTCCGCCCTCTCCGGGGCACGGTTCTCCTTGTCTGCAAGCTTACCTTTTTTTGCTTTGCTTGTCAAGGCGCGCTGCGCCGCAAACGGCGCCCCCATCCGCCGGAAAGGCGGTCGTTGACAGGCCGCTCTCCCAGCGGTATAATCTCTTCACCAGATTGCGAAGGGCGGTGGGCCTGTGGAATTCTGCCGGAAGACCTTTGGCGAGTTGACAAAAGAGGAGCTCTACGAAATCCTGCAGCTGCGCTCAGCCGTGTTCGTGGTGGAGCAGAACTGCCCCTATCAGGACCTGGACGGCAAGGATCAGGCCGCCCTCCACCTGTTTTTCCGGGAGAGCGGCGCCATCACCGCTTATCTGCGCATCATGGACCGGAACGTCGTCTCCCCCTATGTGTCCATCGGCCGGGTCATCGCCGTGCATCGTCGCCGCGGTGAAGCCACCCGCCTGCTGACGGAGGCCATCCGGGCCGCCCGGGAGCACTTCCGCGCCGACCGGATCTATCTGGAAGCCCAGGTATACGCCAGGGCCCTGTATGAAAAACTGGGCTTCCGCCAGATCTCCGAAGAATTCCTGGAGGACGGCATTCCGCATATCCGGATGCTGCTGGACTGTACCGACTGATATCTCCCAACGCCGCGGGCGGAGCACTCTCGTGCTCCGCCCGTATCCTTATTTCCGGAACATGGACGCAATGGCCAGCAGCATCACCGCCAGCAGCACGCCGTTGAGCACGATCGCCGGCAGGGACACCGCCAGCAGGGTGCCCAGTATCGCCCCCATTGACCCGAAGATCACGCCGCAGGGGGCCATCTTTTTCTGATAGTTTCCGCTGCGCACCACCCCCAGCCCGCCGGCCAGCGGGCTCAGCTCCCCCAACACCAGCACCATGGTGAGCACCGCCAGCGGCGACAGCCCCAGGATCAGAAACAGGGCCGTCCAGGTGGGCTTCATGGGGATGCCGAACATATTGATCAGCGCGGTGAGGAAGCACAGGACCCCCGCGATATACAGCCGCGGGCCGGACAGTCCCGTGGCCGTTCCGGTCTCGCCGGAGGACAGCGCGATCTTCCCCACCAGCACCAGAAAAGAGACGATCAGCGCGATGCGCATGATCCTTCCGATGAGCGCGCCGGAGAGCCGGCCCGTCACCTGCGTACCTGCCAGTGCGCCCGCCATGACGCACGCGCCGCAGACTGCCAGGGTGACGATGTCCACGGGATTCTCCACCCGCAGCAGCGTCCAGGCGAAGATCGCCCCCGGCAGCAGGCAGCAGGCCACCAGCGTACCCGGCAGATGCCTGTCGTCGGACACCAGATTCAGACGCTTGATGAGCAGGGTGTGGATCAAATAATCCGAGATGCCCATGCTGGCACAGAAAAACACCGGGATCTCCATGGCCGCCAGGGCCGCGAGACTGCCCCGCTCCGCACGGACCGCCTCCCGGTTTCGGAAGGCCGAGATCAACAGCGCAGCCCCATAGATCAATCCGACAGCCAGCATGCTGTCGCCCAGAATGCGCTGATACACAGGCCTCCCCCCTCTTTGCTCAGCTCCGCCGCCAGGCCCACATTGGCCGGCAGCGCGGCGTTTGCCGCAAAGTCCGGATACACGCCGTTTTTGCGGCGCTCTTCGATACCGCCCCGCAATTCGTGTTTCCCAGTATATCCCACCGATCATCCCAGGTCAACCGCTTCCTGCTCCCGGCAGCAAAAAGCATCCCGCAGCAAAAGCTGCGGGATACTTATCCTATGCGCGATCGGCCCCTCTCACATCCGGCCGATCTCCATGGACCAGCCCTCCGGGCCCTGGATGCGGCCCCACTGGATGCCGGTCAGCTCCTGATACAGGTGCATGGAAATCGGTCCGATCTCCTCGTTGTTGATGGTCATGACCTTGTCGCCCCACTTGAGATGACCCACGGGGCTGATAACGGCGGCGGTGCCGGTGCCGAAAACCTCCTGGAGCTTGCCGGCGTCGGAGGCGTCGGCGATCTCCTGAATGGTGATCTTCCGCTCCGTGACCTTGTAGCCCTCCCGGCGGAGCAGCTCAATGACGGACATCCGGGTGATGCCGGGCAGGATGCTGCCGTCCAGCTCCGGGGTCAGGACCTCTCCGTCCACCACAAAGAAGATGTTCATGGCGCCAACCTCGCCCACGTACTTCTTCTCCACGCCGTCCAGCCACAGGACCTGGGAGTAGCCGCACTCGTGGGCGATATGCTGGGCGCGCATGCTGGCGGCATAGTTGCCGCCCGTCTTGGCGTCGCCCGTGCCGCCGCGGACCGCACGGACGTACTTCTCCTCCACATAGATGGGCACCGGCTTCAGGCCGTTGGCGTAGTAGGGTCCGCTGGGGCTGCACAGCACCATGTACAGGTAGGAATCGGCGTCCTTGACGCCCAGGCGGGATTCGACTCCGATGACCATGGGCCGCAGGTACAGGGAGGCCTCCGCATCCGTGGGGATCCACTCCTTCTCCAGCAGCACCAGCTCCTTGAGGCTCTCGATGCAGAAATCCACATCCAGTTGAGGAATACACATCCGCTCGTTGGAGCGGTTCATCCGCTTGAAGTTCTCCTCCGGCCGGAACAGCAGGACCCTGCCGTCCTCAGCCCGATAGGCCTTAAGCCCCTCGAAGGTCTCCTGCGCATAGTGCAGGCAGGTAGCCGCCGGACTCATGGTGATGGGACCGAAGGGGACGATCCTGGCGTCGTGCCAGCCCTGTCCCACGTCGTAGTTCATCAGCAGCATGTGGTCTGTGAACACGCTGCCAAAGCCCAGCTTCTGGCCCTTCTCCGGCTTGCTCTTGGGGGTCTGTGTTCTTTCAATGGTGAGATTCTTCACTTCGATGTACCTCTTTTCCATTTCATTGTTGTTTTGCTTTCTCATTTTCGGTATAATCCCATCAAGGGAGGTTGATTCATATGTCTTACCGCAAGAATTCCCTTGCCGGCCGCGCAGCCGACGAGATCACGGAGATGATCGCCCGGCAGCGCTTCCTGCCCGGGGACAAGCTGCCCAACGAGCTGGAGCTGGCTCAGGAGCTGCACGTCAGCCGCACCACGCTGCGGGAGGCGCTGCGTATCCTGTCCACCAGAGGACTGGTGGAGCCCCATCGGGGCGTGGGCACCTTTGTCACCCGCAGCCAGAGCATTCACGACGATTTTGACGTGCTGAAGATCCAGAATACCCGGGTCAATCTCAAGGATCTCTACGAGATGCGGCTGATGTTCGAGCCCCAGGCGGCCTATTACGCGTGTATCCGGGCCAGTGACGAGGAGCTGGAGACCATCTTCCACTACGGGGAGCTGGACGAGCAGATGATCCGCCGCCGGGATCCCCTGTGGGACGAGACGGAGCAGAAATTCCACAACGCCATCGCCTCGGCCACCCACAATCAGTTCATCACGTCCCTGCTGCCCATTTTCAACCGTGCCATCCGGCAGGGCGTTATCCTGGCCAACGAGTCGCCCCAGGTGGCGGAGCAGACGCTGAATGACCACCGCCTGCTGATGCAGTATCTGCGGGACCGCAACCCCCAGGGGGCCAAGGCCGCCATGCATCTCCACATGATGAATACCATGCGGATCTTCTCCATCGAGATCGACTGATCTGCCGGTCAGTACACGCGCAGGTCCGTCGCCACCTCCACCGGGAAGGGCAGGAGGCGCAGGATGTCCCGCTCCACATCGATGCCGCGGGCCACGTCTGTCAGCACCAGGCCCTTTTCGCCCAGGCGGAACACGCACCGCTCCGTTACGTAGACGATCTCCTGGCCGTTCTCGTGGGCGTTCAGGGCGCTGAAGCTCAGGGCGTTGACGCGCTTCACGAACTTGGGAAAATGGCCCTCGTGTACGATCTGCACGCCCGCCTCCGTCTCGGCGACCTCCAGGCCGCCGGCCGAGAAGGTGGTGCAGAACACCACCTTGTGGGTGAACTGTGTGATATTGATGAATCCGCCGATGCCGGAGAGCTTCTTGGGGTTGTAGTGGCCGTTGACGTTGCCCTCCGCGTCGATTTCCAGGGCACCGATGAAGCAGATGTCCAGGCCGCCGCCGTCGTAGAAGTCAAACTGCTGGGCGGTGGAGCAGATGCTCTGGGGCGCCATGGTGGCGCCGAAGGCCCGGCCGCCTACCGGCAGACCTTTCATGGACCCGGCCTCCACCGTCAGCGTGATCCGGGGCAGCAGGCCGCTCCTGGCCGCCTCCACCCCCACCAGCTCCGGCACGCCCACGCCGATGTTGACCACGTGGCCCGGCTTCAGCTCCCGGGCGGCGCGGCGGGCCGTCAGCACGCGGGCCAGGTCCTTTTCCGCCGTCGCGTTCTTTTCCACAAAGGCGCACAGCTCCTCGTCCGTCATCGGCTGGCCGCCGGACAGGCGGGGATTGTCGTCCTCCATGCCCTGGATCTGGGTCTGTTCGGGGCAGATGCAGATATAGTCCACCAGCACCGCCGGGATCATCACCTCAATGGGGCGCCGGGGCGTGTTGTCCTTCCTCTTCACCTGTACGATGACCTTGCCGCCCCGGCGGTGCACCGCCTGGGCGATGGACAGCATGTCGCCGCACATGGGCTCGTCCTCCATGGAGATATTGCCCATCTCGTCGCAGGCGCTGGCCTTCAGCAGGGCCACGTCCGGCTGGGGCGTGTCGTACTGCAGGCGGCGTTTGCCGTCGATATAGATCTCCCGGACCATTTCCTTTCCGGATCGCGCATTGAGCTGATAGCCCCTGTAGCGGGGATCCACGAACAGGTTCAGGCCCACGTCGGAGATCACGTAGGGCTGTCCGGCTGCCGAGGCCCGGATGGCGTGGGACATGATGCCGTAAGGCAGATTGTACGCCTCCAGCTCGTTGTCCAGGATCATGCGGGCGGTGGCCGGCGTGCTGCCGTAGTGGCTGCAGATCAGGGTATCCACCGCGCCCATGCAGACGATCTCCTCGCACTCCGAGTGGGGGTCCCATCCGCCCAGACCTGCCGGGCAGTAAATGGTCAGATGCTTCGGCGAGCCCGTCTCCCGGAACCGCTGATTCAGTGCTATGCTCAACTGCTCGGCGTTGGTCAGGCTCAGAAAATTGTTCATGATGATGAAGTCGCCGTCCTTGATATGGCCGACTGCATCCGCCGGGGTCAAAAACTGGGGCATCGCCGTTTCCTCCTACCTCATCTTCTCATGGAGAAGGCATTTCCGCGCCCGTGCAGGCGCGGAAATGCCTTCTTTCCGTTACTTGATGCAGGCCGCGCCGCGGAGCAGAGCCTCGCGGTTCAGGGGGATCAGCTTGGCCTTCTTCTGGCCCAGTTTCTCCAGCAGGGCCTCCAGAACGGTCTCCACCTCCACGCACTTGGACTTGCCCAGGTACGCGCCCAGCATGATCATGTTGGACACCTTGTCGTTGCCCAGCTCGGCGGCGATCTCGTTGCAGGGAACGTAGTAGGCGTTCACGTCGTCACGGGAGACCTTGATGTCGATCATGGAGCTGTTGACGAAGATGGAGCCGCCGGGCACCACTTTGCTCTCAAATTTTTCCAGCGACGGGCGATTCATCACCACCAGGGAGGTGGGGCGGGTGACCAGGGGGCTGTCGATCTCCTGGTCAGACAGCATCACGCTGCAGTTGGCGGTGCCGCCGCGCATCTCCGGGCCGTAGGAGGGGATCCAGGAGGTGTTCTTGCCCTCCATCATACCGGCAGCCGCCAGCAGCTGACCCATCAGCAGGACGCCCTGACCGCCGAATCCGGCGAAAATATTTCTCTCTACCATGTCTTATACCTCCTTCATAATGCCCAGAGGATAGTAGGGGATCATGTTGTCGGCCAGCCAGTCCATGGCCTCCGCCGGGGACTTGCCCCAGTTGGTGGGGCAGGGAGACAGGATCTCCACCAGGGAGAAGCCCTTGCCGGCCAGCTGGGCCTCAAAGGCCTTCTTGATGGCGGCCTTGGTCTTGACCAGGTTGGCGGTGTTGTTCAGCGCCGTGCGGGCAATGAAGGCCGAGCCGTTGATGGTGGCCAGCATCTCCGCGATGCGGATGGGCTCGCCGCAGTGGTTCTTGTCGCGGCCCAGGGGGCTGGTGGTGGTCTTCTGACCCACCAGGGTGGTGGGGGCCATCTGGCCGCCGGTCATGCCGTAAATGGCGTTGTTGATAAAGATGGTGGTGATCTTCTCGCCGCGGTGGGCGGCGTGTACGATCTCCGCCGTGCCGATGGAGGCCAGGTCGCCGTCGCCCTGATAGGTGAAGCACACGTTCTCGGGGTGGACGCGCTTGTAGCCGGTGGCCACAGCGGGGGCGCGGCCGTGGGCCGCCTCGTACATATCCACGTCAAAGTAGTTGTAGGCAAACACCGCGCAGCCCACGGGGGCCACGCCGGCCGTCTTCTCACGGATGCCCAGCTCGTCGATGACCTCGGCCACCATGCGGTGCACGATGCCGTGGCCGCAGCCGGGACAATAGTGGAACGGCACGTCTGTCAACACAGAGGTCCTCTTAAAAATCGTCGCCATGCTCAAGCCCTCCTCATCTTCAAAATGCGCTCGGCGATGTCCTCGGCCGCGGGGATCATGCTGCCGGCCTTGCCCATGAACGCCACTTCCTTGCAGCCGTTGACCGCCAGGCGCACGTCCTCATACATCTGGCCGGCGCTGACCTCCACCGTCAGGGCGGCCTTCACGCTGTCCTGGGCGATCGCGTCGTGGACCTCCTTGGTGGGGAAGGGCCACAGGGTGATGGGCCGCACCAGGCCCACCTTGACGCCCTGCTCGGCGCACAGGCGCACAGCCGCCTTGCAGACGCGGGCCACGGTGCCGTAGGCGCACAGGATGTACTCGGCGCCCTCGGTGTTGTAGGTCTCTACCATGACCTCCTTGCCGCGGATCACGGCGTAGCGGTTCTGCAGGCGCTCCTCCAGCGTGTCCAGATCCTCCGTCTCGATATACAGGGAGTTGATGATGGCGCGCTGCTTGGCGCCGCCGGGCTTGTAGCCGGTGGCGGCCCAGGGCTTGTCATGCATGGTGGGATTGGGATTATTGGGCATATCCACCGGCTCCATCATCTGACCGATGAGACCGTCGGCCAGGATCATGACGGGGATCCGGTACTCCTCGGCCAGATCGAAGGCCTTGCCCATCATGTTCACCGTCTCCTGGATGGAGGACGGGGCGATGACGATGGTGTGGTAGTCGCCGTGGCCGCCGCCCTTGGTGGCCTGGAAGTAGTCGCCCTGGGAGGCCTGGATGTTGCCCAGACCGGGGCCGCCGCGCATCATGTTGACGATGACGCAGGGCAGCTCAGCGGCGCAGCAGGTGGAGATACCCTCCTGCTTCAGGCTGATGCCGGGGCTGGAGGAGGAGGTCATGACCCGCGCGCCGGCGCCGGCGGCGCCGTACACCATGTTGATGGCCGCCAGCTCGCTCTCCGCCTGCAGGAAGCAGCCGCCCACCTGGGGCAGGCGCAGGGACATATACTCGGGGATATCGTTCTGCGGGGTAATGGGATAGCCGAAGAAATAGCGGCAGCCCGCCTGGATTGCGGCCTCGGCAATGGCCTCGCAACCCTTCATCAATTTCAGAGCCATATACCTATCCTCCTTACTTCTCGATCTCGATGGCTACGTCGGGGCAGGTCCTTGCGCAGGCCGTGCAGGCGATGCAGGCGGCCTGGTCCACCACCTCCGCCGGGTAATAGCCCTTGGTGTTCAGGTGCGTGGTGGAGATGGCCAGCACGGACTTGGGACATGCGCGCACGCACAGGCCGCAGCCCTTGCACTGGTCCTCATAGATGGTCACTTTTATCATGGCGTTTCCTCACTTTCCCTGTTTGTTTCGCTTTCGCGTTGGTTACAGTCCTTCCTTCAGGAATTTCTCCCAGCTTCTGTGCATCATCACCTCGATCGGGTATTTTTTACCTATGTATCGCTCATCCAGATCATGAGCGGCAGCATACTCCTCAAACGCCTCCAGGACCTCCGGGCAGCCGCAGGTGCCCCACACGGGGATCCCCGTCTCCTCGGACAGGGCGCGCACCAGCTCGTAGCCCTGCACCAGGTGCTCCGCGGAGGTCTGCCCCGCCAGGTTGGCGTTGTTTACGATCCCCGTCACCCGCAGCCGGGACACTCCCTGGATCTTATCCAGCATGGCCCGGGCGCTGGGCAGGTCCGCAGCCAGGGGCCGCAGGGGATTCACCACGAACAGCACGTGCAGCTTCTCCGCCGGGATGCCGCTGAAATTGGGCTTGTACTGCCCCAGGGCCACGGCGCCCACGTGGTCGCCGCCCACGTCGAAAAACACTGTCCCCTCGCCGGGGGTGAAGGCGGCGTAGACCCGGGGGGACAGGGACATGATCTCGATCTTGTGGAGGGCGTAGGGCGGAGCGATCAGCTCCACGCCGGCCTTATCCAGCACGTCGCCCCGTTCGCTGGTGCGGAAATAGGGGTTGATCACGTCCAGATCCACCAGCGTGCAGGGGCCGTCAGCCGCGGCCCGGACGGCCATATTCAGCGCCAGCTCGCTCTTCCCGCTGCCGAAAGCGCCTACCATCACCCAGTATTCCCGCACAGCCGTCCCCTCCTCTTTTCAAGTTGTCTGACAAATGCCCGCAGTTGTCTGACTATTTGTTTATATTTTAACAACTATTTGGGAAAAAGTCAATCTGGCCCGGGTTTTTTCTATGAATATGTATACACTTTTTTACTTTTTTTGTGTCTCTTGCCCAAGTCCTCCGGCCGGCCAAAACAGGCGGAGCGGACGGGGCAAAAACGTTCCGCCGGTCTTTTTTCGCTTTTTTCAAAAAAGGTATGTTTTTTTCTCCGGCGGTGTGATACAGTAATGAAAATGGTGCTCTCCCGGCGGGAGATGCGGACCGTCTATACCATGATATGATAACGGAGGATGCAACTATGGATTACGCAAAGGAATCTCTGCGCCTGCACGGCGAGTGGCGGGGCAAGATCGAGGTGGTCGCCACCGTCCCCGTCAAGACAAAGGACGACCTGTCCCTGGCCTATACTCCCGGCGTGGCCCAGCCCTGCCTGGAGATCCAGAAGGATATCGACAAGAGCTACGAACTGACCCGGCGCCATAATCTGTGCGCCGTCATCACCGACGGCAGCGCCGTCCTGGGCCTGGGCGACATCGGCCCCGAGGCCGGCATGCCCGTCATGGAGGGCAAGTGCGTCCTCTTCAAGTCCTTCGGCGGCGTGGACGCCTTCCCTCTCTGCGTCAAGACCAAGGACGTGGACCAGTTCGTGGAGACGGTATACAACATCTCCGGCTCCTTCGGCGGCATCAACCTGGAGGATATCTCCGCCCCCCGCTGCTTCGAGATCGAGCGGAAGCTGAAGGAGAAGTGCGACATCCCCATCTTCCACGACGACCAGCACGGCACCGCCATCATCACTCTGGCCGGTCTGACCAACGCCCTGAAGGTGGTGGGCAAGAAGAAAGAGGACGTGAAGATCGTCACCTCCGGCGCCGGCGCCGCCGCCATCTCCATCGTGAAGCTGCTGCTGTCCGCCGGCTTCCGCCACGTCACCATGTGCGACCGCAAGGGCGCCATCTACGCCGGCCGCCAGGGACTCAACTGGATCAAGGAGGAGATGGCCCAGGTGACCAACCTGGAGCGCAAAGCCGGCACCCTGGCCGACGCCCTGGTGGGGGCCGACGTGTTCATCGGCGTCAGCGCCCCCGGCACCGTCACCACCGAGATGGTGAAGACCATGAACCGGGACGCCATCGTCTTCGCCTGCGCCAACCCCACCCCCGAGATCTTCCCCGACGACGCCCGCGCCGGCGGCGCCAGGGTGATCTCCACCGGCCGCAGCGACTATCCCAACCAGATCAACAACGTGCTGGCCTTCCCCGGCGTGTTCCGCGGCGCCTTCGACGTCCGGGCCAGCGACATCAACGAGGAGATGAAGATGGCCGCCGCCCGGGCCCTGGCCGGCCTGATCGCCGACGACGAGCTGTGCGCCGACTACATCATCCCCAAGGCCTTTGATCCCCGCGTCGGTCCCGCCGTGGCCAAGGCCGTGGCCGAGGCCGCCCGGGCCACCGGCGTGGCCCGCATCTGAGACCGGCAGAATACAGAACAAAGCAGGCGGGAGATGCCCTTGGCATCTCCCGCCTGGTTTGTTTGTTTTTGGTCTCATCCCAGGATCTCATCCAGCGT
>JAFRSI010000011.1 GCA_017427645.1 Oscillospiraceae bacterium | reverse complement strand
CCCGCCGCGGCGGGCCTTCGCCGGGGAAACACGCGAAAAATTGGCCCCGGAGCAAAACCGGGGCTTGGAATGGAGGCGCAGACTGTGGTATACTGATGATGTCTATCCTATTTGAAGGCGATGATGTGCGTTGAAAACGAAATCCCCGCGGGAAAAAAGAAAAATCAGTATCATCGTCCAGGTCGCGATCCTCTTTTTGATCGGGGTGCTCGCCACGGGCATGCTGACCTACATATGTGAAACCCGGCTCTCCGGCGACAGCGTCCAAAAGCAGACCGAGCGCCACGCCGGCGAGATCGCGGACGAGGCCATGCGCGCCGTGACGGAGTATCCCGCCTACCGCTGGCTGATCCGCTACTGGTACAGCCACCCGGAGGCCATGGAGATCGAATACGACGCCCTGTTCAGCAAGGAGAGCGAGACGGCGGAGAAGTGCCTCCTCTTCTCTCAGCGGCACCCGGAGCTGCAGCTGCGCTATCTGGACGAGGCCCAGTGCGAGGCGCTGCCGGAGGAGGACCAGCGGCTCTACGCGGAGATCGCCTATTCCTGGCTGATCACCCGGATCGACCAGATCAAGCAGGCCTATCACGTGGACTATCTCTTCTGCGTGATCACCGAGGAGCCCTTTGACCGGCAGTTCTTCCTCTTCAGCGGCGCCGAGCCCGGCGCGGTCCGCGGCACCAGCTACGAGGAGGTCTATCCCCTGGGCAAGACGGTCACCGTGGGCGAAAGCCAGTCTCTGGCCATGCGCAGCGCCATCCGCAACTCCAGTCACCTGGCGGACGCGGGCAACTACGTGGACTACTACGCCATGCTCTGCTCCTTCGACGGGCACAGCGTGCTCATCGGCCTGACCTACGACCTCTCCGCCCTGCAGGCCGACATGCGGACTCAGACCCGCGCCGGGGCGACCCTGGCCATCCTCAACCAGCTTGTCCTATCCGCCCTCAGTCTGGGGCTGATCCTGTTCTTCGTGCTGCGGCCGCTGAAAAAGGTGCAGACCAACATCCGGCAGTACAAGCAGACGAAGGACAGCGAGGCCGTGGCCGCGGAGCTGGCCGGGATCCGCTCCCGCAACGACATCGGAGAGCTGGCCGAGGACATCTCGGAGATGGTGCGGGAGATCGACGCCCATATGGCCCAGATCCAGGCCATCACCGCCGAAAAGGAGCGCATCGGCACGGAGCTGTCCCTGGCCACCCGGATCCAGGCGGCCATGCTGCCCAACGTCTTCCCCGCCTTTCCGGACAGGAAGGACTTTGACGTCTACGCCAGCATGGACCCGGCCCGGGAGGTGGGCGGCGACTTCTACGACTTCTTCCTCATCGACGAGGATCATCTGTGCCTGGTCATGGCGGACGTGTCCGGCAAGGGCATCCCGGCGGCCCTGTTCATGATGGCCTCCAAGATCATCCTGGCCAACAGCGCCATGATGGGCAAATCCCCCGCCCAGATCCTGACCGACACCAACGCCGCGATCAGCGCCAACAACCGGGAGGAGATGTTCGTCACGGTCTGGCTGGGCATCCTGGAGCTTTCCACCGGGAAGCTGACCGCCGCCAACGCCGGCCACGAGTACCCGGTGCTGAAGCAGCCGGGCGGAAGCTTCGAGCTGATCAAAGAGAAGCACGGGCTGGTCCTCGGCGGAATGAAAGGCATGAAGTACTCGGAGAGCGAGTACCGTCTCGAAAAGGGCTCGATGCTG
>JAFRSI010000010.1 GCA_017427645.1 Oscillospiraceae bacterium | reverse complement strand
CTTGCGGAGGGTGCCCCGGCCGGCGGGCTCTTTTTTTGACCGTTTTTTCAGCAGAGGCGGCCTATAATATGCGCCGGGGAGGTGAGGGGGTGACGGTAGTCTACATCGACCGGGTGGCGGTGCTGAATTTCCTGGTGGATTATCTGCTGCTGCTGACCGGCGCCCGGCTGGCCGGCATTCCCCTGCGCCGTGCCCGGCTGGCCCTGTGGGCCCTGCTGGGAACCCTCTATGCGGTGGCGGTGTTCCTGCCCGGAGGCCGGTTGCTGGCCCATCCGCTGCTGAGGGCTCCGGCGGGGGCGATCATGGCACTGGGGGCCTATTGGCCCCACCGGCGGCGCTGGCGGCTGGTCGCTCTGTTTGGCCTGCTGTCGGCGGCCCTGGCCGGGGTGGTGCTGGCGCTGGGCCTGGCAGCCGGAGATCCCGGGCGCTACGTGACGGCTCTGTGGCATGCCCGGATCAGCTGGCCGGTTTTGCTCCTCTCGGCAGGCGGCTTTTATGTGCTGCTGCAGATACTGTTTCGCCGGGGGGTACGGCATGGAAGGGGGGAGATCATGGAAGTGACGGTTGCTATCGACGGACGAGAGCGGACGGTGCCAACGCTGTACGACACGGGGAATACGCTGTGTGATCCGGTCAGCGGCCAGGCGGTACTGGTGCTGGAGCAGGATCTGCTCTATGACCTGTGGCCACCGGAGGTCAGCGGCGTGCTGCGCCAGGCCCTGCCGCCGGAGGAAAAAATGGTGCGTCTGCACCGGATCGAGCGGGGAAAGGCCTTTTCTCTGCTGCCATTCCGCAGCGTGGGCGTGCCGTCCGGCCTGCTGCTGGCCTTTCGCAGCGACAGCGTGACGGTGGAGGGATGCAGGTATCGCCGGACGCTGCTGGCCTTGTCGGAGGGGCCGCTCAGCGATGGCGGCGCCTATCACGCCCTTTGGGGCGGAGAGGAGGGAAACGTGCATGAGAGAACGGCTGCGCAGACTGCTGCGCGCGCTCAGGAGATGGATCACACCGTGTAAGGTCATGTACATCGGCGGCAGTGAAACGCTGCCGCCGCCGCTGCAGAGAGAGGAGGAGGCGGAGTTGATTGCCCGGCTGGACCGGGACGATCCCCAGGCCCGGCAGACGCTGATCGAGCGAAATCTGCGGCTGGTGGTCTATCTGGCCCGTCGATTCGAGAATACCGGCGTCCACATGGAGGACTTGATCTCCATCGGGACCATCGGACTCATCAAGGCTGTCAACACCTTCCGTTCCGACAGGAACATCAAGCTGGCGACCTACGCGTCCCGCTGCATCGAGAACGAGATCCTGATGCATCTGCGCAAAACCAGCAATCTCCGCGCAGAGGTGAGCTTCGACGAGCCGCTGAACACCGACTGGGATGGAAAGGAACTGCTGCTCAGCGACGTGCTGGGCACCGACGGCGACGTGGTCATGCGGCCCATCGAGGCCGACGTGGAGCGCCAGATGCTCCATACGGCGGTCTCCCGGCTGGACAATCGGGAACGGGAGATCATCACCATGCGCTTCGGCCTCCGGGGACATAAGGAGCTGACGCAAAAGGAGGTGGCCGACCGGCTGGGAATCTCCCAGTCCTATATCTCACGTCTTGAAAAACGGATCATTGCCCGTCTTCGCAGCGAAATCATAAAAATGAGCTGATATGCAAATACATGTAAAGTAGAAATACTTATCAGTTGAAAGCGGTGGATTCCCGCCGCCTGTCCCGCCGGCGTCTATTTTGCCGGCGGGACGCATACATATGGGACAACAAGCCGCTGCGTGACGGAGGGGACGTATATGAATCAGACAGCATCCATTTATCAGGACATGGCTGTTCGCACGGGGAACAGCGTCTATATCGGCGTCGTGGGGCCGGTCCGCACGGGAAAATCCACGTTTATCAAGCGTTTTATGGAGACACAGGTGATCCCCAATATCGCCGACGCCTACCGGCGGGACAGGGCCAAGGATGAACTGCCCCAGAGCGGGTCCGGCCGCACGATCATGACGGCGGAGCCGAAGTTCGTGCCGGAGGAGGCCGTGGAGATCCGATTGGACGGGGGCGTGGGATTCTCTGTCCGGCTCATTGACTGCGTGGGCTATCTGATCCCCGGCGCCGCCGGACAGTACGAGGATCTGGCGCCGCGGATGGTGATGACGCCGTGGTTTGACCGGGAGATCCCCATGACGGAGGCCGCCGAGATCGGCACGCGGAAGGTCATCACCGATCACTCCACCGTAGGCGTGGTGGTGACCACCGACGGCACGGTGACGGAGTTTCCCCGTGAGGATTACCGGGAGGCGGAGGAGCGGGTGATCCGGGAGCTGCAGGAGATCGGCAAGCCCTTTGTGGTGCTGCTGAATACCCGGGATCCCGCGGCTTCCGCAGCGAGGGCAACGGCAGAGGAGATCCAGGAGGCCTATGGCGTCCGCTGTCTGCCGGTGAATTGCCAGGAGCTGGGGGAGGCGGAGACCGCAGAGCTGATCCGGGATCTGCTCTGTGAGTTTCCGCTCCAGGAGCTGGATCTGTTTCTGCCCGCTTGGGTGGACGCTCTGCCGGTGGACCACCCCATCCGCAGCAATCTGTATCAGGCGATCCGCCAGGGAACGGAGGCGCTGCACCACATCCGGGAGCTCTCGCCCTGTCTGGCGGCGCTTTCCGGCGAGGACGGCGTGGAGGAGGCCCAGGTGCTCTCCGTGGATCTGGGCACCGGCCTGGCCTCGGCCCGGATCACCATGCCGCAAAAGCTGTTCTATCAGACCCTCAGCGAGCGCACCGGGTTGACGGTGGCTGACGAGGGGGATCTGATGGAACAGCTGACGGAGCTGGCGGCGGTAAAGCGGAAGTATGACAAAGTGGCCGCCGCTCTGCAGGAGACCCGGGAGACGGGTTACGGGATCGTGATGCCGGCGCCGGAGGAGCTGGATCTGGCGGATCCGGAGATCGTGCGGCAGGGTGGGCGCTACAGCGTGCGCATGCGGGCCAGCGCCCCTACCGTCCACATGATCCGTGCGGACGTGGAGACCACCGTCTCGCCCATTGTGGGGGATGAAAAGCAGTCGCAGGATATGGTGAACTATTTGCTGCAGGAGTTTGCCGGAGACACCGGGAAGCTCTGGGAATCCAACATCTTCGGCCGAAGCTTCCACGAGATCGTGGGGGAGGATCTGCAGGCCAAGGTGCGCCGGATGCCGGAGGACGCGCGGAAGAAGCTGCGCCAGGCATTGGAGCGCATCGTCAATGAAGGCGGCGGAGGTTTGATCTGTATAATATTGTAAAGGAAATAACCTTGTCAGAGGAGCAGGGGAGACGGATATGGCCGTCGCCCCTGTTTCTTCTTGACAGGACGGCGCATTTTGCCGTATGATAGGGAAAACAGACACAGCGAGGTGACAGACGTGAAAAATGCGAAGCGTTGGCTGGGATACGTCCTTGTGGCATTGATCGTTATCGTGGCTGCAGCCCAGTGGATACGCAACTCCGGGCCGGCCCCGGGAGCGCAGAAAGAACAGACGCAGCAGGAGACGGTCACACCCGACAACGAGACCGATCCGGCGCAGAATAAAGACCCTGCGGATCCTGTCCAATCCGAAGATGAACCCGCAGGGACCTTGCCGGAGAGCGGGCACTACACCAGCCGGGACGACGTGGCGCTGTATCTGCATCTGTACGGCCATCTGCCCAGCAACTTCATCACCAAGAAGGAGGCGGAGAAGCTGGGCTGGTCCGGCGGCTCTCTGGAATCCTATGCCCCCGGCTGCTGTATCGGCGGCGACCGGTTTGGCAACTATGAGGGCAGTCTGCCTGCGGAGGAGGGACGCATCTACAAGGAGTGCGATATCGACACGCAGGGGGCGCGCAGCCGCGGCGCCAAGCGGATCGTTTTTTCCAACGACGGTCTGATCTATTACACGGAGGACCACTACAAAACCTTTACCCTGCTGTACGGAGAGGAGGGCAACTGATATGCGTCTGATCCTGGACGGAGCCCGGCTGCGCTATCCCAGCAGGGCGCACCGCGTTCTTGCGCGCAAGCTTCGCTTCCCCGCCTGGTACGGGCGCAATCTGGACGCCCTGTACGACTGCTTGACGGATCTCCACGAGGATACGGAGCTGGTTCTGGTGAACTGGACGGCGCCTGGCCTGCAGATGCTGCGCCGGGTGATGGAGGACGCCGCTGCGGAGAATCCCCACCTGACGGTGGCGGTGGAATAAGGTTTTTCACCGATAGGCAAAGTGCGGCTTGACAAGCGCAGGCTTGTATATTATACTGTACGGCGATATGTGCGATGAAGGGAAGCAGTAAGCGGTCAGCGGATGCGAAGAGAGGGAGCGGTTGGTGTAAGCTCCCGTGAGGCGCCGCCCAAGTCGTCCCGGAGCATTTGCCCCGAAAGAGCAGTAGGCGGCAACGGCTGTCCCCCGTTATCGGGACGCGGCACGGCTGTGTCGGCAGAGAGCGGGAGAGATCCCGAATACAGGTGGTACCGCGGACTTTGTTCGCCCTGTTTTGCTTCGGCAGAACAGGGCGTTTTCTGTTTTTGCCGGAAATCTGATGAAGGAGAAACGATCACATGAGAAAAGAATTGCCAAAGGTGTACGATCCCCGGGATGTGGAGTCCCGGATCTACAAGATGTGGATGGAGAACGACTGCTTCCGCGCCGAGCCCGACCCGGAAAAGAAGCCCTTTTCCATCGTCATGCCGCCCCCCAACGTGACGGGCCAGCTCCATATGGGCCACGCCATGGACTCCACGCTGCAGGACATCCTGACCCGCTTCAAGCGGATGCAGGGCTATTCCACCCTGTGGCTGCCCGGCACCGACCACGCCGGCATCGCCACGCAGATCAAGGTGGAGGAGAACCTGCGCAAGGAGGAGGGCCTCACCCGATACGATCTGGGCCGCGAGAAGTTCCTGGAGCGTGTCTGGGCCTGGAAGGAGAAGTACGGCAACCGCATCGTGGAGCAGCAGATGAAGATGGGCGCCTCCTGCGACTGGAGCCGCTCCCGCTTCACCATGGACGAGGGCTGCTCCCGGGCCGTCCGGGAGACCTTCTGCGAGCTCTATGACAAGGGGCTCATCTACAAGGGCAGCCGCATCATCAACTGGTGTCCCCACTGTCTCACCGCCCTCAGCGACGCCGAGGTGGAATACGTGGACAAGCCCGGCAATCTGTGGTATATCCGCTATCCGCTGACCGACGGCAGCGGAGATATCGTGGTGGCCACCACACGGCCCGAGACCATGATGGGCGATACCGGCGTGGCGGTGAACCCGGAGGACGAGAAATTCAAGCATCTGATTGGCAAGACCTGCATCCTGCCCATCATGAACCGGGAGATCCCCATCATCGGCGACGAGTACTGCGAGATCGGTTTCGGCACGGGCGCCGTGAAGATGACGCCTGCCCACGATCCCAACGACTTTGAGGTGGGCCTGCGCCACAACCTGGAGGTGATCCGTGTCATCAGCGACGACGGCACCATCAACGAGAACGGCGGAAAATACAACGGCATGGACCGCTACGAGTGCCGCAAGGCCCTGGTGCGGGACCTGGAGGAGCAGGGCTATCTGGTGAAGACGGAGCCCTATTCCCACAACGTGGGCACCTGCTACCGCTGCCACAACGACGTGGAGCCCCTGATCTCCGCCCAGTGGTTCGTGAAGATGGCGCCCCTGGCTCAGGAGGCCATCCGCGTGGTGAAGGACGGCACCATCCGGTTCGTGCCGGAGCGCTTCACAAAGACCTATATCAACTGGATGGAGAACGTGCACGACTGGTGCATCTCCCGGCAGCTCTGGTGGGGCCATCAGATCCCCGCCTGGTACTGCGACGAATGCGGCCATATCAACGTGAGCCGGCAGGACCCCACCCGCTGCGAGAAATGCGGCTGTGAGCATCTGACCCGGGAGGAGGACGTGCTGGACACCTGGTTCAGCTCCGCCCTGTGGCCCTTCTCCACCATGGGCTGGCCCGACACGGAGGCCCCGGATCTGAAGTACTGGTATCCCACCTCCGTTATGGTCACCGGCTATGACATCATCTTCTTCTGGGT
>JAFRSI010000079.1 GCA_017427645.1 Oscillospiraceae bacterium | reverse complement strand
GTAAAGGACGGCCAGCACGTCCGCAATGCTCAATGCCCCGCCCACATGGCCGGAGCCGATGGCGTGGATCGCCTCCACCAGCGCCATGCGGATGCGGATCGCAAAGGCCTGCAGCGCTTTCTTTTCCGTCAGTTCCATATGTTTTCCTTTTTCCTTTCACAGCGGCAGACCGGAGCCATGCCGCAAAGCCTTGATCACAGGCAGCTCCTCCCCGCTCAAAAAGCGGATGAGCGCGCCGCCGCCGGTGCAGATATAGCCCATCTGCTCCGTCAGTTTGTATTTCTCCGTGGCGGTGATGCTGTCGCCGCCGCCCAAGACCGCAAATCCCGCCGTGTCCGCCAGGGCCTGCCACACGGCCTTGGTGCCGAGCTCGCTCTCCGCCTTCTCGAACACGCCCATAGGGCCGTTGACGAACACCGTTTTGGCGCTCATGATCGTCTCCCGGTAGAGTGCCGCCGTCTTTGAGCCGACGTCCACCGCGGCCGCATCCGCCGGGATCGCCCCCGGCTTCCCTTCCTGCCGCTGCCCGTCCTGCACCCAGCCCAGATCCACGGGCAGGACGATCCTGTCTCCGTAGGCTTCGTAGATGGCCTTGGCCTTTTCAAAGAACTCGGTGTAGTTGGAGGCGGCGATGAAGTCATAGCTGCCCTGGCCGATCTGCTGACCGAGAGCGATCAGGAAGATGTTGGCCACCAGGCCGCCGGTGAGGATCCTGTCCGCCACGTTCCGGGAGAGGACGGTCTCCATCATCTGGAAGGCGTCGGAGATCTTCGCCCCGCCCAGGACGAACACGCAGGGACGCTCCGGCGCTTCCATGAGGCCGGAGACGGTGCAGTATTCCTGCTCGAAGAGCCGCCCCATGGCGGAGGGGAGCACCTGCTCGAAGCCGCAGAGGCTGGGCTGGTCCCTGTGGGCCGCCGCAAAGGCGTCGCACACGTAGAGGTCGCCCAGGGGGGCCAGCTTCTCCACCAGCAGGGTCTTCGCCTGCTGCTCGTGGGTCAGGCGCAGCTTCATCTCGAAGAGGGTCTGCTCCTCCGCCACGAACCGCACGTTGTCCAGCAGCAGCACCTCGCCCTCCCGGAGCGCGGCGATGGCTGCCCGGGCCGCGGGCCCGCACACGTCGTCGATCCACTTTACCTCCCGGCCCAGGAGCTCTGAAAGGGCCCGGGCGTGGGGGCGGGTGGTGTAGAAGTTCTTATACTCGATGTCGCTGCCCTGGTGGGCCATGAGCACCACCTTGGCGCCCTTGTCGGACAGTTCCCGCACGGTGGGCACGCAGGCCCGGATGCGGTTGACGCTCTTGAGGGTGCCCTTCGTCCGGTCCACCGGCTGATTGATGTCCACCCGGCAGAGGACGGTCTTCCCCTTCACGTCCAGCTCGTCCAGCGTTCTGATTCCAAATCGCATGTGGACCCTCTCCCGATCTTATTTGAAGCGGCCGATCTTCAGATATTCGTTGGTCTTGGCGGTGCCTTCCTCCCGGGTCAGCTGCATCTTCATGGCCGCCCGGATGCCGTCGATGGTCTCGGGGATGGTGACGCTCTCCTGGGGGATGTTGATGG
>JAFRSI010000078.1 GCA_017427645.1 Oscillospiraceae bacterium | reverse complement strand
TTCAGCACGATGTCCAGCGGAGTGCCGTCGGGCAGGAAGGGCATATCCTCCTGGGGCAGGACCCGGGAGACGACGCCCTTGTTGCCGTGGCGGCCGGCCATCTTGTCGCCCACCTGGATCTTGCGGCGCTGGGCGATATAGACGCGGACCACCTGATTCACGCCCGGGCCCAGCTCGTCGCCGTTCTCACGGGTAAAGACGCGGGCGTCCACCACGATGCCGCTCTCGCCGTGGGGCACCTTCAGGGAGGTGTCGCGGACCTCGCGGGCCTTCTCACCGAAGATGGCGCGCAGCAGGCGCTCCTCAGCGGTCAGATCGGTCTCGCCCTTGGGCGTGACCTTGCCCACCAGGATGTCGCCGGCGTGGACCTCGGCGCCCACACGGATGATGCCGCGCTCGTCCAGGTCCTTCAGGGCATCCTCGCCCACGTTGGGGATATCCCGGGTGATCTCCTCGGGCCCCAGCTTGGTGTCGCGGGCGTCGGTCTCATATTCCTCGATGTGGATGGAGGTATAGACGTCCTCCTTCACCAGCCGCTCGTTGAGCAGCACGGCGTCCTCGTAGTTGTAGCCCTCCCAGGTCATGAAGCCCACCAGGATGTTGCGGCCCAGGGCGATCTCGCCCTGATCGGTGGCGGGACCGTCGGCCAGCACGGTGGGATCCTCACCCCCGTGGACGCGCTCGCCCACAGCGACGATGGGACGCTGGTTGATGCAGGTGCCGTGGTTGGACCGCAGGAACTTGATGAGCTTATAGTCCTTGGTCTCGCCGGCGTCGTACTTGACGGTGACGTTGGTGGCGTCCACGCGGGTCACCACGCCGTCGCCCTCGGCCAGCACGGCCACCTCGGAATCCAGGCAGATCTTGTGCTCCATGCCGGTGCCCACGATGGGGGCCTCGGGCTTGAGCAGAGGCACGGCCTGGCGCTGCATGTTGGCGCCCATCAGGGCGCGGTTTGCGTCGTCGTTGGGCAGGAAGGGGATCATGGCGGTGGCGATGGAGACCATCATGCGGGGGCTGACGTCGATGTAGTCCACGTGCTCCCGCTCCACCTCCACGATCTCGTCGCGGTGGCGGCAGGTAATACGCCTGTTGGTCAGGCAGCCGTTCTCGTCCACGGGCTCGGCGGCCTGGCCCACCACGTACTGATCCTCCACGTCGGCGGTCATATAGGTGACCTCGTCGCTGACGCGGCAGGTCTCGTGGTCCACGGCCCGGAAGGGGGCCTCGATGAAGCCGTACTCATTCACCCGGGCGTAGGTGGCCAGGTATGAGATCAGGCCGATGTTGGGACCTTCGGGGGTCTCGATGGGGCACATGCGGCCGTAGTGGCTGTAGTGCACGTCGCGGACCTCCATGTTGGCGCGCTCGCGGCTCAGACCGCCGGGGCCCAGAGCGGACAGGCGGCGCTTATGGGTCAGCTCGGCCAGGGGGTTGGTCTGGTCCATGAACTGGCTCAGGGGGCTGGAGCCGAAGAACTCCTTGATGGCGGCGGTGACGGGGCGGATGTTGATCAGGCTCTGGGGCGTCACGATGTCCAGATCCTGAATGGTCATGCGCTCGCGGATCACGCGCTCCATGCGGGAGAAGCCGATGCGGAACTGATTCTGCAGCAGCTCGCCCACGCAGCGCAGGCGGCGGTTGCCCAGATGGTCGATATCGTCCTTCACCGCCAGGCCGTGAGCCAGGGAGTTCATGTAGTTGATGGAGGCCAGGATATCGTCGATGATGATGTGCTTGGGCACCAGATCGTCGGCGCGGAGGCGGCACTGCTCGATCAGCTCCTCGCCCTCGTACTGGCTCAGCAGCTCCTGCAGCACCTCATAGCGGACACGCTCCTTGATGCCGCACTCCTTGAGGGGATCAAAGTCCACGTAGCGCTTCATGTCGCACATGCGGTTGGTGAACACCTTCACCGTGCTGCCGTTGTCCAGGGCGATGACGACCTCGCTCACGCCGATGGCGTCCAGCTCGCGGCACTCCTCTCCGTTGAGCACGTGGCCCTGGTCGAACAGGATCTCGCCGGTGGCGGGATCGGCCACGGGCATGGCCAGCTTCTGGCCGCGGCAGCGCTGCCACAGGGTCAGCTTCTTGTTGAACTTATAGCGGCCCACGATGCTCAGATCGTAGCGCCGGGGATCGAAGAACAGGTTCTGCAGCAGAGTCTGGGAGGTCTCCAGCGTGGGAGGCTCGCCGGGACGCAGCTTGCGGTAGATCTCCAGCATGGCGTCCTCATAGGTCTTGCAGGTGTCCTTCTCCAGGGTCACCACGATGCGCTGATCGTCGCCGAAGCGCTCCAGGATCTCCGCGTCGGTCTTCAGGCCCAGGGCGCGGATCAGGCAGGTAATGGGCAGCTTGCGGTTCTTGTCGATACGGACCCAGAACACCTCGCTGGTGTCGGTCTCGTACTCCAGCCACGCGCCGCGGTAGGGGATCACCGTGGAGGTCAGCAGGGGCAGATCGGTCTTCAGATCGATCTCCTTGCCGTAATAGATGCCGGGGCTGCGGACGATCTGGGAAACCACCACGCGCTCGGCGCCGTTGATCACAAAGGTGCCGGACTGGGTCATCAGGGGGAAGTCGCCCATGAAGATCTCCTGCTCCTTGATCTCGCCGGTCTCCTTGTTGTACAGCCGCACGTTCACCTTCATGGGGGCGGCGTACGTGGCGTCACGGGCCTTGCACTCCTCCACCGAATACTTGGGCTGCTCGTTCATGCTGTAGTCGATGAAGCTCAGCTCCAGGTTGCCGGCATAGTCCGTGATCGCGGCCACGTCCCGGAACACCTCATGCAGGCCGGTCTCCAGGAACCACTGATAGGATTTCTTCTGGATCTCCAGCAGGTTGGGCATCGCCATGACCTCTTCGTGCCGGGCAAAGTTTTTGCGCAGTGTTTTGCCGTAGTACTTGTCCTTGGCCATCTTCAATCCTCACGCCTTTCTTTTCGCTTTTGTCGGGAACGCCTTGCGGGACAGGCTTTTGCCGGGTTTTGATACGCACGGCTTTGTTGCTTGTTTCTCAGTTGTTCCCCTTGTGTTTTGCGGAAAACGGTGGTATCATATGAACAGTAAAAGGGACCAGAGGCCCACTATCCGAACATAAGCACTTAATTTTACCAGTATCTCCTTGGCTTGTCAAGGGGATTTTTCTTTTTTCCCGCAAAGATCCCAAAAAGGGGGCCTGTCTGCCGCTGATATGCTCCCTCTATGAGAGACAGTGAAAGAAAAAACCTGTCAAACATAGGGGGAGCATTGTCATGCCACATAAGCAAAAGATCTCAATCGCAGAAAAAATAAGGATAGTACGGGAATACCTGGGAGGAAAGATCGGC
>JAFRSI010000077.1 GCA_017427645.1 Oscillospiraceae bacterium | reverse complement strand
GCGCCCACGGGACCGCTGTAGTCCTCCGGCTGACCGGTGATGCTCACCGGATCCGCCGCCATGTGCAGCGCTGCCGGCTCGGAGGTGGCGGTGTTGCCGTAGGCGTCCGTCACCTTGCAGCGGAACTCCATGCCGTCGCGGGCCGCCGTCACCTCGATGCTCATGGTGGCCGTATCGTAGCCCGTGGTCTTGGTATTGTACCACTTGCCGTCCCTGGCGGACTTGTACTGCCACTGGTAGGTCAGACCGTCGCCCACAGCCGTCACGGTGAAGCTGGCCATGGCGCCTACGGGACCGCTGTAGTCCTCCGGCTGACCGGTGATGCTCACCGGATCCGCCGCCATATGCAGCGTCGCAGGCTCGGAGGTCACGGTGTTGCCGTAGGCGTCCGTGATCTTGCAGCGGAACTCCATGCCGTCGCGGGCTTTCGTCACCTCGATGCTCATGGTGGCCGTATCGTAGCCCGTGGTCTTGGTGTTGTACCACTTGCCGTCCTTGGCGGACAGGTACTGCCACTGGTAGGTCAGGCCCTCGCCGGTGGCCGTCACGGTAAAGCTGGCCGTCGCGCCCACGGGACCGCTGTAGTCCTCCGGCTGACCGGTAATGCCAAGCTCCTCCGCCACGTGCAGCGCCGCCGGATCGGAAATCAACGTGTTGCCCGCCGCGTCCGTGATCTTGCAGCGGAACTCCATGCCGTCGCGGGCCGCCGTCACTTCGATGCTCATGGTGGCTGTGTTGCTGCCCGCCGCCGATGCGTTGTACCAATTGCCGTTCTTCAGAGACTTGTACTGCCACTGATAGGTCAGGCCGTCGCCCTGGGCTTCCACGGTGAAGCTGGCCGCGGCGCCGATGAGGCCGGTGAAGTCCGCCGGCTGGGAGGTGATGATGATGGGCGGGATCACGGCGTGCAGGGTCGCCGGATCGGAGATGATCTGGTTGCCCGCCGCGTCGGTGATCACGCAGCGATACTGGGTGCCGTCCAGCTCCGCTGTGATCAGCACCTGCAGCGTATCGGTGGTGCTGCCCTCGAACTGGCAGTCGATCCACTCGCCGTCGGCAAGGGTCTGCCACTGGTAGGTCAGCTCGCCGCCGATGCCCGCCACGGTAAAGGTGGCGACGGTGTTCAGCTCACCGGTGACGTCATCGGGCTGAGCGGCAACCTCCGCCATCGGGATCGCCGTCAGGGTCACCGCGTCGGAGATCGCGGTTTCGCCGTACTGATCCGTTATCACGCAGCGGTACTGCAGGCCGTCCAGGGCCTCGGTGATCTTCAGCGTCAGCGTAGGCTTCTTGGCGTTGGCCGCTGCGCTGTTCACCCAACTGTTGTTCTTGTAATACTGCCACTGATAGGTCAGGCCCTCGCCGGTGGCCGCCACAGTGAAGCTGGCGGTGGTATTCACAATGCCGGCGAAGTCCGCAGGCTGGGAGGTGATGACCAGGGGCTGTCTCGTATACAGGGTAGCCGTCTGGGAGATCACCTGGTTGCCGGCGGCGTCGGTGATCTTGCAGCGGTACTGACGGCCGTTCCAGGCGTCAGAGGCGGTAAAGCTCATCACGCTGCTGCGGGCGGTGGCGACGGTGTTGTTGACCCATTTGCCGTTGACGTAGCTCTGCCACTGGTAGGTCAGACCGGTGCCGACAGCGCGGACGGCGAACACAGCTGTTCCGCCGGGCGCGCAGATGCAGTCGTCGGGCTGGGTGGCAATGACAGGCGCCTGGGGCGGCTCCACCTCGATGGCAAAGCGCAGGGTGTGCGCCCAGAAATAGCCGTCATATACGTACAGGTAGGCGTGGCAGTTGTGATCCAGGTCGGTGAGGATCATCTCAGAGCGGTTCCAGTTCATGTAATTGCTGCCGCCGTACTCGTCGTCCTGGATGTACCACTCATATTCGATGCTGCTCGTATCCATGGCGGACACCGCCACAGACAGATCCGCGCTGCCGCCGAAAGCCGCGGGCACCACGTACTCCAGCTCGGTGTACTCCTCGTAATAATCGCCGTCATAATAGGTAACGGTCACCTCGCGGGTCTCATAGGGCTGGATGGGCGCCACGGTCAGATGGTTGTCCAGGTACACGTAGAAATACACGCTCTGGCGATTGCCGTACTGATCGGTCACGGTGCAGCTGTAATACCGCGTCCCGGTGACGGCGGGCGTCACGTAGGTGTCGCCTGTGACCTCCGGCATTTCGACGCCGCTATACCGGTCATACCACCGGTAGGTCAGCGCGCCGCTGTCAGCGGAGGCGATGACCCGCAGCGTGGCGGTCTCGCCCCGGTCCACCGGGAGATAGGTTTCCTCCGCATCAGCGGTCAGGCCGTTGTTCACGGAGACCTCGAAGTAATACTCAACGACGATTATGTCGTCGACGGTCACGGTGCATCTGTAGTAGGAGAAATGCTCCAGGGCGGGGATGGTATAGGTGTTGCTGCCGCTCTCCTGCACCGTGGTGCTGTTGCTGCCGGCGTCCCAGGAGCCGTCCTCGCTCCAGCGCCACAGGTAGTTGGCGTTGGCAGCCAGCAGCGGCACCGTCAGGGTCACGGGAGCGCCGTAGTCGCCGGAGACATACTGCATCTCGTCGCCTATCCCGTTGAGCTGGATCCGGTAGTGCAGAGAGGTGCTGTTGCCGTACTGGTCCGACACGGAGCAGGTGACGTAGGTATAGTCCTTGATGTTCTCCACCTGATAGGTGCTGCCGCCCTCCGTTTCCTGGCCGGTCCTCTCGTCATACCAGTAGTAGGTCAGCTGGCCGTCGTTGGCGCCGGCCTCCACCCGCAGGGTCAGGCTGCCGCCGTAATCCGCGGTGAGGACCTGATCCTCCGGGATCCGGGCGTAGAAGCCGTTGTCCACCTTGACCCAGAAGCTGACGGTGCGGCTGTTGCCGTAGTCGTCGGTGACCACGCAGCGGTAGGTCTCCGCTTTCGTCACGGCGGGTACGATGTAATGGCTGCCCGTGGCGCCCCGGATGGGGCTGCCCGCGTCGTCCATCCACTGGTAGTGGAGTCCGCCTATCCTCACCGTGGCCTTGACCTCCAGCAGCAGCGGCGTGCCGTAAGGCACGGTCGGATTCGTACTGCTGACGGGGAGGACTGTCAGGCAGGAGGCGGGATACAGATAGAACCAGACGGTGGCGGTGTTGCCGTAGGCGTCGGCGGCGGTGCAGCGATATCTGACGTTGCTGGTAACGCAGCCCACGCAGAGGCTGGCGCCGTCGGCGCCGGGGACGGCATACCCGTCCTCATCATACCAGGTGAGCGTCAGACCCTGGGTGTCGGCGGCGGTGACCTCCACCGCCAGAGTGATCTCCTCCTCGGGCTCCACGTAGAGGCTGGTGCGGCCGACGGCCGTGAGGCGCAGATGGTTCTCCGCGTAGACGTGGAAGTCCACGTCTCTCTCATTTCCGTAGCAGTCGCATACGTGCACCCAGTAACGCAGGTTCTGCGTCACGTCGGTGACCGTCAGGCTGGGGCCGTCGGCGTTTGCCACCGGCTCGTTGTCGGTCCAGCCATAACCCGGCTCATAGATCTCCCGGTACCACCGGTAGGTGATGCCCGTCATGTCGACGGCGCTGACGGTGACGGACAGGGTCGTTTCGCCGTGGGGCGGCACACCCACACTCTCGTCGCCCACGCGCTCCACGGTGAAGTCGTTGTCCACGCCAACCCGGAACCAGATATTGCTCTGATTGCCGTACTTATCCATGACACGGCAGTAGTACCGCCGGAAGGAGGTCACGTTCTCCACCGTATAGCTGTCCGTGTCGGCGCCGGAGATGATGCGCTCACCGTAGTTGTCGTCGTAGCTGAACCACTGATAGGTGAGGCCCTCCATGTCGTAGGCAGAGGCGGTCACCGCCAGAGTCACGCTGCCGCCGGGGGCGACGTCCTGCTGGGTGCTGCCCACGGGCGCCGCGGAAAAGCCGTTGTCCATGGTGATGGAGAACCAGATGCCGACGTCGTTGCCGTAGCGGTCCCGGACGTCCACGTAATATTCCGTGTGCCAGACCACGTTGGTATCGGTCATGGCGGGGCCGGTGAACTGCGGCAGCTCCTGCCAGCTCCAGCCCTCACCCGGGATGTAGATCTCCTTGGACCACCGGTACGTCACGCCCTCCATATCCAGGGCACTGACGGTGACGGCCAGCTCCACGTCGCTGCCGGGCGTCACGGTCCGATCCGTGTCGCCCACGGGCCGCACGATGAACTGATTGTCCACGCGCACGCGGAAGCCGATCTCCTTGTTGTTGCCGTAGCGGTCGGTGACGGTGCAGTAGTACCAGTCCGCCCTGGTGACGCTGGCAATGGTGTAGCTGGCGGAGTCGGCGCCGGAGATATTGCCCGTCCGGTCACATCTCCAGCGGTAGGTCATGCCGGTCATGTCGTCGGCGGTGACGTTCACCGCCAGAGTCACGCTGCCGCCGGGGGCGACGTCCCGCTCATAGGTGCCCACCCGCTCCACGCTCAGGTGGTTCTCGATCAGGACGCGGAAGGTCACGTCATCGTGGTTTCCGTATCTGTCTGTGACGTAACAGAAGACCTCCTGGTATTCCGTCACGTTGGTGAGCAGGCAGGTGTCGCCGTCGGCGCCTTCGATGCGCCGGTTTTCATACCACCAGCTGCCGTTCTCGCCGTCTACCCGTACGCGGCGATACCACGCAAAGGTCATGTCCTCCATATCCAGGGCGGAAACGGTCACCTGCAGCGTCACGTCCTGGCCGGCGGTCACGGTCCGCTCCGGAGCACCCACGCCTGCCACGGAGAACTGATTGTCCACGCTGAGGTAGAAGTAGATCTCCCGGCTGTTGCCGTAGCGGTCTGTGACGTACACGTAATAATCCTGACGCAGCGTCACGTCGGTGATGGGCAGGCTGGGTCCGTCGGCCCCTTCCACCTGCTCGTAGCCGGTCCAGCCCTGACTGGGGATATAGACGTCGCAGTACCACTGATAGGTGACGCCCTCCATATCCAGGGCGCTGACGGTGACGGCCAGCGTCGTATCGCTGTGGGGCTCCAGATTCCGCTCCGTCGCGCCAACGGCGGCCACGGCAAACTGGTTATCCACGTAGACGTGGAATCCGATCTCCTGGCTGTTGCCGTAGCGGTCCGTCACGGTGCAGGTATAGTACTCCCTTCTGATGACGTCGTTCAGGGTATAGCTGGCCGAATCGGCGCCGGAGATGACGCCGCTGCTGTCGCAGGTCCAGCGGTAGGTCATGCCGGTCATGTCGTCGGCGGTGACGTTCACCGCCAGGGTCACGCTGCCGTGGGGCTCCACGGGCTGCTGATAGCTGCCCACCCGCTCCACGGCAAAGTGGTTTTCGATGCGGATGTAGAACCAGATATTGGTGCTGTTGCCGTACCCGTCGTTGACCCAGCAGCGGAGCTCGGTATACTCCCTCACGTCGGAAAGGGTCCAGGTATCGGAGGTGGCGCCGTCGATGTACTGATTTTCATACCACCAGTCGCCGTTCTCACCGTCCACCCGCACCCGCCGGTACCACTGATAGGTCAGGTTGTCGGTATCCAGTGCGCTGGCGGACACCTGCAGCGTCACGTCCTCGCCGGGGCTCACGCTGCGGTCCGCCTCGCCCACGGCCTCCGCGTGGAAGTCGTTGTCGATGGTGACCCGGAAGTTCACGGTCTTCTCGTTGCCGTAGCGATCCGTCACGGTGCAGGTATAGTAGTCCCCTCTGATGACGTCGTTCAGGGTATAGCTGGCCGAATCGGCGCCGGAGATGACGCCGCTGCTGTCGCAGATCCACCGGTAGGTCATGCCGGTCATGTCGTCGGCGGTGACGTTCACCGCCAGGGTCACGCTGCCGTGGGGCGCCACGCTCTGCTGATAGTCGCCCACCCGCTCCACGGTCAGGTGGTTCTCGATGCCAACGGAGAACGTGAC
This sequence comes from Oscillospiraceae bacterium, assembly GCA_017427645.1. Lineage (GTDB taxonomy): Bacteria > Bacillota > Clostridia > Oscillospirales > Oscillospiraceae > Vescimonas. The sequence goes on along the minus strand of JAFRSI010000077.1, from coordinate 6,416 downwards.
GCTGTCGCCGTTGCCGTAGCCGTCATCGACATAGCAGTAAAGCTGCTGGTATTCCCGCACATCGGTAAGGGTCCAGGTGTCGGTCGTGGCGCCGTCGATAAGCTGGTCGTCATACCACCAGTCGCCGCCCTCGTTTACCCGCACCCGCCGGTACCACTGATAGGTCAGGCGGTCCGTCACCAGGGCGCTGGCGGACACCTGCAGCGTCACGTCCTCGCCGGGGGTCACGGTGCGGTTCGCCGCGCCCACGGGCTCCGCACGGAGCTCATTCTCCACGCAGACGTAGAAGTCCACCTGCCGGCTGCCGCCGTAGCGATCCGTCACGGTCACGTAATACCAGTTGCTGCCGGTGAGGTCACTGATGGTATAGGTGTCGGTGTCGACGTCCTCTAAATCTCCATAGCCGTCGCAATACCAGCGGTAGGTCAGGCCCTCCATGTCGTCGGCGGTGACGTTCACCGCCAGGGTCACGCTGCCGTGAGGCGCCGCGTATTTCTCGTAGTCTCCCACCCGCGTCACGGTCAGGTGGTTCTCGACCTGCACATGGAAGTACACGTCTTCGCTGCTGCCGTAGCCGTCTCTGACGCGGCAGAAGAACTCGGTATACGCCGTCGCGTCGGTGACGGTATAGGTATCGGTGGTGGCGCCCTCGATGGCCTGATAGGTATACCACCAGTCGCCGTCCTCGCCGTCCACCCGTACGCGCTGGTACCACTGATAGGTCACGCGGTCCGTTGCCAGCGCGCTGACGGACACCTGCAGCTCCGCGCTGCCGTGGGGTGCCACGTAAGTCGTGTAGTCTCCCACGCGTCCCGCCTGGAACTGGTTGTCCAGACGGATGTAGAAGTATATGGTCTGGCTGTTGTCATACTTGTCGGCCACCCGCACCCGGTAGTCGGCATTGCCCGTTACGTCAGAGGCAGTCAGGCTGAAGCCGTCGGCTCCCTCCACCGTCTCCCAGCTGGACCAGTAGCCGTTCTCATTCTCGGTCTGCCGCTCCCAGACGCAGGTCAGCCCCTCCGTATCCAGGGCGCTGACGGTCACCGCCAGCTCGGCGCTGCCGTGGGGCGCCAGGGCGATTTCCGCGCTGCCCACGCGCTCCGCGGTGAACTGATTGTCCACGCCCACGCGGAAGTACACCGTGCGGGAGCCGCCGTAGATATCCTGCACCGTGCACTGATACTCCAGATAGGAGCTGACGTCCGCCACGGTATAGGTGTTGGAATTCGCATTGGCGATGGCGGTCCAGTCCCGATACCACTGATAGGTGATACCCTCCATATCCAGGGCGCTGACGGTCACCGTCAGCACGGCGTCGGCGTGGGGCGCCACGTAGACGTTTCCGCCGCCCTCGGCCTCCGCCGTCAGCTGATTGTCCACGTAGAGATAGAAATAGACCTCACTGCTGTTGCCGAAGCGATCCGTGACCTTCACGTAATAGTCCCGGCGCTGGGTCAGGTCGGTCACGGTCAGGCTGAGGCCGTCGGCCCCCTCCACAGGCTCATAACCGCTCCAGCCCTGGTTGGGGGTATAGACGTCGCAGTACCACTGATAGGTCATGCCCTCCGTATCCAGAGCGCTGACGGTGACGGCCAGCTCGGTGCTGCCGTGGGGCGCCACGTCCAAGTTCGTATCCCCCACGGAACTCACGCTCAGCCGGTTGTCCACACGGACGTAGAACCAGACGTCCCGCGTATTTCCGTAGCCGTCGTCCAGCCGGCAGAAAACCTCGGTATAGGAGTCCACGTCGGTGAGGGTGTAGCTCTGGCCGGTGGCGCCCTCAATGGGCTGCTCTTCACTCCAGCTGCCGTTCTCGTTCTCCACCGGCACCAATCGGTACCACTGGAAGGTCAAGTACGCGTCGTAGCCGCAGGTGTACTCCACCTGCAGCGTGGCGGAGCCGAAGGGCTCCACGTAGAAGCTGTTGTGCCAGTCGTATGCCCAGGCGTCCAGATCGTTGGAGATGTATACGTTGAAGTGTACCGTCTCCTCGTTCAGGAAGCGGTCACGGACGGTGCAGTAGATATCGCCGTTGGTGTTGGGGCCGCCCACGGTATAGGTGGGGCCGTCAACTCCCTCGACGGGGACCCGGATCCAGTCACCCATCTCCTGATCGTAGCTCTCCCGGTACCAGGAATAGGTCACGCCGGTCAGATCGCTGCCCTCTACGTTCACCGTCAGATCTGCGGTCTCTCCGGCGGTGATGTCATAGTACTCCTGGTCGGTCCAGACACGGAAGTTGTTCTGCACGTCCACGCCGAACCACTGGGTCTGCCTGGCGCCGTAGCCGTCCCGGACCACGCAGAGATAGCTGTTGTAGGTATAGGAGAAATCGGACACGGTCAGGCTGTCGGAGTCGGCGCCCTCCAGCAGCTCCCAATGGGCGTCCAGCTCCTCCTCGCCGCTCTCCACGCCCTTGATCTCGCCGCCGCTCTCGCCGCCGCCGTCATCCAGCAGCGGGTTCCAGGCGTACCACTGATAGGTCACCAGGCTCAGGTCGTAGCCGTGGGGCGTGACAGTCATGGTCACGCTGTCACCGGGCAGGATCTGGAATTCGCTGGTCTCGGTCTCGATCCAGAAGTCGTTGCCCTGGCGGTTTACGTTGAAGTACACGTCGATGTAGCGGCCGTCGTAGTCTGTCACCAGGCAGCAGTACTCGGTGTAATCCTGGGTCAGATCCCCATAGGCGAGCGTCAGGCTGTTCCCCACGGCGCCGTCAACGGGCACGGGTTCCCCATCCCACCAGTACCACTGGTAGGTCACCTGCTCCAGGTCGTGGGCCGTGACGATCACTTCCATGGTCCCGGTCTCACCGGGATAGATGTACAGATCGCCGTTGTCCGCCCAGGCCTCGAACTCGTAGGCATCCCGCGAGATGTTGAAATGGACGGTCCGCTCCTCCACGCCGTCGAAATCCGTCACGACGCAGTAATAGTTGTTGCCGTTCTCGTAAACCTGGTCGTAGGAAACCTCCATGGTGCTGCCGGTGACGCCCTCCTGGAGCTCCCACTCGCCGTCGGCATTCTCCCAGTACCACACGTAGGTCACCTGCTCCGGATGGACGGAGCTCACGTTCACCTGCATGGTCGCGGACTTGCCGAAATAGGCCGGAAGGTATTCCTCCTCCGCCGAGGCCTCGAACCCGTAGTTCTCCCGGTACACGCGGAAATACACGGTCTCCTCAGACAGGCCGCCGAAGTCGGTCACATGGCAGGAATACTCGTTGTCCCACGGGAAGGTATTGTCGAAATCCACGGACAGGGAGCTGCCCGACGCGCCGTCCACCAGCTCCCATTCGCCCTCCACGTTTACCCGAGACCACTCGTAGGTCACGCCATCCAGCTTCTCGGAATTGACGTACACCTGCAGCAGTACGCTGCTGCCGGGCTCAACGGCAAGCTCCGACTGCTCCGTCCAGGCGGAGAAATCACCGGTCCCTCTGTACACGGTGAAGCCGATCTCGTTGCGCTTCAATCCGAAGTAGTACACCCAGCACCAGTAGTCACGGCTGTCCCCGTCCATCTCGTCAAAGGTCACCGCCAGGCTGTCCTCCACGGCGCCGTCAACGGGCACGAGGTATCCGTCCTCATCCACCTGATGCCACTGGTAACTCACGCCGTACGGATAGTCGGCCTGGGTATTGACCCGCATCGTCGCGGCTCTGGTGGGATAGACCGTGACGTCGTGGCTTTCCGACCAGGCGTCGAACTGACCCACGTCCCGGTACACGGTGAAATAGACGGTCACCTCGTCGCCGCCGTAGTCCGTCACCAGGCAGGCGTAGCCGCTGCCCTCCGGGAACAGGTCGTCGAAGGACACCGTCAGGCTGCTGTCTGCGGCGCCGTCGATCTCTTCGTACTGTTCGGTCTCCAGGCTGCACACACTCCACCGGTAGGTCACCATATCCTCATCCATGGAGGTGACGCCCACCTGCATGGTTGCGGTGCCGCCGGGCTGAATGGTCAGCTCTGCCTCCTCCGCCCAGGCGGAGAAATCAATGGGAATATCTCCCTCGTCGCCCTCATCCATGGGCTCTGTTGTCGCCGCGAAAACGGGCGACACCATGGAGAGCGCCATGGCAAATGCCAGAAGGATGCTCAGAATGCGCTTTTTCATGCTGCGTGTTCCTCCTTTTCCACCGTGCGGGAGCACGGATCAAATACGGCTTTTGCTGTTTTGCATATATGATGGCCAATGTATCACCATAACCTTGTTTATTATACCACCCGCTGCAGGCAAGCACAAGAAAAATTTGCCGGGTTTTTCTCCCCGTTTTTCACCGCCCTCCCTCTCCTCCTCCGGCAGAAAAGCGGCCCCCGGACGTCTGTCCGGGGGCCGCCTCCGTATGCAGTTTTCGCTTATTCCACGTACAGCGCGGCCGCGTCGGAGATCACCTCGTCGCCGCCGGCGTCGGTGACCACGCAGCGGAACTCCATGCCGTTGCGGTTGGCCGTGACTTCGATATACATGGTCGCCGTGTCGAAGCCCTGGACCCGGGTGTTGTACCACTTGCCGTCCTTGCTGGACTTGTACTGCCACTGATACGTCAGGCCCGTGCCGGTGGCCGTTACGGTGAAGCTGGCCGTGGCGCCGATGGGGCCGGTGAAATTCTCCGGCTGGCCGGTGATGGCCAGGGCCTCGCTGACATGGATGGCAGCCGGCTCGGAGGTGACGGTGTCGCCGCTGCCGTCCTTGACCACGCAGCGGAACTCCATGCCGTCACGGGCCGTGGTCACCTGGATGCTCATGGTGGGCTCGTTGGCGCCGGTCACCTTGGCGTTGTACCACTTGCCGTCCGCCTTGGACTTATACTGCCACTGGTAGGTCAGATCGCTGCCGGTGGCCGTCACGGTGAAGCTGGCGGCGGCGCCGATGGGTCCGGCGAAGTCCTCCGGCTGGCCGGTGATGGTCAGAGGCTCCGTAACTGCCACGTGGAGGGCCACCGCGCTGGAATACAGGGCGGCGCCGCTGCTGTCGCTGATCTTGCAGCGGAACTCCATGCCGTCACGGGCCGTGGTCACCTGGATGCTCATGGTGTCGGTCTTGGCGCCGGTGGCGTTGGCGTTGTACCACTTGCCGTTCGCCTTGGACTTGTACTGCCACTGGTAGGTCAACCCGTCGCCCTCGGCCACCACCGTGAAGCTGGCCATTTCGTCCAGCTCGCCGGTGAAGTCCGTGGGCTGCTGCAGGATCGCCAGCTCGGTATGCTGCTCCAGGGTGAACAGGGCCGCCCGGGTGGTCACACTGTCGTCGTAGGCGTCGGTAACGGTGCAGCGGAACAGCCAGCCGTCCATGGCGGCGATGACGGTGCGGCTCAGGGTGGCGCTGTTGGTGCCGGTGGTGCGCCAGGTCTCGCCGCCGTCGGCGCTGTACTGCCACTGATAGATCAGATCGTCGCCGGTGGCCGCCACGGTGAAGCTCACCGTATCGCCCACGGCCCCGCTGGCGTCCTCGGGCTCCGAGGTGATGGCCAGCTGCGTGTGCTCCAGTGTCAGCCGCGCCTCGGCGCTGACCACGCTGTTCTCGTAGATATCCGTCACCACGCAGCGGTACAGCCGCCCGTCGGTGGCCATGCTGGCGGTGCAGGAGGCGTAGTTGCTGTCGCCGCCGGTGTTGCGCCAGGTGGCGCCGTCGTTGACGCTGTACTGCCACTGGTAGCGCAGCACGTCGCCGGTGGCGCTGATGCGGAAGAACACCTGCTCATCCAGGCCGGCGTTCACGTCCTCCGGCTGGGAGGTGATGACGATGGGCGACTTGGCCAGGATCAGCCGGGCCGCGCCGGACACGGCGGTGTTGCCCCAGCTGTCGGTGACCTTGCAGTGGAAGAGCCAGCCGTCGTTGGCGGTGGTGGCGGTGCGGGTCAGGGTGGCGCTGTTGGTCCCGATGGGCCGCCACGTGCCGCCCTCGTTGGAGCTGTACTCCCACTGGTACTTGAGCCCCGCGCCGGAGGCGTCCACGAAGAAGCTGGCGCTCTGGCCGTAGCCCACGATGGCGTCCTCGGGATCGGACAGGATCCGGGCCAGGGCCGCGCCGTAGCTCCGCACGTTCAGGGTGTAGGTCAGGCTGGACCAATTGCTGCCGGTGATCTTCACGTAATACACGCCGGCGGTCACCGCCACGGCGGTGCTGGTCACCTCGCCGGTCTTGCGGCCCTGGCTGCTGAGGGTGGCCAGGCTGGAGCCGCTTTCATTGTAGAGGGTGGCTGTCCAGTAGGTGCTGGTGCTGTCGATGTAGGGGTGGGACAGGCTCAGGGCCACCGAGTCGTCGGCCCCCACCTCGAAGAAGAAGTAGTCCGTGTCGGAGGAGGTCATCCGGCTGCCGTGGACCGGCACGTTGGTCTGGATCAGGTTGGCGGTGGGCTTGGTGTCGTTGCTCTCCTCCTCCCAGTCGTAGGCCGCGTGGAAGTCGGCGGTCAG
>JAFRSI010000076.1 GCA_017427645.1 Oscillospiraceae bacterium | reverse complement strand
GCCGATCTTTCCTCCCAGGTATTCCCGTACTATCCTTATTTTTTCTGCGATTGAGATCTTTTGCTTATGTGGCATGACAATGCTCCCCCTATGTTTGACAGGTTTTTTCTTTCACTGTCTCTCATAGAGGGAGCATATCAGTTTCCCAACAGGTCTTTTTATATCTTTGTATCTGTCGTTCAGCGGAGGATGGCTCCCCACACCATAAGGAGGGGGATGGAACAGAGCGTGGAAAACACCACCAGCGTGGTGGCGAAACCAGGATCCCGCTCATACTTGGCGGCCAGCATACTGGTGGTGGCCGCCGCCGGCATGGCGGTCAGCAGCACGGCCACGCCCCGGACCACGTCGCTGACAGGCAATACCAGGCAGACCAGATAGACGATCAGCGGCAGGATCAGCATTCTGTTGATCGTGTACCAGATCACCGTCTTGTTGAAGATGGTCTTGGGGTCGATATCCGCCAGGATCATGCCGATCACCAGCATGGCCATGGCCGTGTTGCACTGGCTGACGGTACTCAGGGGCTTCATGAGCGCCTGCGGCAGGGTGACTCCTGCAGCCATCAGCACGCAGCCGACGATGCAGGCCAGCACGCAGGGGTGTGTGATGACCTTTTTCAGCGCCGCCCGGAAATCCTTCTCCCCCGAAAACGTGGCAAGGCCCTCCGACCACATCATCACGCGGACGGGGATCAGATAGACGCTGGCATACATCAGCCCGATGCTCCCGAAAAAGCCCTCTGCAATGGGGCTGCCAAGGCAGCCGGCGTTGGAGCAGATGGTGGCATAGCGCAGGCAGATCCGCCGATTCTCCTCTGCTCTCCGCCACATGAACTTGCCATACAGCACGCAGAAGATCTGAATACCGACCGAGATAGCGAAGATCACCATGCAGTTGCGCAGGACATCCGGTCCCGCCCCCGACAAAAAGCTGGTCAGAATATTGCAGGGCAGAACCATATAGAGATACAGGTCCGTCAGATTCTTCTGCCCCTCCCGGTTGACCAACCGGATCCTCTTTGTAAGAAAACCCAATGCCAGAAGGACAAATATGGTCCATTCCAGCAGAAACACATCGTCCATATCATCCCATCCGTTCCGCAGGATTGCCGCCTTACTTCTTCAGCAGCCGCCCGATCTTGTAGAAAATCGACAGGTGCTCCGACAGCCAGGAGTCCTTTTCGCCGCGCTCCTCTGTCTCCACCTTTTCGCAGACCGCCCTGCAGGCCTCCAGATAGCTCCGGGTGGTCTCCCGCACCCGCCGGCTCACCTGCCGCATGATCGCCAGGACCTTTTCCGGCTGATCCTGAAAACAGTCGGCAAATTCCTCCCGGCTGATCTCCCGGACCTCGGTACCGTCCTCCAGCGCCACGGCGTCAGCCGCCCGGGGACAGCTTTCGATCAGCTCCACCTCGCCGAAAACGTCGCCGGGGCCAAAGGTGGCGATATGCGTCTCCGTCTCCGTGCCGTACCAGGCGTAGATCCCCACGGCGCCGCTTTCGATCTCGTACATGGTCATGGCCAGGTCAGCCCGCCGAAAGATCACTTCGTTTTTGTCAAACCTCTTTGTTTCCATACCGCACCCTCATCATCAGGCCTGTTCCCGGTAGGCGGCGCAGATATCGGCGATGCCGCGTTCCAGCTCGGCGCTCTGTTTACGGTCGTTCTTCTCGTCCTCCGCCGCCTCGTAGACTGTCCGGCAGACGTTCAGATAGTCCTGGGTGGTCTTGCGCAGCTTATGGCAAAGCCGCTGCAGGATGAAGTAGGCCTTGGCTGGCTGCCGGGTAAGAAACTCCCGGAAGTCCTCCTCCGTGATGACCTCCAGCTGTGTGCCGTCCGCTGTCGCCACCACGGTGGCGGAGCAGGGCGTGTGATCCAGCAGCTCCATTTCTCCGAAGAAATCGCTGTCGCCCAGTTCCGCCAGCTTCCTCTCCTCCGGTGTGCCGTATCGGGAATAGACGGCTGCGCCGCCCCACCGGATGCTGTACATGCACTCGCCCGGATCACCCTGCCGGATGATGACCTCTCCCTTTCTGCACCGTTTCAGTTCCATAGCGGCCTCCTTTGCCTCCGGCTGTTTTCAATCGTATCATATCAAAAAGAAGCCCGTGCCACAAGAGGCAAATACACATCCGTTCTGATCCTCCCATCTGTACCGGTCTGCCGATCATTTGACAAATCCAGACTGCCGTGCTAAATTATATGTGTAAGATTATGCGGATGGAGGCATGGGTATGAACATCTACGACATTGAATCCTTCCTTCGCATCGTGCAGAAGGGCAATTTCTCCAAGGCTGCGGAGAGCCTGTCCCTGACCCAGCCGGCGCTGAGTCAGCGGATCAGGCTGCTGGAGGATGAGCTGGGTTATTCCCTCTTCATGCGCCAGAAGGGCTGCCGCGCCCTGCAGCTGACGCCGGCCGGCGAGGAGTTTCTGGGCATCGCCAGAAAGATGACGGGTCTGTGGAGCGAAGCCCTCAATATCCGGCCCGACAGCGGCGCGCCCGCCATTCTGTCCGTCTCGGTGGCGGACTCCATCATGACCTGCGCCATGCCCTCCATCTCCCGGTCCTTCCTCCGGGCCAACCCGGAGATCAAGCTGCTGCTGAACAACTACCACACCCGGGACGCCTACCGCCGGGTGGAGGAGGGTGAGCTGGACGCCGCCGTGGTGGGCAAGCGCTTCCCCTCCACCAACATCTACCGCAAGGCCGTCTATACCGAGCCCTGGGTCTTTATCTGCGGAAAGGACGCCCCCTACAGCGGCGTCATTCACCCCAGCATGCTGGATACCCGCAGGCAGCTGATGCTGTGCAACAAGGAGGTGGACGACTGGCAGGAGTTCTGGTTCTCCTCCTCTCTGAACTCCATCGCCGGCCTGGCCAAGATCTCCTACATGGACCCGGATCTGTTCGAGAAGGATCTCTGGGCCGTCCTGCCGCTGACGGTTGCCCAGCTGCTGGAGCGCACCGCCCACGGTCAGATCCTCCAGATCCAGGACGGACCCCAGCCCCGGGCCGTGGATATCATCTACCGCAAGGGCGAGAAGAGCGAGATCATTGAGAAATTCATCGCCTGTGTCCGCAGGGAAGCGGAAAAGATCCCCGGTATCCACCTGCTGAACTGAAAAACATATCCGCATCCCCGGCCGCCGGCCGGGGATGTGCTTTTTTCTGCTCAGTTCCTCCAAACGATATCGGGGCCGCCTCTTCTTGAGGCGGCCCCGATATCTCAATAGAAAAAGAGAGTAGAAAACAATCAGTCAGATCAATACTCGCGCTTGCTCAGAGCCTTGTGATAGGACTCGGAGTCCATGTAGTTGTACAGGCCGCCGCCGTCCACAGTCAGCTCGGCGCAGTTGATATAAGAGGCGTAGTCGCTGGCCAGGAACAGGGTAGCATAGGCCATATCCTCCGGCTCGCCCAGACGGCCCATGGGATTCTGCTTCGCCTTCTTGGCGATGGTCTCGGGAGGCGTATGGGTCTTGTGCAGCGGGGTCAGGGTGCTGCCGGGGCAGACGCAGTTGCAGGTCACGTTGTACATGGCGCCCTCCACGCCGATGTGGCGGGCAAACTGGATCTGCGCGGCCTTGGAGGTGTCATAGGCGCAGCCGCCCAGGTAGGCCATGCGCTTTCCGGTGGTGGAAGCGATGATCACGATGCGGCCGTACCGCTGGGCCTTCATGATGGGCATGACCTCGCGGGTGCACAGGAAGGTGCCGGTCACGTCGGTCTCCAGCACCCGGTGCCACTCGTCCAGGGGCTTGTCCTCGATCAGGCCCTTGTCGGTGACGCCGGCGTTGTTGACCAGGATATCGATCCGGCCGCCGAAGGCGTCCAGCGTCTTCTGCACGGCGGCCTTCACCGACTCCTCGCTGCTGACGTCCAGCTCCACGGCGATGGCGGTGCCGCCGGCGGCGCGGATCTTGGCGGCCTCCTCCTCATTCTTCTCCTGGGTACGGCCGCCCACGGCCACCTTGGCGCCGGACTCAGCGAACATCTCGGCGATGCAGGCGCCGATGCCCTTGTTGGCGCCGGTCACCAGTACGACCTTATCGGTAAAGTCCAGAGTCATCATAGTCGTTGGTTCTCCTTTCAGTGTACGATGGTCAGGATCTCGTCCACGGGGGTGCGGACGGCCTTGTCGCGGTTCTCACAGCTCTCCTCATCCTTATAGCCGACGGCGATGCCCAGCAGGATGTTCAGATGCTCGGGGATGTTCAGCTCCCTGCGCAGGACCTCGGGATAGCAGCCCATGTGATAGGCGGTGATGCAGCCCAGGCCCAGCTCGTGAGCGGCCAGCTGGATGTTCATGGAGCCGGCGCCCATGTCGTACAGAGCCCAGTTGTGCAGGCGCTTGTCCATGCAGGGGAAGATGACGGCGGGAGCGTCGAAGAAGCGCATGGCCATGATCCGCATGTGCTTCTTGATCGCATCAAAACGGGCCTGCTCGGCGGGATCGGTGCTGTTGGGGTCGATGTTCCACTGGACGCGGCAGCGCTGACGGCCCCAGGCCAGCTGGTTCTCGTTCTCACGCTCCGGCCACTTGGGCTCGGTGGGCAGGTCGTTGGCGCGGGGAGCGCCGCTGGTGTACAGCTCCACGTACTGCTCGCGGATGCGCTTGAGCACGTCGCCCGTGGCCACGTAGTAGATCCAGGGGCGGGTGCAGGCCCAGGAGGGGGCGCAGGGGGCCGCGGCGACCACGCGGGTCAGCAGCTCGTCGCTGACGGGTTTGTCCAGAAAAGCGCGCACACTGTGGCGGCTCTCAATGGCTTCGATAACGTTCATATCAGTTCTCCTTTGCAACGGTCGGTTATTCGGTGTTCTCTTACTTAAAAGAAGAAGATCTTCAGCGCGATGATACCCAGGATGGTAGCGACCAGATTCACGATGCCGCCCCACAGGAAGAAGTCCTTGAAGCGATAGCCGGCGGGAGCGGTGATGGCCACGCTGGCGTTGGCGAGGATGGTGGAAACGGAGAAGTTGGCGCCTACCACAGCGGCCAGGACGAAGGGCAGGATGTCTGCGCCGATGGCCTGGGCGATGCCGATGGCGATGGGAGCGGTGACTACAACGGTGGAGGTGTTGGCCATCAGGTTGGACAGGATGGTGGAGAACACCAGCACCACGACGCACAGCAGGTAGGGGCTCTGACCGGCAGCGCCGATGACGCCGTTGGCCAGGACCTCGGCAGCGCCGCTGCTCTGGATGCCGGTGCCGATGGCGATGCCGCCGGCCACCAGGGCGATGGTGGTCCAGGATACGCGGGAGAAGGCCTCCTTGACACTGATGCAGCCGGTGACCATCAGGATGGTGGCGGCAGACAGAGCGATAATGCCCATGTTCAGCTTGGTGAAGGCGAAGCAGCAGATAGCGGCGATCAGGACGGCGGCCAGGATCGCGACCTTGGTCTTGTCAAGCTTTTGCTCGGAGGTGCCGTTGCCGGCGGTGGCGGCGGCGGGCAGAGCGGGAGATTCGAAGTTGAAGCACTTCTTCAGCAGGGGATAGCCGAAGGTGGCCATGATGACGAACTCGGCGATGACACCGGGGCCCACCAGCATGGCGGGGTGCAGCAGAGAGAAGGTCTGGCCGGAGGCGGCCTCCAGCAGGCCGTTGCCGGTCACGGCGCAGCTGGTGCTGACAGCCGTCAGGGAGCCGCCGTAGATAGCCGCGATGCCCACTGGCAGGTACAGCATCTTGCGGCTGACCTTACCGCCGGACTGAGATTCCACGGAGTCGATGATGGGCATGAAGATGGAGATGATGGCCATGGGGTTGATGAACAGGGCCAGAACGGTGGCCAGCAGCATGGCGGTGAGCAGGAAGCCCTTCTCGCTGCCGCCGGCGCTCTTGTAGAGGAATCGGCCGATGGAGGCGGACAGGCCTGTGGTGAAGAAGGCGCCTCCGACGATGTTCATGCCCAGGATCATGATGGCGGCTGTTCCGCCCCATCCGGACATGGTCTGCGCCGCGGTCAGAATGCCGGTGAAATGCATTGCGAGGATGGAGATGATGGTAGTCAGGACTGCGGGGATGATGTTGGTGACGTATGCGATCAGGGTCAGGACCATAATGATGATCGCAATGGTACTGGGTTGCATAGTTCTCTTCCTCCTTTATATCTCGGCACGGCGTGCCTTGTTTCTGTTATAATTAAAACACACCTTGCCGGAAATGTGAAATTCGGATGTTTTAGACAGAAATATAACAGATCTTTATAATTCCGGGGACAATGAAAGCGGACGGCCTTCCGCCGTCCGCTTTTTCATCTCTGCCGGATTCCGCCGGCTCCTCTTACAGGTTCTTTTTCATGGTCAGCACGTTCTGCCCGCCGGTGTACTCGTAGCGCACCTCGTCCATGAGCTGCTTGGTCAGGAAGATGCCCAGGCCGCCGATCTGCCGCGCCTCCGCCATGGCGTTCACGTCCGGGTCCTCCCGCTGCAGCGGATCATAGGGCACGCCACGGTCCCGGAAGGTGATGGTCACCGCCGCCGGATCCTCAGAGCGCTCCACCTGCATGGCGGCGTCCCCCTCTCCGGGGGCATAGGCGTAGCTGGCGATATTGATGAAGATCTCCTCCACCACCAGCTCGATCTGCATCTTGGTCCGGAAGGGGCAGTCCTCCCCCAGCCGCTCGTCCGCGAAATCCTGGAATGCCGTCAGATTCTCCGTCCGGGCCGGCAGGACCAGCTCGTCCGCCGCAGCGGGCGTCCCGTCGGTCCGGGATACGGACATCAGGCCGGTGAAGCCGGTCATCTCCAGGATCTCATAGACCTCCTCCTGGACGTTGACCAGCCGCAGCGCGGGGACCTCACGGCGCAGGAGCAGCAGCAGGCGCAGTCCGGCGCTGGAGACATAGGACAGTTCCGCCGCGTCCAGGACCAGAACGTCGGGATGTTCCCCGCCCAGCTGTTCCCGGATGGCCTGCTCCACCCTGTCGACGTTGGCGGAATCGATCCGCCCCGTCAGCGCCAGACGTTTCTCGGCAGCCATATTGCATCCCCCTTTGTATTCCACGCAATGCATGGTCAGATCGTCAGGTCAATCCGCCTCTCCGGTGGATCCGTTCACCGCCCCGGCAGTCTCCGGCCCGTTGGCGGCGGCCCGGTACGGCGCCCGCGGAGACGCGGGATACGGGACTGTCAGCCGGCACGTCTGCCGGAAAAAGCCTCTGTCGGTCCCGATCTTATCCTTCCTGGGCCAATCATAACATATATCGCGGCAAAAGTCACTACAGAATCGGCAGTTTGCCCGCCTCTTTCCGCTTTTTTGATTTCCCGCGATGCTGGCAGACCCCCGGAGCGCACGCCCGGCCACGCGTCGTATGCGCGATATAAGCGGCGCGCCCCCCGCACCGGCAGACCGCTTCTTCAGCGCTTCCGCGCCGGATGTGCAGGAGGCCCGGTGAGCGAGCTCACCGGGCCTCCTCCGTCATTCATCGTTTTCGCGCGGCTCCGGCCCCGCGTCAGACCGCGGGGGATCTTCCGGGCCTCCTTTTAAGGCTGCTGGTCCACGATCACGATACGGCCCTGGCCGTACAGATCCTCGTACTCCTCACCGACCACGCCGCCCAGGGATTCGGTGATGTAGTCGATCAGCACCTGGTTGTCCAGCTTCACGCGGTCCTGCAGCAGCGGCGCGCCGCTGAACATGGAGTAGCCGTCGCCGGCGGACAGGAGCATGTAGTCATGGCTTGCCAGCTTGTAGGTCCCGGCCGGATCGATGGGCTCGCCGTTCACCAGCACGTTCTTCACCCGGCGCTCGCCCGCCACACCTGCAAACAGGCCGTTCTCGTCGGAGGTGCAGGTGGACTCGATGTAGCTGTGGATCTCATAGCTCAGGCCGGACACCTGCAGGAAGCCGCCCGTCTCGCTGGGCACGGCGCGGGAGCCCCATTCCAGGGCGTCCAGGATCTGCTGGCCGGTGGCCTCGATCACGCACATGGCGTTGCCGAAGGGATGGACGCTGAGGATGTTGCCCAGGGTGATGTCGCCTGCGCTGAGGCTCACACGGACACCGCCGCCGTTGACAAAGGCGATGTCCGCCCCGGACTGGACGCGATAGGCGTCCGCGCAGAGGTCGCCCAGATTGGTCTCCGCCCGGCGGACCATACGGACCGGCTTGCCGTTTTCATCCACCGCTTCCGGATCGTTGATGGTCAGCTCCACCGATGTGGCGGCTACGACCTCATTCAGCTTTTCGTCGAGCTCTTCGGAGGCCTCAGCGACCGCCTTGGACATCTCGTTGTCCAGGCCCAGCAGCACCGGAGCCGCCACGGAGTTGTTCCAGGTGTAAAGACCGGTGCTGATCTCACCGTCCGCGCTGATGCGGCACCAGCCGATGCCTTCCAGCTTGGTCCCGCATGCGGCACGGGGCACGTCCTCGCCGTTCTTGTTCTTTACGTTCAGATGGTCGGTGTCGTGGCTGTGGCCGTCCAGGAAGACGTCGATCCCCGCGGTGTGGGAGATCACGTCGTCATAGGTCCAGGGGATGCACTCCGCCTCGTTGCCGATATGGCCCATGGCGACCACGTAGTCCACACCTTCGGCCCGGGCGTCGTCAACAGCCTTCTGCAGGGCGTTGTATACGCCCTCGCCGGTCTCGTCCTGGAAGAAGCCGTAGACGAACTCACCGTTCTCATTCTGGAAGTAGGCCGGCGTGGAGGAGGTCAGGGTCTTGGGAGTCGTCACGCCCACAAACGCCACCTTCTTGCCGGCCAGTTCGCGGATCACGTAGGGGTCGAATACCAGCTCGCCCTCCTTGTTGAAGTTGCTGCTGATATAGGGGAACTGGGCGCTCTTTGCCAGCTCCAGGAACCGGTCCATGCCGTAATCGAACTCATGGTTGCCGGGGATGGCCACGCTGTAGCCCATCTTGTTCATCAGCTCCACCAGCGCCGCGCCCTTGGTCATGGTGCCCAGAGGCTCGCCCTGGATGTTGTCGCCGTTGTCCACCAGGATCACATCGTTGCCCTGGGCGATCAGATAATCTCTCACCGCCTGCAGTCCGGCGTAGCCGAAGCCCTGGTCCACGCCGCAGTGGACGTCGCTGGTAAACAGGATGACGATGTCCCCGTTTTTCTCCACCGGCGCCGGTTCGGGCTCGGGTTCGGGCTCCGTGTTCTCCTCATTGTTCTCCTGGTTCTCGTTGGTCGTGTTCTCCGCAGGCGGAGTCGGCTGCTGGTTGTTGTTTCCGCTCGCCCCGCATGCCGTCATTGCCAGCATCATGACCAGGACCAGCAGAAGGCTCAGGATTCTCTTCCAGTTGTGTTTCACAGCGTTTTCCTCCCTTTCTTTTATCGGCGGAGCAGCTTCCTTTCCGGGTCCTCCGCGCCGCCGTAACTGATGGTTTCATTATAGCACCGGATCCGCCGCATTTCAACAGAAACGCTCTTCCCCGCGCCCGTCAGAAGCAGGCGATATTGCTGTCGGTCCGGGACTCCGTCCCGCCCACCAGAACGCCGTTGTCCAGGCGGACGATCATCTGACCCCGTCCGAAGGCGGCCGCAGCGGCGCTGACGCGGACGTCGTGTCCCCGCTCCCGCAGGGCCCGGACGATGTCCGGATCGAAGCCCTCCTCCACGATGACGCTCCCGTCCCGCATCCACTGCCAGCGGGGCGCGTCCAGGGCCTGCTGGGGGTTCAGGCGGAAGTCGATGAAGTTGGACGCCACCTGCACATGTCCCTGGGGCTGCATATAGCCGCCCATCACGCCGAAGGGTCCCACCGGCTCCCCGTCCTTCATCAGGAAGCCGGGGATGATGGTGTGATAACTGCGCTTGCCGGGCTGCAGGCAGTTGATGTCCGCCGGATCCAGGGAGAAGTCCGCGCCCCGGTTCTGCAGGGCGATCCCCGTGCCGTCCACCACGATCCCGGAGCCGAAGCCCATGTAGTTGGACTGGATGAAGGAGACCATGTTCCCCTCCCCGTCCGCGCAGCAGAGGTAGACGGTGCCGCTTTTCGGCGGCGTCCGGTCCGTCCACACCTGTGCCCGGTCCGTCATCTCCGCCGCCCGGGCCGCGCCGTATTCCGGACGCAGGAGCCGGCGGTAGTCGCAGGTCATAAAGTCCGGGTCCGTGACCGTGGCGAACGCGTCGGCGAAGCCCATCTTGACGGCCTCGATCTGACGGTGGCAGGTCTCCGCGGAGTCCTTCTCTGTAAAGGAGAACTCCTTCATGATGTTCAGGGCCATCAGCGCCACGATCCCCTGCCCGTTGGGCGGGATCTCGCACACCTCGTAGCCCCGGTAATTGACGCGGATCGGCTCGACCCACAGGGCTTCGTGCGCCGCCAGGTCCTCATACCGGAGCCAGCCGCCGAATTTCCGGCTCTCCGCGTCCATCCGCCGGGCCAGCTCACCGGTGTAGAAGCTCTCGCCGCCGGTCTCCCCGATCTCCCGCAGCGTGGCAGCGTGGTCCGGCAGGCGGATCAGTTCGCCCGGCCCGTAGGCTCTCCCCTCCGGGGCAAAGGTGCGGAACCAGGCGTCGAAGCAGGGGCCCCGCAGCTCCGTCCGGTATCTGGAGAGGGCCGCCTCCCAGCTGCGGCTCAGATTGGGGGAGCATGGGTATCCGTCCGCCGCGTAGTGCACGGCCGGCGCCAGCTCCTCCGCCAGGGGGAGCCGCCCGAAGCGGCCGCTGACGGCGGCCCAGGCCTTCACCGCCCCCGGCACGGTGACGGGCGCCCAGCCGTACCGGGGCATCCGGCCATCCGGTGAGAGCCCCCGGATCTGCTCCATCGAGGCCAGCATGGGCGCGCGTCCGCTGGAATTCAGGCCGAACAGCTTCCGGTCCCCGGCCGACCAGATCAGGGCAAAGGCGTCCGAGCCCAGACCGTTGGCCGTGGGCTCCGCGACGGTGAGCGCGGCTGCCGCCGCCACCGCCGCGTCCATGGCGTTTCCCCCTCTGCGGAGGATCTCCAGTCCGGCGGACGCGGCCTGGGGGCTGGAGCAGTTCACCATCCCGCCCCGGGCATAGACCGGGTAGCGCCGGGAGGGATAGCGGTGCATGGTCGGATCGAAATCAAAACGCATAGGCTGCCTCTCTTTCTCCGCGGTTTTCTCCGTATGAGGATTTTCCGCTCCTGATATATATCCATATGGGAAGGACCCTCGTCATTGCCGACAGGGGTCCTTTTCTCTCATACACTAAAGCTGCCCGGTCTCCAGAAACCGGAAGACCCGGCCGTTGAAGTCCTCCGCGGCCTCCTCGTACGCCGCGTGTCCCAGTCCCGGATAGACGTACAGCCCGCTGCCGGCGATCCGTTCCTTCATCTCAAGGGAGGCATCGATTCCCACGATCCTGTCGTCTGCGCCGCCGATGATGAGCGTGGGGCAGGCGATCTTCCCCAGTTGGTCACATGCGTCAAAGGAGAGGATCGCGCGGGCATTGCTCAGAAATCTGCCGTAGTCCGCCGGCCTGCCCACATGCCCCAGCAGCGGGTACAACTTCCGGTACTTCTTCAGATACTGCCGGGAATAGCTCATCTCCGCCGAATCGATCATCAGCTGCCTGTGATCTCCCTGTTCGGCATACGCGATCCATCTGGCGATACAGGCCCGGATCGTCTCATTCGCCCGGGGCGCGCTGACGGCTATGACCAGCCTGTCCGTTGTCTCCGGGCGATCGATCGCCAGATACTGGGCGATCATGCCGCCCTGGGAAACGCCCATGACGGACGCACCCCGCAGGCCCAGTTGTCTCAAGGCCTCCGCCTGGTCCGCCGCCATCTGCCGGATGGTGTACTCCGCCGGCAGCCGGTCTTTTCTGCTGAACATGTACACCGTATACCGGTCAAGAAACCGGCTGTACGGCTTTGCCAGCAGCAAAGCCTTTCCCTTTACAGTCGTCAGCCCGTCAGACAATCCGGGGAGTATGACAAACGCCTTCTCTCCCCGTCCGAAGGAGACATAGCTCATCTCCGAATCTCCCACGGAGATCTGTCCGTTCTTTGCATTCCACAGCATGTCCGCAATCCCCCCTGTCCGCCGCGACCTCTTTTCTGTCGCGTCAGCTCCCCCGCCGTCCGGAAGCTCTTCCGCCGGATCAGCAGATATGCCCCCAGGGCCGCGGATGAAAACAGTACCCGCCCGAACGTGATGCAGATCGCCGGGAGACGGATCTATTTGGCAAACAGTCCGGCCGGTCCGAACAGCAGGACCGCGATATGGACGGCGAGTACCTCTCATTTTCTCATCATATCTCACTTGCTCTCTTCGCAGGGTCTCACCCTGCGCGTTCCCCGGCTCTCCCTCAGGATTTTGCCGGCTTACGGTACATGAACTTCCGGGCTACCTGGATCGCCACCCGGTAGGGCAGCGGGCGCAGGGCCCTGTCGGCCTCCTTCAGCTTCTGCCGGATGGGGATGTTCTGGGGACAGTGCTGCTCGCACTTGCCGCACTCCACGCACTGGGAGGCAAAGGCCGGCTCCTTCGTCAGGCCCACCGTTTGGATATACTGCTTCCGCCCGGCGCCCCTGGACTCGATATACATGGTGTTGTAGCAGCTGAAGGTGCCCGGGATGTCCACGCCCTTCGGGCAGGGCATGCAGTAGCGGCAGCCGGTGCAGCCCACCTTCTCCCGGGCGCGGATGCTCTCCTTGACTTTCTCCAGAACGGCAAAGTCCGCCTCCGTCAGCTCGCCCGCCGTCGCCTCCGAGGCGATGCGGCAGTTCTCCTCCACCATGGCCAGGGAGTTCATGCCGGAGAGGACCACGGTGACGCCCGTCTGGTTGTAGAGCCACCGGAGACCCCACTCCGCCGGCGACCAGCCCCTGGGGCTGTCCGCCATGGCTTTCTGGGCCTTCTCCGGCAGCATGTTGACCAGCTTGCCGCCCCGCAGGGGCTCCATGATGACCACCGGGATCCCCCGGGCTTCCGCGGCCCGGAGCCCCTCGGCGCCGGCCTGGGATACCTCGTCCAGGTAGTTGTACTGGATCTGACAGAAATCCCAGTCGTAATCCGCCAGGATCCGCAGGAAATTCTCCGTGTTGCCGTGGTAGGAAAAGCCGATATTGCGGATGGTGCCGGAGCGCTTCTTCTCCGCGATCCACTCCAGGACGCCCACGGCCTTCAGCTTCTCCCACATGGCCACGTCGGTCAGATGGTGCATCAGGTAGTAATCCACGTAGTCCGTGCGCAGCCGGGACAGCTCCTCCCGGAAATACTTCTCCAGGGCGGCGTTGCTGCGGATCAGATACTGGGGCAGCTTGGTGGCGATGTGGATCCTGTCCCGCAGGCCGTTCCGCGCGAAGATCTCGCCTATGGCCGCCTCGCTGCCGGGGTAGATATAGGCGGTGTCAAAGTAGTTGACGCCGGCCTCGACAGCTGCCAGCACCTCCCTCTCCGCCTTGTCGATGTCGATGCCGCCACCCTTACGGGTAAAGCGCATACATCCGAAGCCCAGCGCGGAGAGCTCTCTGCCGTATTTGTCTTTCCTGTACTTCATCGGTATCCTCCCTTTCGGTGACACTTTAGTATACATAATATATTACCGCTGCCGCGCAACTCAGTTTTGTCGGTGGACGTCGTAGCTGTACCGTTCAATAGTCAGGTCGTAACAGGTCTTCTCCCCGTCGGGAGACTCCAGCACCAGCACGGTTTTGCCCGTTTTGGTAAAAGAGGCATATACCAGGTAGCACTCGATATGCTCCTCGTAGCCGATCCGCACCGTGCCGTAGGACTCATCCTCCAGATAGACCTTGTAGGTGTCGTCATACTCCATACCGCAGGTCTCGCCGCCGCTGGCCAGCAGGCTGGTATCATAGCTGTGGCTGCGCTGGTCCAGAACGCCGTATACCGAGGCCGCCAGGATCAGAACGATGCTGATGATAAGGCCCGCCGTGCGGATCTTCTTATCCTTGAAGATAAACAGAGGGTAGATGATAAGGGTCGCGGCGCAGAAGACGGCGCTGAGCAGATGCTGGGGGAAAAAGTGCACCGCCTCGCCGAAGAAAGTCAGGTAGTGATACGCCAGGAAGCACAGCATGGGCCCCAGGATCAACAGCCCCCACCACTTGTCCTTCTTCATGTAATGACCCACGAAGGCCATGGGGAACGTCAGCAGCGTCCAACGGAACCAGGCGGGATAGAAGCGGAAAAGGCCGAATCCGTCCGGATTGAAGGGGACCTGCACCAGATACACCAGGGGCTGGCTCACCAGGAAGAAGACGAACACCTTCAGCGCCGAGTCCAGCGGCGACTTGCTGTTGACGATGATCAGTATGGCGAACAGGATCCACCACTCGAACGTGATGGAGATGTCCTGGAAGGACGTGTCCTTCAGTGCCGGGATCATGGCCACGATACCCGTATACACGCCGCAGATCACGGCAAAGATGATGATTCCGGGCCATGTCAGATTCAGCCCGCCAAACAGTTTCTTCACGATTTTTTCCTCCCGTTGTCAGTTTTCCTTTCGCCCGCGCCGGACACGGCTGAGCCGTCCCCGAAAGCGCGGGATCTCCGCGGAAGGCCGGCCGCGCCGCCTTCCGTTCTCATGATGCCGGTCAGACCGGCAGGCCGGGTCCCTGTTCCTCTTCCGGCCCGTTATCCGGGACTCATTCCGTCTTTCTTCTCCGCAGCAGCCGTCTGATCAGGAAATAGATGACCGCCCCGATCAGTGCGCCCGCCGTGTTGGTGATCAGATCATCGATGTCCGTGCCTCTCTGATAGAACAGCAGCTGCGACAGCTCGATCAGCAGGGAAAAGGCAGCTCCCGCCAGCACGGTTTTTCCGATACTGTCCAGCTTCATAAAGCAGAACGGCCACACCAGACCGACCGGAATGAACATCGCGATATTCCCGAACAGGTTCCGCTGCCAGCCCTCGTACCTGTCAAACAGGCGGACGAAGGGGACCGCGTTGATCCAGAGGGGCCGTATCCTCTCCGGGTCGAACACCAGCGTTCCGATCCGGCCGTTTTCCAGGTGCCACGGGAAATACACGAGGCGGGCGATGACGGCGATGCAGCAGTAGACGGTGAGCAGCTTCGCCTCCTGCCGCCAGTTCACTTTACGGTTTCTGACAGCGGCGGCGGTTCTGACCAGAAGCCAGGCCGCCGTGATCAGAATCAGTACACTGGGAAACGTGATCTCGATCATTCCTTATCCCTCTCCTTCCGTCAGTGGCTGCGCCGCGGTCCGGTCAACCGTACCACGCAGGCAGTGCACCGCTTCCTTCATATACGCTATAAGCCGGACTCTACACAAGGATATATCCTCTGAAACCGCGCGTCGAATAGTAGGAATCCGCCCCGTTATGGAAGGTGAATATCTTTCCGTAGCGGCGTTCGCAGAACAGGGCCCCGCCTGACCGTCTGACGTCATCCGGCGTCCTGATCCACGAAGACGTCTTCAGATCGAATTCACCCAGGCTCTGCAGTCTGTGATACAGCTCCTCCGTCAGCAGCAGAATGCCGATCTCCCGCGCTTTTCCGTCGGCGCTTCCGGCGGGCGGATTATTCTTGCGCTTCTTCAGGGCGTCATCGTCATAGCACAGACTTCTGCGTCCGGACGGAGACTCCTTCGCGCAGTCGCAGAAGATGAGCCTGCCTGTTTCCGGATCAGATCCGATGGTATCCGGTTCGCCGCCGCTTTCCTCCATCCGCCGCAAGACCTCTGCCGCGCCCGGGTTGTCAAGCAGAATGCGCTCAACGTCTGACCAGTTCAGCTCCGTATGCCGCTCCATATGATCATGGAACCGCGCTTTCAGCACTTCAATCATGTTGACCTCCGTATATCCCGATCCGTCTGTCTCCCTGCCGGCGGCACCGCCGTCTCCGCGCGCTCCGGGACAGCGGCGCGAATCAGAAGCCCGCATGCACGCCGCTGCCGCAGAGATCGTCTGAACGGCGGTTTTCCGTCCCGGGACGGACCGCATTTTCAGTATACTAAAGATCCGGGGATTTTTCCATAGCGGAACGGAATATCTTTTCCGGCAATTTACGATCCGCCCTACCGTGAAATGTATCATGCGCTCCGGCCTCCGGCACGGGACGGGGCGGCCGGCAGCCTGTACCGGCCCCGGGGTCTTTTCCGCCCCCGATCGCGGCAGAACCGCATCTTTATCGTTGAAAAAAGCGCCGATATGGCATATAATTTATTACACTAATCTGAAGGAGGCGATCGGATGAACATCCTCTCCCGGCTGAACAGTCCCTTCATCTATCTGATCTGCGCGGTCATCGTCGTTTTCGTCGCGCTCCTGTGCGTGATCTTCGCCGTGCGGGCCTACCGCGCGGGGAAGGCCATCGGCATGGACGTGACCAGGATGAAGCGCACCATCGTGGCCAGCGCCACCTTTGCCGTGCTGCCCAGCGTCGGCATCCTGCTGGGCGTCATTGCTCTCTCCGGCAGTCTGGGCACGCCGTGGCCCTGGCTCCGCCTGTCGGTCATCGGTGCGCTGCACTATGAGACCCAGGTGGCCGAAGCCGCCGCCGAGGCGGTGGGGGTGGGCGGCCTGTCCGCCTCCCAGATGACGGCGGAGGCCTTTACCACCATCGCGCTGCTGATGAGCGTGTGCATCATGTGGGGCATGGTATTCTCCCTGTTCACCTGCAGGCGCTACACGGACCGTCTGAGCCGTCCCGCCCCGAAGAAGAAAAAGGACGGAAAGGGCCTGTCCCTGGCCGGTTTCGGCGACCGGGCCATGACCGCCATGTTCATCGGCCTCGTCTCCGCGTATCTGGGCAGCTATGTCGGCACCCTGGTCTCGGGCGGCGGGCTGTTCCGGTTCGCCGGCAGCTTCCTGCCCCTGGCCGTGGCCCTGGTGGGGGCGGCGGCGATGGGCCTGTTCATCCGGCTGCGTGAAAGATACGACGCCGCCTGGATCGACAGCTTCTCCATCGCGGGGAGCATGCTCATCGCCATGACGGCCGCCATCTTCCTCGGGAAGCTCGCGTAAGGAGGTGTGGGAAATGAACGAAGAGATCCGCCGCGAACAGTACGAAAAGTACCTCCGCACCACCCACCGCCTGGGCCGTCTGGCCGTTGTCCTGACGCTGGCCATGCTGCTGGGCGCGCCCTTCGTCATGGGCGCCTATCTGGGGGCCATGCCGGACCTGGCCGCCTTTGCCCGGGGCTTCATGAGCATCGGCGTCGTGTATTTCGTCAGCTGTGTGGCCGAGTACCTGATCTACGTGCCCATGCTGGGCGCCGGCGGCACCTACCTGGCTTTTATCACCGGCAACCTCATCAACATGAAGATCCCCTGCGCCGTCAACGCCCGGGACATGGTGGGCGCCAGATCCGGCACGGCCGAGAACGAGATCATCTCCACCCTGTCCATCGCGACCTCCTCTCTGGTGACCATCGTGGTGCTGGCGCTGGGCGTCATACTGCTGATCCCGCTGCAGCCGCTGCTCCAGTCCCCCGCCCTGCAGCCCGCCTTTGACAACGTGGTGCCCGCGCTCTTCGGCGCCATGGCCTGCAGGTATTTCCGCGGCAATCTCCGGATCGCCGCCCTCCCGCTCCTGGTCATGTCGCTGCTGTTCATCCTGGTGCCCTCCCTTACCGGCTCCACCAGTTTCATGATCATCCCCAGCGGCGCCATCGCCATCGGCCTGGCCTACCTCTTCTACCGCAGGGACCGCCGGACGGACGGAACGGAGGTGTCGCCATGAGAACGCTGCTCTGGATCGTCCTGTGCCTGCTGGGGCTGCTGATCCTCCTGGTCCTGGCCGCCCTGGTCAGGACGGTGCTGGCCGGCCTGAAGCGCTCGGACTGGACGCCGAAGCGTGAGCCGGAGCGCGAGGCGCTCTATTCCCAGAAGCTCTCCCGCATGGTGCGCTGCGAGACGGTCTCCCGCCCTGGCGAGGACCAGCGGGAGAAGTTCCTGGCCTTCCACGCCCGGCTGGAGGCCCTCTTCCCCCTGGTGCACGGCACTCTGGAGAAGACGGAGATCGACGGCAACCTGCTCTTCTTCTGGAAGGGAAAGAGCAGCGAACGCCCCGTCGTCCTCATGAGCCACCAGGACGTGGTCCCCGCCGAGGGGGAGTGGCTCCACGGGCCCTTCTCCGGCGATATCGAGGACGGCAGGATCTGGGGCCGGGGCAGCGCCGACACCAAGTGCTCCGTCATGGCCTTCTTCCAGGCCGTGGAGGAGCTGCTGGCGGAGGGCTTCGTGCCCGAACAGGACGTGTACCTCAGCTCCTCCTGCACGGAGGAGACCGGAGGAGACGGCTGTCCCAAACTGGTGGCTGAGCTGAAGCGGCGGGGCGTGAAGCCCTACCTCGTCTGTGACGAGGGCGGCGCCATCGTCCGGGAGCCCATCGGGGGCGTCAGGGGCCATTTCGCCATGATCGGCGTCCTGGAGAAGGGCCAGGGCAACCTGCTCCTCTCCGCCCGCTCCGGCGGCGGCCACTCCAGCTATCCGCCGAAGAACTCCCCCATCGCCCGCCTGGCGGCCTTTGTCCGGGACGCGGAAAAGCACAGCCCCATGCGCTCCGCCTTTGAGCCGGAGGTGGAGGCGATGTTCCGGACCCTCGCCCCCTACGGTCCCTTCGCCTACAGGCTGCTGTTCGGCAATCTGTGGCTGTTCCGGCCCCTGCTGAAGGTCCTGTTGCCCGCCGTCTCCCCCCAGGCCGCCGCGCTGCTCCGGACCACCATGGCCTTCACCATGCAGTCCGGCTCCGACGCCGCCAACGTCATGCCCCAGAAGGCGACCGTCACGGTCAACCTGCGCTACATCCCCCACCAGGGAATGGAGGCGAGCAACGAGGCCGTCCGCGCCATGGCGAAAAAGCACGGCGTGGAGGTCGATGTTCTCAATGCCTACGACGCCCTGCCGCCGGTGTCCATCCACAGCGACGCGTACCGGCTGGTGGTGTCGGCTGTCGAGGAGGTGTTCCCCGGCCTCCCCCCCTGCCCCTACGTCATGACGGGCGGCACCGACGCCCGCTTCTATCAGGAGATCTGCGACGCCTGCATCCGCTTCTCCCCCGTGGTCTACGGGCCGGATCAGATGAAGGGGATGCACGGGCTCAACGAGTACATCGACACCTTCAGCCTGCCCGGCGCCGTGGATTTCTACAAGGCCGTGATCCGCCGCAGCCGGTAGGGCCGGCCCGGAAGGCGGTCCGCCTTCCCGGACAGATACGCAACCCGCTCTGTGCCGCAGGCAGTTCCCCCTTGGCAGGCTGTACGTTATATGGTATTCTCTGGTAAACAGGCGGGGCTGGACGGACACCGCCCCGGAAACACATGACAGCAGGATCCCATACCGTGGAGCCGGTCCGGCTGCTGCGGAAAAGGTCCCCGGGAAAAGCGAGGAGGATATAAAAATGGAATTCAGAGAAACCGTACAAAGCCGTTATTCCTGCAAAAAGTTTTCCGACCGTCCGCTGGAGCCGGACAGACTGACCGCGATCCTGGAGGCGGGGCGGCTTGCCCCCACCGCCAAGAACCAGCAGGAGCAGAGGGTGTACGTCGTCCAATCCCCGGATCTGCTGGCGAAAATCGACGCGGTCACGCCCTGCCGCTACGGCGCGCCCGCCGTCCTGGTGGTGGCCTACGACACCCGTTACGTCTTCACCTATCCCGGCGGGAAACGCGATTCCGGCGCGGAGGACGCCGCCATCGTGGCCACCCACATGATGCTTGCCGCCGCGGACCAGGGCGTCGACAGCTGCTGGGTGAACTTCTTCGATCCGGACCGGATGGCCGCCGCGCTGGGCCTGCCGGAACAGGAGCAGGTACTGATGCTCATGGACCTGGGCTACGCCGCCGAAGGCTCCGGCCCGCTTCCGAACCACGGCAGCAGGAAGCCCCTGGACGAAACCGTCACTTTTCTGTAAGCGCCCGCATCCGATTCTCAAAGGAGGAACAGACAGATGGAAAGATCCACCGTTTACTTTACCGATTTTCATGTGACGCCCCGGGAGCCCCTGCCCCGGAAGCTGCACCGTCTGATGAAGAGCGCCGGCTTCGAGGAGATCGACTTCACCGACCGCTACGCCGCCATCAAGATCCATTTCGGCGAGCTGGGCAACCTGGCCTATCTGCGTCCCCAGTACGCCCGGGTCGTGGCGGATTACGTGCGCGAGCTGGGCGGGAAGCCCTTTCTGACCGACTGCAACACCCTCTACGTGGGCAGCCGCAAGAACGCCCTGGACCACATGGACACGGCCTATCTCAACGGCTTTTCGCCGCTGCAGACCGGCTGCCACGTCATCATCGCCGACGGCCTGAAGGGCACGGACGAGGCCCTTGTGCCCATCGGTCTGCCGCTGGTCAAAGAGGCCAGGATCGGCCAGGCCATCATGGACGCCGACGTGGTGATCTCCCTGAACCATTTCAAGGGGCATGAGGAGGCGGGCTTCGGCGGCGCGCTGAAGAACCTGGGCATGGGCAGCGGCTCCCGCGGCGGCAAGATGGAACAGCACTGGGAGGGGAAACCCGTCGTGCGGGAGAAGAGATGCATCGGCTGCGGCTCCTGCGTGCGCATCTGCGCCCACGACGGCCCCGTGATCACCGACGGCAAGGCGGTCATCGACCACGCCAAATGCGTCGGCTGCGGACGGTGCCTGGCGGTCTGCCCCAAGAACGCCATCGTGCCCAGCGTCTCCAATTCCAACGCGATCCTGGCCCGCAAGATCGCCGAATACTCCTATGCCGTCGTGAAGGACCGCCCGGCCTTCCACATCTCGCTCATCTGCGACGTCTCCCCTTTCTGCGACTGCCACGCGGAGAACGACGTCCCCATCATCCCGGACGTCGGAATGCTGGCCTCCTTCGACCCGGTTGCCCTGGACCAGGCCTGTGTCGACCTGTGCAACACAATGCCCGCCAACCCGGGCAGCCGTCTGGCGGAGCATATCGAGAGTTCCTGGGACAGCGATCCGAACCACGAGTATTTCCACCTCAACCACCCGGACACCGAGTGGGAGGCGGGCCTCATCCACGCCGAGGAGATCGGACTGGGAAGCAGAGAATACGAGCTGGTCACCATCTGAACCCCGTCCCCTCCGGCCGGCCGGAAAACGCGGTCTTCCATACATACAGCGCCCCCTGTGCGGTTTTCTCCTGCACAGGGGGCGTTCTGTCTGTTTTTCGATTGTTCCGCTCAGGTATTCGCGCGCCGTGCGGAATGCGGCTTTTCTTCGCTTATCGCTTCTTCCCTCTCCCGATCCTGTCGGCAAGCGCCGCGTAGCACCATCCCACGGCGATCAGGAAGGCCAGCAGGACCAGGAGCCACCACGCGCATCCCATATACGGCAGCTCCTTCGAAAAGCCGAAGGCGCCCGCCGGGCTTCCCCAGTTCAGGAAGAAATAGGGGTAGTTCCGACCCCGGGCGAACTCCCAGCCCCGGGCGTACCCGATCCCGGCGTAGACGACGTAGAGCAGCGGCGGGATGACCACGAAGAGCACGTTCCTTCTCCGGATCCCCGTGCCGGATGCGGCTGCAAAGAAGTCGGCGACCGCCGCCGCCGGGACCACGACGTGGGTCAGGGTGTTCTGCACGTTCCAGGCCCTGTTTCCCAGCACGGGGGCCAGCATCACCACGAAGACCACGCCGGTCAGCGTGATGGAGACGGTCCCCGCCAGCTTCACCACGGCCCACGCTTTGCCCGCCGGAGCGCCGCGCAGCAGCAGGACGCCGCCCACCGCGCAGATGACCGCGATGGCGATGTTCGACTGGATCGTGAAATACATGAACACCCGGCTGCCGCCCATGAAGCTGTTCCGGCCCGCAAAGGCGCTCAGGAGAGTGCCCGAAACGGCGGCGAGGATCACGATCAGCTTCAGAATGCAGCTGACCGTTTTTCTTGTCCGTGAGATCACGTTCATAGAGGTTCCTCCTCTTCCCCCGGCTGCCGCCCCGACAGGTCCTCCGGCGCGTCCGCCGTCACAGCTGCGGTCCGCCGGCCTGCGGTTCCTCAGGCTGCTGCACCTCGGGCTCCTTCGGGCCCGGCCTGTATTGGGCAAGCAGCGACTGATTCGGGTTCTTCCCGTTCTCGATATCGGGGCCCTTCTGGGGTACGAGTGCGGCCGTCTTGATCCCGGACATCAGCAGGAGGGTCATATCGTCCAGATTCCCCTCGTTGACAGGGGGAAGCTTGTGCTTCACGGGGTCATAATCCATTCCGTCGATCTGCCGGATGCCCTGTCTGACATACCTGTCCAGGTTCAGGGAGTTGATCGCGGTCTGCACGTTCTCGACGGTGGGCTCCAGAACAAAAATATCCCGGAAGCACTCCTTGCTGGATTTTACCATCGTCTCGTAATGAGCTGCCGAGAGCTTGTCGAAGCTGCGCTGCTTGTCGGCAGTGTAGTCTTTGGGCGGCAGGCCCCTGCGTTCGTCCTCTTCCGCCTGCTTCGCGTACACCCTCTCCACCTCCCAGGCGATTTTGGCGGCTGTCGCATAGTCCGTCAGAGTGAGCAGCTTGTTGACGTCGTTGTAGGGCGTGTTGTCGATGTTTACCTCTTCCTGAATGGTCATATTCGGGTTGTTCTCCGACAGCTTCTTCGATCTTTCCCAGATCTGCCGGTTTTTTGCATCCAGCCGGGGCATATCCTTCTTCATCTCGGCGTCGATGATCGCGCGGTTGTTGATGATGTCCAGCATGGCGCCCACAGATCCCTTTGAAAACTGCACCGCCTCCGACTCGGTGACCCTCTTCATGTTGCGCTCTATCCCCAGCTTGCGCCGGAGATTCCACTCACCGGTCAGGAAATCGCGGACCTCCGCATCGTACTGTTTCTTGTACTTGCGGACCCGGTTCGTCAGGTCGGTCATCTGCTGCACTTTTTTGAAAGTGCCCTCATTGTCTGTCCGGAGCGTCTCGACGGCCTGGTTATTCCTGCTGATCTCCTGGTCCGCCTTTTCCTGCGCGGCCTTCTGCTCGGCCTCCATCCTGTCCAGCTCCGGCTGCTCCGCCTTCAGATGCTCCTCGTAGTCCTTCTTCTTCTTTTCATACGGCGCGCGGGTGCGCTTGATCTCGTTATAGCGGTCCAGCTCCCTGTTATACTGTGCCGAGTGCGGGGCGAGACGGATCCACGTGAAGAAGCGCCGGAAGGGATTGCTCTCCCGCGGGAAGGGGGGCAGGTCCGGGTGGGCCAGCCGCTCATAGCGTTCCCGCTCCCTGTTCAGCTCCTCCTTTTTGGCTTCCAGCGGGGCGGTCTTCTTATCCAGGTCCTCCTGCAGCTTTCCGTACTCCTGCTCGGCCTTGTCCATCATGGCCTTTTCACGGTTGGCATAATCCACGGTCCGGCTGTCCGCCAGCGTCAGCAGACCGTCCGGCGTGTCGATGAAGACGCCCCCGCTGCCGGGATCGGCGGGCGTCACATCGCCGAAGGCCTTCTCGTAGTTTTTCAGGTCCGCCTTGCCCTTTCCGCCCAGGAACAGTCCCAGATGGCCCAGCAGCACCCGTCCGTAGCCCTCGGTGCTGCGGCCGGCTTCCAGCTTCCGCATCTTCGCCACGGTGGGGTTGTTTTTCAGGTACTTGTCAGAGTAGTTGGTGACCGTCCCGTCCGGTTCGACGATGAGGATGCGCTTGCCGTCCCGGACCACCTCGTCCACCGAGGGGAAGGCGTCCATACCGCCGAAAAGCCCCTGCCGGAACAGGTTTTCCATGGGACCTATCATTTTATGCGCGCTGGCTTTGAGGGGCTGGAACATCTGCGGTCCCGCTTTGTCCTCCGGTATTCCGTCCCGGAACTGTTCCAGGAAGGAATCCCACTCCCTGCCGTCCCCGGCGTTTCCTTCGCGGAAGGGGGATTCAAAGCTGTAAAACTGCGGCTTCTCCGTCTGTCTGGGGCGTTCGTTGGGGTTTTCCGGTCTTGACATGGTTTACCTCCTGTTCTCGCATCCGCCCTTCCGGCCGGAAAACAACTGCTTTCCTCCGGCCGGTTCCTCGGTGCATGATTCTCCTTTCATCCGATTATAGTCCGCGCGGCACATGAAATCAACTCGAAATCTGCTGAAAGAGTTGCGGCGAAGCAGGATGAAACCCCTCAAGGCGGTCCGCCGGCCTGTCGGCGTGCGAAAACAGAGCAGAAACCGGAGAGAGGCGGATCACGGAGAGACCGCTCTCCAGTAATCGGTCTCAGAACGGCAGGGTCTGCGGTTCTGTCCCTCTCAGTCATATCCGGACGTGTCCGGCAGTCCGGAGGAACGCCGCGCCAAAGCGGATCCCTGTCGTTCCTGCGATCTCAGGCCGCCTGCCGCCGCCCCTGATGCCCTTCCTGCGCATAGCGCGCCACGCCTGCAAATTGCGGGCAAAATGGAATATTGTGCCAGCAGTTCTTCCGGAATCCGGCACGGTTCCGGCCTTGACAACGGTATAGCGCTTTGATAGACTAATATGTATAATTTGGTAATACAGCCCGCGATACGGGATACAACAACAGACCGGGAGGATGTTTTTATGAGGCAGAACGATCGGTACGCGCCCTTTCGCCCGCCGCTGACGGCGGAGCAGAGGGAGCGGATCGAAAGATCGGAAAAACCGGCGGAGGAATACCGGCGCATCGCCGTCGAGGAGGCAAAGAAGCAGCTTGCCCTGGTGAATGACGCCGACGGGAAGAAGGTCATCCTGCCGGACGACCCGGATATCTGCCTTCGCCTTCCCGGCGTGGATCCCAGAGGCGAGTACAGCATCATTGATTTCCGCTTCAAGGCCCGTACCATGCGTCTGGATGCGGTGCTGAACCTGCGGGAGGAGGGCTTTCGCAGGCAGATCCAGGATATCCTCTCCTCCGGGCCTGTGCGGGAGCGCTGGGCGGCTGTAAAGGAGCTGGCCCGGAGGCACCGGATCCTCACCCGGGCGGAAAAGCTCTGCTGGGACGAGGAGGCAGCCGGCTCCCTCCACATCCAGCTGCGCAGGCTGGAGACCGAGCCCGTTGTGGCGGAGCTGGACCTGGTGTTCCAGGGGCTGGAGTACCTGATCGGGATCCGGGAGGGCCTGGTCCCGGCGGAGGTGGACCGCTTTTACCGGGAGAGTCTGGGGGTGACCTTCACACCCGAGCAGCGGGAAACGGCCCGGCGCCTCATCCAGCCCGGGGAGAGCGAGGTCTTTTTCGCCGATTTTGAAAACGTGCTGCTGCAGGCCCTGTTCAGCATGCCGGAGAACTGGGGCCTGACCCTGGAGGAGCTGGAGGCCCTCCGGGATGATGAATAAGCCGCATATCATTTGACATTTCTATAAGGAGGGATCCGACCATGCCGAAAAAAAAGGGAAAGAAGCTGGACCCGAAAACACTGGATCAGCACATAGAAGCCTATTCCGACGCCACCGTATCAGCCCAGCTGGAAGATGCCTTCGGTCAGTGGGACAAGCGTTATGACCTGAATACCACAATACCGTATCTGGATCGGGCTGACCACATCATCATCAACGGGCGCACCGTCACGGATCTTCTGGTGGAAAAATTCAACCGGGATCTACCGAACATGACCCTGCGCGACGGAAACAAGGTCGACAGGAACAACAGGACCCAGGCATACGCCCAGTACTACCACGATCACGGGAAGCAGGCCGTCAATCAGATGGTCTTCAGCGCTCTGGCCAACGGGGAAAACGTGGAGGTCTACGTGCCCGATAAGCGTACGGGGCAGATCAAGGATCCGCCCTCGAAGCTGACTCCCACCGGATATGATCTCGCCGGCCCGCTGGTGCAGCCGGCACAGCTGACCGGCTGGCAGAAGTTCTGGAACTTTTTTGGCTTCTATAAGAAGGAAAAAGCGGCTGTGGTGAACTATGAGAACGAGGTGGCAGCCCGGAAGAAGGTGGCCTTCTGCAACAAGGTCGGCCGGGCCAATAACTGCGGCATCATCACGCAGGCCCCCGCCTACCGGGCTGCTCTGGAAAAGTATCATCCGGATACGATAGAGGATCTGCGGCAGACCTTCCCCGGGGCCAACGGCGACATTGAAAATCTGGATGAGACCAACGGCTTCAGGACCTTCCGAAGCTCCTACTATACCCTCGCGACGCTGGTCCTGGCCACCAAGCGGGATAAGAACGGAAACCTCCTGTACACCAACGAGCAGCTCTTCGATGAGAACGACCCGGAGATGCAGGAGGCCCGGGCAAACGCCATGAAGGAGGTCTATGACCACTATAAGTCGGGCGGTTTGCTGAAGGCGGAGCAGGATAAAAAGGAAAAAGCGGAGAGCGAAGGCAAGACGTATGAGATCGACCCAGAGCTGGAGAAGAAGGCCGCAGCGGACAGGGACTGGCTGGTGAAGCTGCAGTACGATGCGGCGGATGTGATGCCGGAGCGGATCAACAAACAGGCTGAAAAACTGGACTTCAGCAAACCGGACCTGACCGAGCAGAAGGGTTACCGGGAGTTCGGACTGCTGAGCGACGCCACCTTTGATATGAGCCAGGACGTAAGCAGCAACCAAAAGCAGTTGGACCAGAAGTACGGCAAGGGCGCCTATTATAAAGTCATCGACAAGGTGAGCGACTGCAGCCAGTTCCCCCGCGAACTGGGCAGAGCCCTGTTCAACCAGAGGCATCTGGTCAACGGGCTCCCGGGGGACAGCATGCCCCAGGTCTGCACGCAGCTTGCCCCCACGTTTATGACCCAGGCCTATCAGCAGCAGATCGGCAAACAATTGAAGGAAAACCCCGGCATGAAGTATACCGATGCGGCCAATGCCACCCTCCTTGCGCAGACCAGCAAGGTGAAGCAGGAGACCGTCTATGATGATTTCGCCGTCAGGGATTACAATGCGGAAGGGAAACCGCTTCCCACCATGCTGGAGCAGAACCTCCGGCTGACCCAGGAGTACGTCCAGGACCCCAAGCAGTTCAGCAAGCAGATCCAGGACGGCGTTCTGGAGGGCCGCATGAAGCTGAATAGCCTGGCTGACCCCGCATCTATGGATCTCACTGCGCCGGCGGCTGATTTTGAAATCCGCGACGCCAAGACGGTGGAGCGGGAGATGAAGCAACAGCAGCAACAGAAGAACGCGGGCGGGATGGAGTTGTAATGAAAAAGGAGCGTGAGTCCCTTGGCTGATAAGATCGTGTCCCTGGGCGCCAGAGACCTGGAAGAGGTGCTGGCCGAGCTGGAACAGCAGCTCACTGCCCAGGGCGTACCCACTGCCCGGCGCCTGTGCGCCGCCGCGCTGGCGGAGGAGGTGTTCTCCGCCGTGCGCGATGCGAAGGGCGGCGCGGGACTGCTCCGCTGCTCCTTTCCCCGGCCGGGGACGGTGACGCTGCAGTACCGGGACAGAAGCGGCCCCCTGAAGCCCGACCTGCGTCTGGCGCAGCGGCTGAGCCGCTGTCTCCGCACCGGCGGTGTGAGCGCCGCGTTTTACGAGGGCCGCTGCATCATCACGGTGGACCCGGCGTGAGTCCCCGGCGGGGAAGCCGCCTGACCTTCCCGGGAAGGCGGACAGGCCCCGGGAAAGACGATAAAACAACTTCAGAATAATATTTTGCAGGAGGAATATCCATGGCGTTCAGCAAAAAAGATTATAAGGCAGCGATCCAGAAGCCCCTGGACAAACCGCCGGTAATGGATCAGGAATCGCAAGACAGAGATATAACGTATTTTAAGGAGAAGATCGCCGGCTGGCTGTTCAACCTGGGCATGGACGTGGAAAAAGGAACCGGCTTCGAGATGAGCGACGGTGCCGACAATCTGCGCATCTATGAACTGGCCGAGGACGGAAAGAGCTGGAAAAACCCCTTTGAGGACGGCACCGCCTATGATTCGCCGGAGTTTCTCGACAAGATCCGGATGGGACGGATCATCGCGTTTCCGGCGGGAGAGAAGACCCCGATCCAGCTTCAGTACAAAGTGAATAACATTGCCCTCAGCAAGCCCATCACAGAGCCGTTTACGCCGCAGCCCACCGAGCCGCAGCGTCCCGGCCTCTGGGCGCGGTTTGCCAACTTCATCACCAGAGGCCGCGCCTACCAGAAGGAGTTTGACGACTACAACAAGTTGAAGGAGACCTATGATCAGCAGAGCGCGAACTGGAAGGCGGAGAAGGACAATTTCCAGGAGCTTTTGGATCGCCGCACCCCGGAGATCCTGGATGCGGAGGTAAAGCAGTTTGCGGAAGATCAGAAGCGGGCCGAAGAGAAAGCCGCTATGGAAGAGAGCCGGGCGTTCCGGGAGAAGCTTGAGCTGATGGAGAAGGACTATTCCAACTGCGCGATCGAGCAGTATATGAACACCTACGACACCATCTATTCCGCGAAGCCGCCGTTTCTCCAGAGCTACGCCGACAAGTTCGTCTACAGCAGCGAGACGTTCAAGAAGCTCAAGCAGTACGAGCTGCCCAAGGGCAAGGACCTCCCCGGCACGGAGGTGAGCGACAAGGAGTTCACAGCGCTGAGCCTCTTCGCCGCCATCGATCCCGCTATCAGCGGCGGGCTCCGGAGCGAGGAGGCATCGAGCCTCACCAGAGAGCAGAACGTGATAAACTCGTGCTCCATGTTTACGGAGACAGTCATCTACGACAGGACGTCTCCTCGGTCGAATACCGAGCGGTATTTTGATGAAGTCATCCAGCCGGCCCGGCAGAAGGCCATGGAGGCAGTCAGCGCCTATCGGGATCCCAAAAATCCGGATCCGCAGAAGCTGGGACAGCTCATCGCCGAGGGCATGCATCACTATCTGCACCGCTGGGAGCCGAAGCCGCTGAGCAATACCCGCGACCTGGCCACCCGCAGCCAGACCATGCGCGGCGTGGAGCTGCTGGAGCGGGATCCCAAGCTCATGGAGGCGGCCATGAAGGCCAAGGACAAGGACGGGAAGCCACTGCTGACCCAACAGGATCTCCGCGTTGCCCGGGGTCTCAAGATGGCAGTGGACCTGAACCGCAGAAACCAGAAGGCGTCCGTCATGCTGGAGGCGGAGCGCCGCGGCGAGATCACGCTGACGGATGAGGAGCGCCGGCAGTACACCAAGGACCGCCTGGCGTATGAAACGATCAACCGCGACATGGAGAACGATCTGTCTGCGCAGAAGTCTTCCGAGAAGTACTCGACGGCGTTTACCGCGGCCGCTTCTAGAACGGAGCAGCTTAATAACAAATGGACCAAGGACGTGAAGGCTGTGTCTAATGCAGAGAAAGCCAACAAGCCTAAGGAAGAGGTCCAGCGTCTGCAGGAGATCGCGAACCGCACCAAGGCAGAACTTGGTCGCGCCACCGGTGATGTTATGTTGTTTGACGCGATGAACGTCGATAATCCGGAGGCGCTGGAGGCCCTGGGTACCCACGGCGAGAAGGCCATAGACGGCCTTATCGCCAAGCATCTGCCCGGCGCGGACAAGATCTACGAGCTCAAGGGCCAGGCCCTGGAGGACGCCCTGAAGCCCGACAACCTGTTTGCGGAGAAGTCTCCTTACCGCCAGGCTGCCGCGCCGGAGAAGGCGCCGGAGCCCGAGATCAAGAATGAAAGGGCAAAGGAAAATAACCAGCTCGAAACGGGACCGAACATCTAATAACCGAAAACGCATCAACGCCCTGCCCCCGGCTTCGGGGGCAGGGCGTCAGCTTTTCAGATCCGCATTCATCAGGATGTTCAACATGAATGGCATCGCCGGCGCAGGGCATGCCATCTGCCCGCAGCACTGCATTCCGATGCAGGTAAAAAGCAGTGAAAACCTCGAGGCCTCATGAGCCCCGAGGTTTTCACTGCTTTTCTATGCTTATTACGGCTCCCAGGCGGTGGGAACGGAATAGCCTCTGTCTGTCAAGTATGCCGCATATACGGCGCAGTTGCCGATATACGTCCCCCAAAAGCTCCCGTTGGAGCCGGGCGTCAGATACTCCAGCGCCCCCTTCATGGCAATGGCGTGGGTGGAGATCAGGATATTGCCGCCGATCCCTGCCCTGCGCAGTTCCTCCAAAAAGCTCCCCATGCGCTCCACCACGTGATCCAGAGGCTCCATGCCCGCCGGGGCGGGCATATGGGTGATGTCCCGGAAAAATGCCGTCAGTTCCTCCGGCGGATGATGCAGGTCTGTCCCCTCGTAGGGGCCGTAGTCCATTTCGATCAGCCGTGGGTCTGTCTCCAGCCGACACTTCCCGGTCACGATCTGTGCCGTCTCCACCGCCCGAATCAGCGGGCTGGTGTAGATCCGGGAAAAGGACACGCCAGCCTCCCTCAGCTTTTGTCCCGCCGCGGCCGCCTGCTGCCTGCCCTGGTCGTTCAAGGGTACGTCGCTTCTGCCCTGCAGCACGTTGGCCCGGTTGCGGTCCGTCTGCCCGTGACGTATCAGATAAATCACCGTCTGCTCCATCATACCCTCTCCTCCTGCACCGGACGACGCCTCTCGTTCTGCCGCCGGAAGTGAAGCAGCATTCCAAACTGGGCAAACACGAACAGCACGGAGATCAGGATATTCAGCCGCATGTTCTCCCGCAGCAGCACCATCAGCGCGGCAAAGGCCGCCGAGAGGACGGCCACCCGGAGGATAAAGCGGCTGCACCGCTTCATCTCCTCCCTGGCGTAGGACAGCAGGGCGAACAGGCACAGAAAGTACAGGAGAAACGCCCCCGTCAGAAGCAGCACCTTGGGCCAGAGGGCCACCTCCTCATTCCGCATAAACTCCAGCGAGGCGGTGATGATATTCATGGCAAAAATCAGGAAGATGTGGATCAGCATATAACCCATGCCGGAGTTCTCCATCTCCCGGTCTACAATGTGGTCATAGAGCACCTCGTAGCACAGGAAGAGTCCCGCCGCGATCAGGAAGCACATCCCGGAAAAATAGACGGAGCTCCCCGTCAGCCCGCCCTCAAAATAGGAGGCGATGGCGATGATCATCTCGCCGAAGGTAAAGACCACGTACAGCATGGCCCGCTCGGTCAGATGGGTGAAATCCACCTGTCGGGACCTGCTCCGGCCGGAAAACGCCCAGGTGGCCGCAATGCCGCAGAGGATCGCGGCGCCGGCCAGGGGGATCCCCGTCCGGTTGTAGACGGGTATGGCGAGCAGCACGATGGCGGCCTCCCCGAACAGGGCGGCCATCATGCCCCGGATCGCCCTGGCGTCCTCGGGCTGATCCCGGTGATGGCGCAGCTCGATGGCGTACTGCGCGCCGAGATTGATCAGGATCAGTGCCCAGGCGGCGTGATACTGGTTCTGGAAGCTCTCCCAGTGCAGCCGGGTCCCCTCGCCGATGTAGTAGAGCAGATACATGTTCAGGAACAGGGAGACGTGATCCCGGACGCCGTTCCGTCCGTACATATTGATGTAGAAGGTGGAGAAGTTCCAGACCTGAATGACTGCCAGGCTGCACAGGATGTAGACCAGGAAGACCCTCCCGTCCACAAAGCCGTTCTCGATATTGTGCAGCAGGGAGTTGTTCCGCCCGATGATATAGACGAAGATCAGATCATAGATCAGCTCCAGATATTCGACTTTTTTCTCCGTTTTCAGCATATGCGCCTCCGGGTCTCTTCACGTGATGTGTCTGTTCTTCCGGTTCGTTCAGTCGCCGAGGTTCCGTCTGTTCAGCTCCGCTTCCACCCTGTTCAGGGTGGAGAAAAAACGCAGGGTGGCGATCATGGGCCCGCAGCAGGGACACCCCAGCATATTCCACCAGAACATATGCCGCCAGGACGTGTGGGGACCTTCGATCCCCAGCTCCACGGCCCTGGTCTTCAGTTCTTCGGCGATCCGGGCCATCCAGACCAGCGTGTAGATAAACAGCGTGGGGATCCCCAGAAGATAGGCCTTCCAGTAGGGCAGGACCTTATGTTCCAGGACCTGTTCCAGCTCGTCCTGCAGGCCGCCCAGCGGCATGTACAGCAGGAAGAAAAGCCCGGCCGTGAAGAAGTCGATAAAGCCCAGCCAGAAGCCTTTTCTGTTTGTGTGTTTATATCTCATGGTCTCGTCTCCGTCACTGCCGCGAGCCTGCCGGCTGTCCGACAGGCTCGCGATATAAAAAATATGTATTTGCAGCTGCCGGGTGGCGTACGGACTGTCCTGTGCCGGCAGACTCATTGACCAGTCGATTATAGCCGGGTATCCAGCAGACCGGAGAGGTCCCGCTCGATATAACCGTGAAGCATGGCACTCCAGTGCTGGATCAGCGCCGTCTGCGCCCCGAATGTGTCGCCGGTACGGATGGCCTCCAGCGCCTGCCTGTGAAACTGAAGACTGACCGGCAGCGTAGCGGACACCGCCAGCCGGTCGGCAGAGATGTTTGTAAACCGCTTCATCTGGTTGTCGATCAGGTCCAGCGTGTGCTCCAGGCGGCTGTTGCCGCAGCCCTTCTTCAGCAACGCATGGAAAAAGAAATCCTCTTCCGAGATTTTGGCGGAATCCGGATCCTCGCTCCCCAACAGGGCCTCTTCCCTGTGGATGGACGCCTCCAGGCTCTGGATCAGCGGCTCGGAGGCATGAGAGGCGCAGCGCATGGCCGCCAGGCCTTCATTTGCGCCCCGCAGATCGCAAAGCTCTATGATATCGTTGATGGTGATATGGGGAATAAATGCGCCGCGGTTCGGAACAAGCTCCAGGAAATTATCCTGGGCAAGACGGATCAGTGCCTCACGGACCGGCGTCCTGCTGACGCCGAACTGTTCACACAGATCGCTCTCGATCAGAAACGAGCCTCCGCTGTACTTGCCGCCGATGATATCGTTGCGGACGCTGCTGTAGATTCTGTCATACATGTTGGCTTTGGTGCTTTTTCTGGCCATGCTATCATTTTCCTTTACGAATTGGGTGGTGGCAATGCGGGATTTAGTACAAATGTATACAAATATATACACATTTTACTGAACACTCCTCCTTCTGTCAAGCCTTTATCCGTAATAGTGCGCAAAAAGCAGCAACCCGATTTGTGTATTTCATAAAAATGCGTCTGTATTCGCAAAACACAGTTGACATTTGCATTCACATTGTATACAATCATTATACAACTTGAATACCCGCGTGAGGAACCAGACAGCGGTGAAGCTTTTGAACAGCGCACAGTCCCTTCGCCGCCCCGGTACAAGAGAAAAACTAAAAGAAGAGAGGAATCGTTTATGGAAAACAGCAATCTGCAGAAGACCCAGGACAAGGTCGTCAAGTACGGTGCGATCATGTCCATCGTATGTGGTCTGATCCTGTCCATGGGCGCCATCCACATGGATACCATCAACTGGATCCTTCCCACCATTGCCAACGACCTGGCCTCCGGCAACAGCACGCTGATGGTCACCTCCGGCTTCTTCTACGGCATGATGATCGGCCACGTCATTGTCGGTCCCCTGTCCGACATGATCGGCAAGAAAAAGACCATGATTTTCGGCTTTCTGGTCTGCATCGTGGGCGCCGTCATCGGCTCCCAGGCCACCGGCCTGGGAGGTCTGATCGCGGCCCGCATGATCCAGGGTATCGGCGGCGCGGCCTCCTCCAATGCAGCCCGCGGCGTCGGCGGCGACGCCGGCAAGGGCCGTACCTCCGCCATCGCGCTGACCTTCATGCAGATCTGGTCCGCCGCAATCCCCATCATCCTCCCGCTGACCGGTAAGTGGGTCGGCAACGCCTACGGCTGGCCCGCCATCTTCTGGCTGCAGGCCATCATCTGCGGCGTCCTTTGCCTCCTGGTCCTGATCTTCGTCCGTGAGACATCCCAGATCGCCGGCAAGGGCAGCATCAAGCGTATCGCCGGCGAGGTCAAATCCTGCCTGGCCACCCCCGAGTATGTATTCTTCGTTCTCTGCTTCGCCTTCAACATGGCCACCTTCTTCCTGTATGCCGGCTCCATGTCCTTCGCCATGGTCACCGAACTGGGCATGGACAACAGCCACTACGCCGACGTCTACGCCTGGGGCGCCGTCGCCATGACGATCTTCGCCGCCATCGGCCGTTACTTCATCGCTCCTAAGGTCAACCCCTCCAAGATCATCTGGACGCTGAACGCCATCCAGGTCTGCGTGGGTCTGGTCTTCTCCTTCTGCTTCATCACCGGTGCGGCTGACTGGCACTGGATGCAGTACATCCTGTGGATCCTGCCCGCCTGCCAGGGCATCGTCCTGCCCGTGGCCATGGCTCTGGTCATGAACGCATCCGGCAAGGCCACCGGTACCGGCGCAGCCTTCATGGGCTTCGTACAGTACCTGTTCTCCTCCATCACCACCAGTATCCTGGCCTCTGTCAAGGCCGGCGGCTCCGTGGGCACCTACATCGGCTTCATGATGTGCATCACCGCCACCTGCTCCCTGATCGCCGCCATTCTCGGCCGCAAGAGCCTGCTGAAGAAGGATCCCAACGCTGTCATCTGATGAGACATCTGCTCTTTTCCTCCGCCTCCCCCCAGCCCGAACCGGGCTGAGGGGAGGACTCCGCTCGGATGAGAACAACCATACTAATACATTTGGAGGCGCAATATGGCTTATACGTACGATAAATATCATCCTTACCGCACATACCTGGAAGAATATGCACCCCGGTGGGACGGCATGGCCCATCTGCGGCGCGAAGACGGCATCCTGGAGGTGCGGTTCCACACCGACGACGGCCCCGTCCGTTTCTGCGAGGCCATCCACAAGGCGTATCTGGGCCTGTGTCATGACATCAGCATGGACCCCGAAAACGAGATCGTGATCCTCACCGGTACCGGCGACAGCTTCGTTTCCCTGTCTGACAAGGAGCTGTCCACTACCTATTTCCCCGAGTACACCAGCGCATGCACCTATGACTGGTGGTATCTGACCGCCACGCGCGTACCGCTGGCCTGGCTGGATATCCCGGTGCCGGTGATCTGCGCGCTGAACGGTCCCATCACCATCCATCCCGAATCCGTGCTCCTCTCCGACTACATCATTGCCGGGGAGAACGCCTATACCGTGGATCGCCACATCCAGGATGCAGGCTGCGCCCCCATCGACGGTGTGAACATCCTCTACGAGCGTCTGATGGGCATCAACGCCGCCCGTGCACTGCTGCTGAACGGCGGCGTGATCGATGCGCAGCGGGGAAAGGAACTGGGAATCTTTGCCGAAGTAGTGCCTCACGGCAAGGAACTGGATCGGGCCTGGGAGTTTGCCCGGGATCTGATGAAGCGTGTCCCCTCCCGGATGGTGCGCCGCATGACCCGCGAGACCTTCACCCAGCCGCTGCGTGAGGCCATGATGAAGGATATCCGGGCCAGTCTGGTCCACGAGTGCTACTCCTCCGAGCTCCGCACCGACGCCAAGCCGGAGGAGGGCCACAAGAACATGGTCGACAAGGAAAAATAAAAGGAGGCAAAGGAGAACCCGATGAAGCTGCTGACTTATCGCTATAAAATGTTTGGCCCCCGCGCCGGTGTAAAACTGGGCGAGGACGTGGTGGATCTGACCTCCCTGCTGGATGCGGGAGATACGATCCGTGATGTTCAGGATCTCCTGGAGCGTTATCCCGACACCGTGAACACCATTCAGAGCGCCCTGGACAAGGCCGGAAACCCGGAGAAACTGCCCCTGGAGGCAGTTTGCCTCTGCGCGCCGATCCTGCAGCCCCCCATCATCCTGGACTCCAGCATCTTCGAGGTGCACTCCAAAGGCTCCAGCAAGGAGAGCGGCATCGTGACGCCCGCCATCTGGTACAAGCGGCCGGTCTTCTACTATCAGAACCCCGGTGTCATCGAGGGACCGGAAGCTCAGATCTCCAGAAAGCCTGGCTCCACGACGCTGGACTATGAGGCAGAGGTGGCGCTGGTGGTCGGAAAGAAAGGGCGCAACGTACCTCCCGAAAAGATGGAGGAGTACATCGTCGGCTTGACCATCTTCAACGACTGGAGCGACCGTGAAATCTGCGGCGAGGAGGTCGGATTCCTGGGCATGCACAAGAGCAAGGACTTTGAGTCCGGCCTCGGCCCCTGGGTGGTGACCTTTGACGAGTTCCGGGACAAGTACCGGGACGGCAAACTCTTTTTGAAGGTGGACGCCCGGGTCAACGGCGAGACGCTGACCGACTCCTGTACCGACGACATGTACTGGACGCTGCCGCAGCTGTTCAAGGTCGTGGCGGAGGATACCGCCATACTGCCCGGTGAGGTCATCGGCATCGGAACCGTAGGCCACGGCTGCATCCATGAGCGCGCCGGGGAGATCCCCTATCTCAGCGACGGAGATACCGTCGAGATCGAGGTGGAGGGCATCGGCACGCTGCGCCAATACGTCAGGGCGGAGAACTGACGTCCGGTTTGAGTGCGTTAAGGAGCGATCCCCTTCTCCGTCAGGGCAGTCATTCTTTTTGGAGATAATGAAATATGAAAGATAATACGAAATGGAGGGTGCAATCCCTCAGGACGATCATCGTCTGTATGATCTCTTTCATGACCTTCAATTTTCTGACGACCGTTTCCGTCAACGTTTTCATCCCCGCGGTCGCCGAGTTGAAGGGCATGTCAACGGCGCCTCTTTACAACGCCAACACCATCGGCAATCTGATCTCCGTTATCGTCGTTCTTTTTGTGGGAGTCCTGTCAAAGCGGATCTCCCTGAAGACGATGTCCATCGCCGGATTCCTGCTGGGCGGCATCAGCTATATGCTGATACCCACCGTTCCCGCGGGGATGACGGGTGTCTTCATTGCCACCAACTACATTGCGACCATGCTGTACGCGCAGATCGCGGTCGGCGCACGCGTCGGCAACTGGTTCCCGAAGCGAAAG
Source organism: Oscillospiraceae bacterium (assembly GCA_017427645.1). GTDB lineage: Bacteria > Bacillota > Clostridia > Oscillospirales > Oscillospiraceae > Vescimonas. Next base: position 6,175 of record JAFRSI010000076.1, on the reverse strand, counting down.
GGTGAAATACTCGGCATCGTTACCGCGATCATCACCGTTTCCAGCCTGGTTGTTCTCCCGATCTACTACAGGGTCAACAATGCAGTCGGCATCCGGAAAACGATGCTGATATTCGGCGGTATCGTCGTGTTGTGGGCCATCGCCTGCATCTTCCTGATCAAGGACAACCCCAGTGACGTGGGACTGTATCCGGAAAACATGACTCCGGATGAAGCTGCTGCCGCCGGTTTTGACAAGCCGGATGACCGGAAAACTCCCTGGACCTACGGCAAGCTCCTGAAGAGGCCGAAGTTCCTCATCGGCTCCCTGGGCTGGGGCTTCAGCATGATGGGCATGATGGGACTCTCGCTGGCAATCGTTCCGATCATGGTCTCCAAGGGTGTCTCCTCTGACACCGCCGTGACCATCGCGTCCTTTGCCGGACTGTTCCAGCTGGCCGGCAGCATCATTTCCGGCTTCCTGGATACGCGTGTCGGACTGCGTTTCGTCATCACACTCTTCCTTGGTCTGGAAGTCGTCGGCCTGACGATTTTCGGCTTCGCTCCGGTCGGCGTGGTGACGCTTCTGGTGGTCGGATACTACATCGTCATGTTCATGATGGGCGCGCCGAACAACGTCCAGCAGTCCATGTATCTGAGCCTCTCCGGCGGAGACGGCAAGGCGTTCATGGTCATCTATTCCCTGGCCACGGCCATTGCCGGCGCCCTCCGCGCCATCACCAGCTCCATCATCGCCTGGAGCCAGACGAACTATGAATCCTATACTCCCGCGATCATGATATTCCTGGCGGGAAGCATCCTGGCCATCATTCTGATTAATATCTGCGGCTTCAGCAGAATGGAGCTGAAGGAGTCGGAACAATAACCTATGATCGCGTCATATGAACAGCAAAAAGCCCGATGCCGTGCATCGGGCTTTTTCATGCAGTTGCGGTTTCACAACAGAACTTTTCACCGGACGGGATCCGAACATCCACTATCGGGAAGCGGAGATCTCTCCTCCGCTCCCCTGCACTGTGAAAGGGAATAACCACAGGGCATTGTAAAGGTGACGTCATCTTCGATGGGGATCGCCACCACCTCTTCGATCATCCGCTGAATCGTCTCCTCTGTGACCGGGTAGCCTTTCATCGTGGCGTCCATGTCCATGGTCGCTCTGGAATCAAGACCAACCATGGACGCGATCAGGAATCCGCCCTTCAGAATGAACTTGTCGCTGAAGCGAGAGACGGAAATCCGTTCCAGGAAGCGCTCCAGCATATAGTTCTGGAGGACCAGTTGGGCGGAAATCTTTTTCTCTTTTGCAATCTTCTTCATCACAGCCTTCAGTTGCATCGCGTTTTTCACAGCAGTACCTCCAGATACGATCTGAGTTTTTCCTCGACCTTCTGCATTTTTGCGTATTGTGACAGCAACGGGATGTTCTTCTCTTTCTGCGCGGCATAGCGCTTGAATGCGTTGGTTACAACACTCACATCCACACGGTTTCTTTGCCGTAGCACGTCGCAGAGCGTCCGCTCGGCGTCGTAGACCGCGACTTTATTTCCGCTGGGAGTTTGCGCCTTCGTAATACCAAGGCTGTAATACGGCTCCTTTGCGCTGCGGCACAGGATTCCTTCGGCTTTCGGTTTTGAGAGGTTGTAGGTGCCGGGGAAGGTCATATGGAATTTCCCAGGGGTACGGTCAGTCAAATTCCAGAGAAACAGGGCGGTCTCCAGGGAGAAGATCCCGCGTTTGAATCGCTCCTGCAGCGATACAAACTCATCCTCCCAGGTGCCAGGAAGGATATAAATGCCCCGCGCGGTTTTTTCCAGTTTTCCGAGATCAGCAAGATATTTCAGAACACCGCGGGAAAGACCGGCATCATCAACCATAGAGGCAGTCACGACGCCGTTATTCTGCTTGGCCATATCAAGGATTTGCTGCGTGTGGTTCATGTGTTCACATCCTCCTTCGGATTTGACTTTTGTGCTTATTATTATACGAAAATCAAGCACGATAGTCAATATCTATCCGGCTGTTTTAATTTTCCCACAATCTCTGCACTGAGCTGCAAATCATTTCAGCTCGTCCCAAAAATGCGTCTCAAAAATGACTGAGCTAACTGATTTGTATTGGATCAGTTATGATATACATATACCCATCCTTTCTCAGCCCGCAGTCTCACCGGAACGCCCGGCAGGTCTGCTCCTTCTTCGGCAACTCCGGCTGCCCAGCGACCACCATGCGGATGAAGCGGACGATAGCCTGCTCGTCGAACGAGTCCAGGCCGCGAAAAACGCGGTCCCACAGATCGGATGGGTAAGAAATGGCTTCTTTCGTTTTCATGTGCATATTCCTCCTTATGACAAGTCTTTTGCCCTTTTTCCGGCCTTTTTCCAGTCTCTTGTACGGAGTCTACCAGATCCATTGTCCGAAATTACTCCCAGTGCCCCCTGCCGGACGGGAGCCCGGCAGCTCATCGGAGGGTCGAATATAGTTTTAACTGGTTTTTTCCGCCTCCTTCCCGAGCAGTTCCCGGTAATCCAGATAGCGGTACTCCCTGCCGCAGTATTCCTCCGACCTGTAGAATGCCTTCAGCAGTCTGCTGCAGATCCGGACGATCGCCCTGTGGTTGATGCCCTCCGTCATGACGAATTCCCCGACCGTGAGAGCGGACAGGTCTTTGTGCCTCTTTCTCCAGTCCGGGAAGGGGAAATACTGATCCAGCGTCCCCTCCTCCAGGCTCCTGTCGACGAGCGTATTCGGATTGTACAGACGGTAGAGAACCAGGATCGTCTCCTCCGCCGTCCCGGCATCGATCCGGTTCAGGTTCAGCAGGTCGAACACCCGCAGCGCGAGGATCTCGTCCGCATACCGTATTCCCGCGCCCAGCAGACGGTCCGCCACAAAGCCGGTGTCCTTCTGTCTCCATGCCTCCGACCGGATGCTGATTCTATTATGATCCATCTTCATTTCTCCTTTTTATCATATTGAGTGTCCCCTACTATTTATTTGCTGAATTTTTCGGCAAAATGGGGGATGCGCCTGAAGAAAATTTTCAGACGGTGTTCTATCCGGTCCCGAGGAGGGCTCTGAGTCGTTTCAGCACGCTCCTCTTCCTCTCATGTACGCGGTCCCTCGTGCTTCCGATGCTCTCGGCGTACTCCTTCTCCGTAATGGGGTTTTCGGAGAGAAACAGTTTTTCGACCAGGTCCTGCTCCTCCGGTGTGAGGGTTCTGACCGCCGCATGCAGGCATCCGGACATCATCCGGTCCGTTACCGCCTCCTCAATGCCGCGGACGCCGTCCGGCAGCAAGGCTTCCTCTGACATGCCGCCGGGAATGTCTGCCGGAATGCTCTGAATAGACACAAACGTATATCCCAGTTCCCCACAGACTCTGTCTGCGTAAGCGCTCCGGTTCCGTTCGGACCGCCACTGTCTCGCGTTCTCCTCGCCGCATTCGACAATGAGGATCACGTCGTCCGGGCCGCAGCCGGCCAGCCGGCCGAATCCCGGAGATCTTGCTATTCCCTCCGGCGTCTGCATGAAGGCGGCAAACTCCCGGCCGTCCATGACGATCCAGTTGTCTTCCGCGGCAGGCATCTCACGGTTCTTTTTCACAAGATATACTCTTTTCATTTTGAAGTCCTTTCCCAAGCGGCAGCCTGAGAAAGGACTTCAACCCCGTACGAAACAGTATCATCGCGCAAAAAAAGCACCGTAGGAATCGGATGTACAACAGGGCATGGTGACCCCTTGTTCATCCGGCTTCGTACGGTGCCTGGTAGTTTCTCAACACGGATTCCGTGCTGCTCCGCTTGCGCGATTTAAAGTCGGTTTATTCTGTATTCAGTTTTCTCCGGCCGGCGGTCTCCGGGCCGGATCCCTCTCCGGCCGTGCAGACTAGCCGGTCTTCTCATAGACCATATCCGTCAGGGCATACGGCAGCAGGTCCTCCGGTCTGGTATCCGGCCGGATCCATTCATCGACCAGATTTCCGGGAAGGATCAGCGGCATCCGGTCGTGGATCCTGCCGAGTTCTCCCGCCGGCTCCCTGGTGAGGACCGCAAAGACCGGCAGGCCCTCCTCCATGCGGTAGATCCCGCACAGCCAGGTCATATCGGCTCCCTTAGGCTGGATCATGTATTTTGCGCCCGTCTTCTTCTGTCCCGCGTTTCCGGTCAGGTGCTCCCACTCGTAGTACCAGGACGCCGGTATGATGCACCGGTGCCTCTCCCAGGACTCTCTGAAGGTCGGCTTCTGGGCGGCGGTCTCCGTCCTGGCGTTGACGATCAGGGAACGCCCCGGGATCTGAAATCCCCATTTCATCGGAAAGGCCGCTCTCTTCCCGCTCCTTCCGGTGGCGATGACGGGGAGCACGTTCGTCGGCCGCATCTCGCCCGACGTCAGGACCGCATTCCCGGCCCTGATGAACTTCTGCGAGAGCAGGGACCGCTGGACCTCCTCCACGATCTCCCGTATCTCATCCGTATCCGGCAGCACATAGAACCTGGTACACATATCGCCAGCTCCTTTCTCCCGTAGAATGCGGCTCAGAGCTCATACGCGCTGACGTCGATCCCCCAGCGCTCCGCCATCCGGATCAGCTCCTCTTCGCCGGCGCTGTCGGCGTCAAAGGCGTCCATCAGCGCCGGTCCGATCCCGCCGCCGAAGCAGGCCGCGGCGCACTCGTCCCTGACCGCTTCCCGCAGCGCTTCCGTATCGATATCCCCGTATCTCATCGCACTGACCTCCTCTCACACATGCGGCGTCCGGTCCCCGGTCATTCCGGATCCGGGATCCACTCCCTCTGAAAGACGCCGTCGTCATTCTCTATGCCGATTATATCATCAAAGCGGATCCTTGTACAGTTCACCAGCAGGCTGCCCGCCGTTTCATCCACGTTCCGGCAGATCCCCGCCGTCTTCGTGTACTGTCCCCCGAGGCCGAAGGCGTCGCTGTTCTCATCCGCGCAGGGGACATAGTGTTCGACGGTTATCCGGACACGGTTGTGCCGGGCCATCCTGCCGTTGTATGTGAGCTGTTTCAGGATATGCAGTCTCCTGTCCAGCTCGCGCCGGTCCTCTTCGCTCAGGACCCGGCGCTCCCGGTACGGGACCCTCTTTGACGCCACCGCCTCTCCGAAGCCTTTCAGGGCATCGAAGGGAGAGAATATCTTCGCGCGGTGCCCCACGTTCATCTTCGGATGCCTGATGCTGAACGGGTCGTATCTGTCGTGTTCCGGCCGGCCGGCCGCGAAAACATCCCGGTACCGGAAATCCGCCGGCATCGGAACAGCGCCGATCGCTGTCATGTCCGTTCCCCCTCTCTGCGCTCCAGCGGAAGCCGTGTAAAGCAATTACGCTTTATGTCCTCCGATCTGCCGGTTCCTCTCCAGCGCCGTCGCCCCCTCCAGGAGACTGATCCCCCGGAAGACCGCGTTGGGCCCGAATCTGCGGCGCACCTCCAGCATGGCGTACTGCAGCTGCCTCTCCCGCTCCAGGCGCTCCCGGTCCAGAAACAGGCTCGTCTGAAAGATGCCCGTATCCTCCGAGACGTCCGTGGCGCAGACCCCCAGCCTGCGGTAGAGCAGCCTGTGGTCCGTCTTCGCGTCGAACTGCCGCAGCAGCGGGGGCGCCACGATCTGCCCGCTGTTCGTCAGGGTGGGATATTTTACGCTCCCGGTGCTGTGCTTCGGATGGATGCGGCCGTAGAAGTCCATGCTCAGAGGCCCGTCGTAGGACGGGACGGCCTCCAGGCTCTTATAATCGTAAGCCACCCACCAGGTCCCGCCTCCGGCGACCAGGTTCTTCGCGAACAGGTCCCCGCACAGGCCCTCGATCATCTCACGGAACACGATCCTGGCCTCCCCGTATCGATACGGTCTGGGGAGCACCTGACCGCTGGAGACGCTGTGGGTCCCGCTCCGGTACGCCTTGATGTCCCGCATGGTCACCGGCTCGATCCCCCAGGCGTGGTCCACGAGGATCTCGCCGTCCACGCCGAAATTCTTATAGAAATACTCCTCGTCCCACAGGGATCTGCGGGCGATATGCCGGTGTACTGTTTGCGCCGGGAAAAGTCGGCGATCATCCCTTCGCAGAGGGTCTCGATCTCGTAATAGGTTGTCAGTGTCTTCACCGTCCGCACCTCCCGGCTCATGCCATCACGTACCAGGCGTGACCGGCCCGGT